>NZ_JAFGYW010000008.1:0-191874 GCF_017491595.1 Pseudomonas sp. 51_B
TTGGTGTTGTAGACGTTGTTTGGCGCAACGTAGTCAACCGAGCCGGAGCTTGCGTTGACCGGAATGGTAATGGTCTGGCCGTTGGCCAGGGTGATCACCAGTGGGGCACCGGTGACTGGGGCGCTGACAGTGGCGGTGTACACCACGGTGCCGCCTTCGGTCACGCTTGGGGTGGCCGTTAGGGTTACGGTCGAAATATCTATCGAGTCAGTGATTGATGTAACGGCAGGTGTGGAGCTCACATCAAGCTGCTCGAAATTGCCGCCGGTGGTGCTAGTGATAGTGGTGCTGACGGTCGAACCATTGTTGTAGACATCATTGGCCGGCGTCTGGAAGTCAACGCTACCAGTGCTCTGCCCAGCTGCAACAGTGATGGTCTGGCCGTTGGACAGGGTCACGGTCACCGGCGTCTGAGCAGGGTTGCTCAGCGTCACGGTGTAAGTGATCACGCCACCTTCGGTCACGCTTGGAGTAGCGGTCAGAGTGGCGGTGGTGGTGTCGACCGAATCCGCGATGACGGTCGTGGCCGGCGCCGGATTCGGCGTCAGCTGTTCGAAGTTGCCACCGGTTGCTGCGGTGATAGTGGTGTTAACGGTCGAGCCGTTGTTGTAGACGTCATTGGCCGGCGTCTGGAAATCGACGCTACCGGTGCTCTGCCCAGCAGCAACAGTGATGGTCTGGCCGTTCGACAGGGTCACGGTCACCGGCGTCTGAGCGGGGTTGCTCAGCGTCACGGTGTAAGTGATCACGCCACCTTCGGTCACGCTTGGAGTAGCGGTCAGAGTGGCGGTGGTGGTGTCGACGGAGTCCGCGATGACGGTCGTGGCCGGCGCCGGGTTCGGCGTCAGCTGTTCGAAGTTGCCACCGGTTGCTGCAGTGATAGTGGTGTTAACGGTCGAACCATTGTTGTAGACGTCGTTGGCCGGCGTCTGGAAATCGACGCTACCGGTGCTCTGCCCAGCAGCAACAGTGATGGTCTGGCCGTTGGACAGGGTCACGGTCACCGGCGTTTGAGCGGGGTTGCTCAGCGTCACGGTGTAAGTGATCACGCCACCTTCGGTCACGCTTGGAGTAGCGGTCAGAGTGGCGGTGGTTGTGTCGACGGAATCCGCGATCACGGTCGTGGCCGGGGCTGGATTCGGCGTCAGCTGTTCGAAGTTGCCACCGGTTGCTGCGGTGATAGTGGTGTTAACGGTCGAACCATTGTTGTAGACGTCATTGGCCGGCGTCTGGAAATCGACGCTACCGGTGCTCTGGCCAGCTGCAACAGTGATGGTCTGGCCGTTGGACAGGGTCACGGTCACCGGCGTTTGAGCAGGGTTGCTCAGCGTCACGGTGTAAGTGATCACGCCACCTTCGGTCACGCTTGGAGTAGCGGTCAGGGTGGCGGTGGTGGTGTCGACGGAATCCGCGATCACGGTCGTGGCCGGGGCTGGATTCGGCGTCAGCTGTTCGAAGTTGCCACCGGTTGCTGCGGTGATAGTGGTGTTAACGGTCGAACCGTTGTTGTAGACATCATTGGCCGGCGTCTGGAAATCGACGCTACCGGTGCTCTGGCCAGCTGCAACAGTGATGGTCTGGCCGTTGGACAGGGTCACGGTCACCGGCGTCTGAGCAGGGTTGCTCAGCGTCACGGTGTAAGTGATCACGCCACCTTCGGTCACGCTTGGAGTAGCGGTCAGGGTGGCGGTGGTGGTGTCGATGGTGTCTGTGATTTCAGTCACCACCGGTGTCTGCGGCAGCGTGACGACTACGTTGCCACCACCGGTAGTGCCAGTCACTGTTGTAGAGATCTGCCCACCATCAATGTAGGGCGTATCATTGCCCGCAACTGGAAAATTGACTGTTCCCGAGGTCTGCCCGGCTGGAATGATGATCACTGCGCCGTTCGAGAGGGTCACGGTCAGGTTGGTGGCCGGTGCCTGCCCAACGGTTGCGGTATAAACGATGACGCCACCGGCTTCGCTGATCGAAGGGGTTGCGCTCAGCGTAAGGTCCGTGGCGATCGGAGTGTCCGCCGTAGTGGACGCTGCGGTGAGTGCCCCGGTTTCCTCGGCAGTAGCGGCGGCTGCGAAATTCAGAGGCTCGGTGGGGAAGCCCACTGTCGGATCGACACTGCCCGCCGTGGCATCGAGCATAACGAAACTATGCCCACCCCCCGCTGCGCCACCACCTGCGGCGGTAGCGCCAGCAGCCGTAGCTTCGAGCTCGGTGGTCGGGTCAGCGCCGGCGGCGATCGCTTGTTGCAGTTCTTCAACCGACGGCGCAGCTTGCGCGGCGGCCAGGCCCAGATCAGTGCTGCTGTCCGGTGCGTCTGCGCTCCACTGAGTATCGCGCCCAAGGTCCAGCAAGCGGCCATCAGCCAGCTCCAGCGTTACCGCTCCACCTGCGCCGGTTAACACTTGCTCGCCCGCGAACAGGCGATCGCCTTCGATCAGGACGCGCCGGATGCCTTCTGGGGATACTGCGATGACTTGGCCAACAATGCTTTTGACGATGGCAACAACGCTGCTCATTAGACTCTCCGACTTACCCGATGGTGGGACGTCCCTGACCCGAAAGGCATCTTTGATGCTCATCAGGCGCAATGGTGTCAATAAATATGTTAAAAGTACGCGTCAACTTACTGGCTATAACCAATTGGAATTACGTTTATGCCAAACTATTGACCAAATATTTCTCATCCTAAACAATCGGCGAAATAATGTCACATTGATATTTCTTCAATTATTCGATGGTTCTGATATACCGCTCAAAGGCCCGGACTGGAGGTCATCTAGCGGTGAAAGAGGATGGCATTTTGCACCCCGGTAGCAATCCATTCATGACCCATAACGATGAGTGTTCTGATAGATTTCATAAATATTCGTATAGGTTTGTTTGACGCTCCCCATCGGGATTTTGGCACTCTACGGTGCATGCCAAAAGCCTGCCAAGCGGCCTAATTGAGGCCGGGAGTGGGGTGCTTGAACCCATAGAAAAGCCAGGCATCGCCAGATCCGCACTAAACGCCGAGGCCTAGGCGCCGATCATTTGGCCGTGCCCTGCCCGGAAGAACCGAATACCTGACACTCACGGGAATCGGTTGGGTAGAGATAAATGAAACCACTACTGCTTAGCTCCATTGAGTGGCAGTGATGGCCATTCAGTTGTTTACTCAGTAACGAATCAAGGCGACCATTGGCCAACTGCTCAAGCGCCGGGGTGTCATCGCACCGCCCGCCATCTTGAGCGAGCAGAACCAATTGAAACCACAGGTGAACCCGTCAGGTCCAAACTGAGGTTCACCTAAAACCTTACCCTTCAGGTTGAAGAGAGCCCCGCGTGGAATCCGAAGTCAGTCGAGCCCAACTCAACCACGATCCACGTAGTCAGCACGACGATCCGCTACTGGATAGCCTGCTGACCTTGTGTGTCTTGCATCAGAAACCCGCGAGCCGGGCGATGCTCACCACAGGCCTGCCACTGCCGGCCCAGCGGCTGAATGCCGAACTGCTGCCACGTGCCGCCGCGCGTGCCGGGCTGCAAGGGCGTTTGCTGCAGCGCAAGCTCGAGCAGATCCCGAGCATTGCCATGCCGGCCATGTTGCTGCTCAAAGAGGGTCGCGCTGCCGTCCTGCTGGGATGGGAGGGCGAAGACAATGCGCGCTTGCTGCTCAGCGAGAGTGATGGTGGCGAGGTCTTGATCAGCCGTGAGGCGCTTGTCGAGGATTACAGCGGCAAAGTGTTCTTCGCACAGCCTCAGCACAAGTTCGACGTCAATCACGGTAACCTGATCCCGCGTGCCCGTTCCTGGTTCCGCGACACGCTGCTGCGCAGCAAGTGGCTGTACATCGATGCCATTGCTGCAAGCCTGGTGATCAACCTGATCGCGCTGGCTGCCCCATTGTTCGTGATGAACGTCTACGACCGCGTCGTCCCCAACCAGGCCACCTCCACGCTATGGGTGCTGGCGGTGGGCATCACCGGGGCCTACTTGTTCGACCTGATCCTCAAGGGGCTGCGAGGGTTATGCCTGGACCTGGCTGGCAAGAAGACCGACTTGATCATCTCTGCGACATTGTTCGAGCGCATCGTCGGTATGTCGATGAAGTACCGCCCGGCCCGGGTCGGCAGCTTTGCCCAGAACATCCATGAGTTTCAGGGGCTTCGTGACTTTCTAGCTTCGCTGACTCTGACCAGCCTGATCGATCTGCCGTTCACCTTCATCATTCTGCTGGTCATTGCCATCATCGGTGGGCATTTGGTGTGGATCCCTATCCTCGCCTTCCCCCTGGCTCTGGGCATTGGATATGCCCTGCAACGGCCACTCATGGCGACCATGGAACGCACCATGGCACTGGCCTCGGAACGTCAATCGAGCCTGATTGAAACCTTGGCTGGGTTGGACGCGGTCAAGGTCAACAATGCCGAAAGCGAGCGCCAGTACATGTGGGAGCAGACGCTTGGCACCCTCAGCCGCCTGGAATTGCGCGTCAAGGTGCTGTCTAGCCTGGCGATGAACATTACCTTGCTGATTCAGCAACTGGCTGGTGTGGCGATGATCTGCGTCGGCGTGTACTTGATCATCGACGGCAACCTGAGCATGGGCGGCCTTGTGGCGTGCTACATGCTCAGCGGCCGCGCGTTGGGCCCGCTGAGTTCGCTGAACGGCCTGCTTGCCCGCTACCAGCAGGCCAAGGTCACCATGGCCTCGACCAATCAGATGATGGAGCTGCCCCAAGAGCGCAACTTCGAAGAGCGCCCTTTGAGCCGCCAGGTGTTGCAGGGCGCTATCGAATTCCGTGGCGTCGACTTCACCTACCCGAACCAGCAAAACCTCGCGCTAAAAGGCATCAACCTCAGTGTCCGCCCAGGCGAAAAAATCGGCATCATCGGCCGTAGCGGCTCGGGCAAGAGCTCGCTGGCCAAGCTCATCGTCGGCCTCTACGAAGCCGACAACGGCTCGCTGCTGGTCGACGGCGTAGACATACGCCAGATCGACGTCAGCGAGCTGCGTCACAATGTGGGCTATGTACCTCAGGATATTCAGCTGTTGGCTGGCACCTTGCGCGATAACTTGGTCAGCGGTGCCCGTTACATTGAGGACGAGCTGATCCTGCAGGCCGCCGAACTGGCCGGGGTCCACGAATTCGCCCGTCTGCACCCGGACGGTTACGAGCTGCAAGTGGGTGAGCGTGGGCAAAACCTCTCCGGCGGTCAGCGGCAGAACGTCGCGCTGGGCCGCGCCCTGTTGCTCAACCCGCAGATCCTGCTGCTCGATGAGCCCACTGCTGCCATGGACAACACGGGTGAGGAACGCCTCAAACAGCGCCTGCAGGCGGTCATCGAGCACAAGACGGTGCTGCTGGTGACTCACCGTGCTTCGCTGCTGACGCTGGTGGACCGGCTGATCGTTATCGATCGCGGCCAAATTGTTGCCGATGGCCCGAAAGCTTCGGTCATGGATGCACTGAAGAAGGGGCAGATCAGTGTTGCGTAACCTGGATTTCAGCGTGTTCAAGAACGGCCTGCGCCGCTATTTCAAAGGTTCCGAGTCATTGCACGGGCAACCGCTGCCAGAGGTCAGCAAAGCGCTGATCGAGGACGCGCCTCGTATCGTGCGCCTGACCATCTGGGGGGTGATCGCGTTCTTCCTGTTCTTGATTATCTGGGCCTGCTTCGCCCCCATCGATGAGGTGACCCGTGGCGAGGGCAAGGCAATCCCTTCGTCCAAGGTGCAGAAAATTCAGAACCTCGAAGGTGGCATCGTCGCCGAGATCTTCGCCAAGGAAGGGCAGGTGGTCGAGGTTGGCCAACCGCTGCTGCGCCTTGACGAGACCCGTTTCGCTTCCAACGTAGGTGAAACCGAAGCCGATCGCCTGGCCATGGCCCTTCGGGTGCAGCGCCTGAGCGCGGAAGTCGAAGACCGACCGCTGAAGATCGATGAAGAGCTGCGCAAAGCTGCCCCCAGCCAGGCAGCGGATGAGGAGTCGCTGTACCAGAGCCGCCGCCAGCAACTGCAAGATGAGCTCGGTGGTCTGCAGCAGCAATTGGTGCAAAAACAGCAGGAACTGCGCGAATTCACCTCTAAGCGTGCTCAGTACGCCAACAGCCTGCAGCTGCTGCGCCAGGAAATCGGCATGTCCGAACCTTTGGTCGCTCAGGGCGCGGTGTCTCAGGTCGAAATCCTGCGGCTTCGCCGCGCGGAGGTGGAAACCCGGGGTCAGATGGACTCGACGGCCCTCGCCATTCCACGTGCCGAGGCGGCCATCAAGGAAGTCGAAAGCAAGATTGAAGAGACCCGTGGCAAGTTCCGCAGTGAGGCCCTGACCAAGCTCAATGAGGCCCGCACGGAACTGAACAAGGCCACCGCGACCAGCAAGGCGCTGGATGATCGCGTGAGCCGAACGCTGGTCACCTCGCCAGTGCGTGGCGTCGTCAAGCAACTGCTGGTCAATACCATCGGCGGCGTGATCCAGCCAGGCAGCGATATCATCGAAATCGTGCCGCTGGATGACTCGCTGGTGGTCGAAGCCAAGATCCTGCCAAAAGACATCGCATTCCTGCACCCTGGCCAGGAAGCGACCGTCAAGTTCACCGCCTACGACTACACCATCTACGGCGGCCTGAAGGCCAAGCTCGAGCAGATCGGCGCAGACACCATCACTGACGAAGACAAGAAAACCACCTACTACCTGATCAGGTTGCGAACCGAGAAGAGCCACCTAGGAACTGATCAGAAACCGCTACTGATCATCCCAGGCATGGTCGCGACGGTGGACATCATGACGGGCAAGAAGACCATCATGAGCTATCTGCTCAAACCGATCATGAAGGCTCGGGCTGAGGCGCTGCGCGAGCGTTGATCCCTGCCAGCACGCTTTACGGGCTCCCCGTAAAGCGTGACTTCATATGTATATTCTTTAAAGATATTTAAATTATATTTCTTATGCCTCTATAGTCGCTCTCACTGCGTACCCGTCGACCAATCGATGCGCCGCACGACTTGAATCCACACGGGTGAACCCCGTGCGTTTCTGATCGTTGCGCGCCATTGAGTCGCGCACTGCGTGGGAGTGACACATGCCAGCCTCGAACGCCTTGTCGACCATCGACAGCGCCCAGCCGCAAAGTTTTGAAATTCGCCCGTTCTCCGGCGCCGTTGGCGCCGAGATCATCGGCCTGGACCTGGCCAAACCGGTCACTGCCGAGGATTTCACCCGTATCCATCGCGCCCACCTCGACCACCACGTGCTGGTGTTCCGTGAACAGCGAATCAGCCCGGAGCAACAAATTAGCTTCAGCCGCCGTTTCGGCGAGCTGCAGATCCATGTGCTCAAACAGTTTCTACTGGCGGGCCATCCGGAAATCCTGATCGTCTCCAATATCATCGAAAATGGTCAGAACATCGGCTTGGGCGATGCCGGTAAATTCTGGCACTCGGACCTCTCGTACAAAGAGCTGCCAAGCCTCGGCTCCATGCTGCATGCCCAGGAACTGCCCAGTGAAGGCGGCGACACCTTGTTCGCCGACATGCACAAAGCCTGGGAAGCGGTACCCGGGGCCTTGCGCAAGGTGGTCGAGGGTCGCAGTGCCGCTCATTCCTACACAGCGCGTTACGCCGAAACCAAGTTCGAAGGCAACTGGCGGCCAACTCTGACCGCCGAGCAACTGGCGCAGGTCAAGGAAGTCATCCACCCCGTTGTACGCACTCACCCTGAAAACGGCCGCCAGGCGCTATTCGTCAGCGAGGGCTTCACCACCCGCATCATCGGCCTGCCGGACGATGAAAGCCACGACGTGCTGCAGCAGCTCTACGGTTTGAGCGTCCTGGAGCAGAACATCTACCGCCACCAGTGGCAGCCACATGACCTGGTGTTCTGGGACAACCGGTCGCTGATCCATCTCGCCAGCGGATGCCCCGCGCATCTGCGGCGCAAACTGTACCGCACCACCATCCAGGGCGATGCCCCGTTCTGACGACTGAGGAATTCATCATGCGTAAATCCATCAGCCGCCTGGCGGCATCCATTGGCCTGGGTGCCAGCTTGGTTCTAGGCAGCCTGGCGGCCCCCGTCGCGGCCCAAGCCGAAGGCAAGATTCGCATCGCCGAGCAGTTTGGCATCGTCTATCTGCTGCTCAACGTAGTGCGTGACCAACATCTGATCGAAAAGCACGGCAAGCAGCAGGGTATCGATATTGAAGTCGACTGGGCCCAGTTGTCCGGCGGCTCGGCGATCAATGACGCACTGCTGTCCGGTTCGGTGGACATTGCGGGTGCCGGGGTTGGGCCGTTGCTGACTGTTTGGGATCGCACGTACGGGCGGCAGAACGTCAAGGCCGTCGCCTCGCTGGGTAACTTCCCGTACTACTTGGTCAGTAGCAACCCGAACGTGAAGACCATCGCCGACATTTCAGAAAAGGACCGCATCGCCGTGCCTGCCGTTGGGGTGTCGGTGCAGTCGCGGTTTCTGCAGTACGCTGCCGCCCAGCAGTGGGGCGACGAGCAATACAACCGTCTCGACAAGTACACCCTGGCTGTACCCCACCCGGATGCTACCGCAGCGCTTCTGGCCGGTGGCACTGAGCTGAATGGGCACTTCTCTAACCCGCCATTCCAGGACCAGGCGCTGGCCAACAAGAGCGTGCACGTGGTGCTCAACAGCTATGATCTGCTCGGCCCCAATTCGCCGACCCTGCTGTTCGCCACCGAAAAATTCCGCAAGGACAACCCCAAGACATACAGGGCTTTCGTCGACGCCCTGGCCGAGGCGGCGGACTTTGCCCAGAAGGACAAGGCTGCGGCGGCCGATACCTACATTCGCGTGACCAAGGCCAAGATCGACCGCGACACGCTGATCAAGTTGATCGACAACCCGCAGTACGAGTTCACCGTCACCCCAAAGAACACCTACAAGCTTGCCGAGTTCCTGTACCGGGTAGGCGCCATCAAGCACAAGCCGGCGTCTTGGAAGGATTACTTCTTCCAGGATGAACGCCCGCTGCAGGGGAGCTGATCGACCATGACCGCCCCATTGCCAGGCCACACGGCCAGCAACCTGAGCCGTGAGACATCGCCGCCGTTGCTTGAGGTGCACAGCCTTAGCCTCGAATACCGCACCGCGCAGCGCGTGGTGCGGGCCACCCATCAGGTCAGCTTTGAAGTGGATCAAGCCGACCGGTTTGTCCTGCTTGGGCCCTCCGGCTGCGGCAAGTCCACATTGCTCAAGGCCGTTGCCGGTTTCATCGCTCCCCAGGAAGGAAAAATCCTCCTGCAAGGCCACCCGGTCAGCAGCCCTGGGCCTGATCGCATTGTGGTGTTTCAAGAGTTCGACCAATTGCCACCGTGGAAGACGGTGAAAGAGAACATCATGTTTCCGCTGGTCGTGTCTGGGCAGTTAAAGCGGGCTGAAGCTCAGGACCGAGCCCTGCATTATCTGGACAAAGTTGGGCTGGCGGCCTTTGCAGACGCCTACCCGCACACGCTGTCGGGCGGCATGAAGGCCCGAGTGGCAATCGCCCGGGCGCTAGCGACCCAGCCAAAGATACTGCTGATGGACGAGCCTTTCGCAGCGCTCGACGCACTGACCCGGCGCAAAATGCAGGAAGAGCTCCTGCAGCTATGGGAGGAAGTGCGCTTTACGCTGCTGTTCGTTACCCATTCGATTGAGGAGGCGCTGGTGGTGGGCAACCGCATCCTGTTGCTCTCCCCCCATCCAGGGAGAGTCCGGGGGGAGGTGCATAGCCACCAGTACGACCTTGGCAGCCTTGGCGCTGCGGACTTTCAGGCCAGTGCGCGGCGTATCCACCGCTTGCTGTTCGACGAAGCGCAAGCCCCAGAGCAGCCCACCGATCTGAGCTTCAACGATATCCGCATAGCCTACTGACAGGAATTTGCCTCATGATTTCTAGACCTGTGCGCCAGGAATACGAGGTGCAGCTGGAGCCACTGCTCAGCGTACCTGTAGCGCGTAACCTACCTCTGGCACAGCGCTTGTGGCAGCACGGCTGGCTGCGCAAGGCGGTGATCCTGCTGGTGCTCGCAATTTTTTGGGAAGCGATCGCCCGCTACCAGGACAACGACCTGCTGCTGCCTACTTTCCTGCAAACCGCCGCCGCGCTGTGGGACGGCCTGGTCAGTGGTGAACTGCCGGCCAAGGTTGGCGTATCGCTGGTGATTCTGCTCAAAGGCTACGTGCTGGGTATCGTTCTGGCCTTTGGCTTGACCAGCCTTGCCGTATCGACCCAGCTTGGCCGCGACTTACTCGGCACTCTGACCTCGATGTTCAATCCGCTGCCGGCAATCGCCTTGCTGCCGTTGGCACTGCTGTGGTTCGGGCTGGGTGACAACAGCCTGATCTTCGTACTGGTGCATTCGGTGCTGTGGGCACTGGCGCTCAATACCTACGCGGGCTTTCTAGGCGTGTCGGAAACCTTACGCATGGCCGGGCGCAATTACGGCCTCAAAGGCCTGCGTCTGGTGTTGCACATCCTGGTGCCAGCTGCCTTGCCGTCGATTCTCTCCGGGCTGAAGATCGGCTGGGCGTTCGCATGGCGTACCCTGATCGCCGCCGAGCTGGTGTTCGGTGCCAGCAGCGGAAAGGGTGGGCTGGGTTGGTACATTTTCCAGAACCGCAACGAGCTGTATACCGACAAGGTGTTTGCCGGGCTGGCGGTAGTGATTCTCATCGGCCTACTGGTGGAGGGGCTGGTGTTCAATACTGTGGAGCGGCTGACTGTGCGGCGTTGGGGGATGCAGCGTTAATGAGGAAAGCTGGTAATGGCCCTTTCGTTACTCGACGAATAGCAGGGCCCTCGGGGGGGGGGCTTTGCGCAGCTAATTACCAGGTGAAAGAGGGTTTGTTAGCGTCTTGTCGTGATTTTTGATGGATAAACGGCCTAACTCAGTTTGTATCCAGATACTGCGCAGCAGCCTCTAACAGTGTTTTGGATATCTCACTACGAAGTTCGCTGGGCTGTTCTATCACCACGCCGGCCCCCTGACTAAGCACCCACAAGCGCAGTGCCCATCCATCTTCCACGGTGGCCGTTAGCCGGTGGCCCTGTTCCAGGGCGGTCAATTGCATGTCTGCGCTCAAAGGCGCTTCGCGCAGCTGTCGAGCCAACGGGTCGCTGACCCAGGCCAGTATCTCGGTTCCTTCACCGGCCACTGGCTTAAGCGAATCACCTCGCAGGTACCCTTGCAGATCGAAGTTGCCGCGCACTTCGCCTACTACACTGGCCGACCAATGCCAGCCAAATGGAATGCTCTTGTCATTGCGATCGAGCGGAAAAATCAGCGACAGCTCGTTCAGATCGCGCTCGACCGTGCGCTTGCTGACAGTGAAGCCTACGTCACGCAGGCGCCACACCAATTCGGCACTCGTAATGCCGGGGGAGCGGTGGGGTAGCTGACGCAGTAATGCCCATTGGCGGCTGAGGGTGGCGCGGGTGCTGGCGAACGGCAAAAGATAACGTCCTTGTCTAGGCTTGCCACATCAGGATGGCGGCTGGGGCGGGTCATGGCAATTAGCCATAACTGGTTAGGATCAAGGAATACTCATTTGGTTGCCTTACCAAGATTGTTCGCGACAGGTTTTGACGTGGCGTCGCGCAGAATCATCCCTCGTCACAGCCGTGGTCGGGCCTGTGGGTCGTTCAATGAGGATGAACATGTCTGCTGCCAGCAATATCCATTCGCTGCTCGCCCGTCTTCTGCCTGAGCAGATCAATTGCCCACCAGCATCGCCCGGAAGGCGACAGCGGCAGTTCGTAGGGGTTGGTCTACCCAGCCAGCGGGCTTTATTGGTCAACCGACTGGACGAGGCCCACGACCTGCAGGTGATCTATGCCGACCTACGCGAGCTGGCGCTGGCCGGTAGCGTGGCAGCTCTCAACGATCTGGGCTGGATATGGCTCAACGGCAAATATTGGCGGGCCGACACCGGGCTGGCGGGGCACCTGCTGCGCATGGCGGCGCTGCAGGGAAATGCAGCGGCTTGGTTCAACCTGGGGCAGCAGCACTACTTCGGCAAGGGCGTTGCAACCTCCTACGTGCAGGCCGAGGCGTGTTACCGGCAGGCCTTCGAGCGCGGCTTACTGCATGCCGCTGCTGCGCTGGGTGACCTGTACGAAGAAGAAGTCTGCGATGCCGCGCTGGGCTGGCAGGTGGACATGGATCAGGCCTACCAATGGTTTTTCCGCGGGGCCGAGGAGGGTGAGGCGCGTTGCCGGTTCGAAGTGGGTTACCGTTTGTTGCATGGCCTACATGTGAACCCAGACACCAGGGCAGCGTTGTACTGGCTGGAGCTTGCAGCGGCAACCGGCGTAATACAGGCGGCCGAGGAGTTGGCTGTCCATTTCAGCCGCGGGGATGACGCGCGTTACCGAGATTGGCGCGACCGGGCAGTGCAAATGGGTAGCAGCTTGGCCTTGACCATGAAGCTGGAGGATCAAGTTCAGCCCTGATCGATCAGATGTTGGTGCGGCCGTTCGTAGGTAATCCGTTCATCCAGCTATGCACAGTACCCAGGCCTGAGGTGTCTGCAGGAGCGGATTTACCCACGCAGGGCGGCAACCTGAAAACCAGCATGTGATCGACGCCTGTCGTCGGTCGCGGTTGACGACAGGGGGAGGCACAGGCGTATATTGATAGTTAGCAAACTATGAATATCCTTGGTTCCCTGAATGTCTATTGACTCCCTGCGCCTGCAAGTCAGCAGTGGCATGGTGGTGGCCGCCCGCCACTGGCGGCGGATCTGCCACAACGCACTGATTGGCTACGGCATCTCCGAAGCCTGCGCCGCACCGCTGTTGATGATCGTGCGTCTGGGCGACGGCGTGCACCAAGTGGCCGTCGCTCAGGCGGCCGGCCTGGAAAGCCCGTCGCTGGTACGCCTGCTTGATCAGTTGTGCAAGGCTGGGCTGGTCTGCCGTAGTGAAGACCCCCTCGACCGCCGCGCCAAGGCTTTGAGCTTGACTGCCGAAGGCCGACGCCTGGCCGAAGCCATTGAGGCCGAACTGGTACGCGTGCGCCATGAGGTGCTCAAAGGCATCGACGAGGCCGACCTGCAAGCTGCTCTGCGTGTGTTGCGAGCCTTCGAGGCCGCTGGCCTCGGCACCGCCGGTGGGGTGGCATGAACGGTTTCTTCAGCTCGGTCCCGCCGGCTCGTGACTGGTTCTACGGGGTGCGCACCTTCGCCGCATCGATGATCGCCTTGTACATTGCGCTACTGCTGCAGTTGCCGCGTCCGTACTGGGCCATGGCCACGGTTTACATCGTCTCGAGCCCATTCGTCGGGCCGACCAGCTCCAAAGCACTGTACCGTGCGCTGGGCACCTTGCTCGGTGCCGCCGGGGCGATCTTCCTGGTTCCACCCTTGGTGCAGTCGCCATTGCTGTTGAGCATCGCCATTGCCTTGTGGACCGGCACCTTGCTGTTTCTTTCGCTGAACTTGCGCACGGCCAACAACTACGTGCTGATGCTGGCCGGCTACACCTTGCCAATGATTGCCTTGGTGGTAGTCGACAACCCGTTGGCGGTGTTCGATGTGGCATCGTCTCGGGCTCAGGAAATCTGTTTGGGGATCGTCTGCGCAGCAGTGGTCGGGGCGGTATTCTGGCCGCGCCGGCTGGCCCCTGTGGTGGTCGGTGCGACCGGCAACTGGTTCAGCGAAGCGATTCGCTACAGCGATACCTACCTTTCCCGCGATGCCAGCGCCGACAAAGTCGGGGGCATGCGTGTCGCGATGGTGACCACCTTCAATTCGCTGGAGTTGATGATCGGCCAACTCGGCCACGAAGGTGCGGGCCCACACACCCTCAAGAACGCGCGTGAATTGCGCGGACGGATGATCCACCTGTTGCCGGTGATCGATGCCCTCGACGACGCACTCGTCGCCCTCGAGGGCCGCGCTCCGGCTCATTTTGCCCAGCTTCAACCAGTGCTCGAAGCAGCCCGGCAGTGGCTCAAGGGCACTGCCGACAGTGCCTCGGTGACGCGTTGGGCTAGCCTGCATGAGCAGATCGACCGCTTGCAGCCGGGCGCTGCGGCGCTTGATCAGCGCGCCGAGTTGCTGCTGTCCAACGCGCTTTACCGGCTTACCGAGTGGGCCGACCTGTGGCAGGACTGCTGTTCGCTGCAGCATGCGCTGCGCACTGACGACGCCAAGCCCTGGCGTGCGGTGTACCGGCATTGGCGGCTAGGCCGGCTGACTGCGTTCTTCGACCGAGGGCTGATGCTCTATTCGGTGGCCTCCACGGTGCTGGCGATCATCGTCGCGTGTGGCCTGTGGATCGGCCTTGGCTGGAACGATGGCGCCAGTGCGGTGATTCTCGCAGCCGTGTCGTGCAGTTTTTTCGCCGCCATGGACGACCCAGCACCGCAGATCTACCGGTTCTTCTTCTGGACCTTGATGTCGGTGATCTTCTCAAGCCTTTACCTGTTTCTGGTGCTGCCCAACCTGCACGACTTCCCGATGCTGGTGCTGGCCTTCGCCGTCCCGTTCATCTGTATCGGAACCCTGACCGTCCAGCCGCGCTTTTATCTCGGCACCTTGCTGACCATCGTCAACACCTCGACCTTCATCAGCATCCAGGGTGCCTACGACGCTGACTTTTTCACCTTCCTCAACGCCAATCTGGCGGGCCCCGTGGGCCTGCTGTTTGCTTTCATCTGGACCTTGGTGATGCGCCCGTTCGGTGTCGAGCTGGCAGCCAAGCGCATGACTCGCTTCGCCTGGCGTGACATCGTCGGCATGACCGAGACCGCGACGCTGGCCGAGCACCGCCAAGTCGGGGTACAGATGCTCGACAGGCTGATGCAGCACTTGCCGCGCTTGTCGCAAACCGGCCAGGACAGCGGTGTTGCGCTGCGCGACTTGCGTGTGGGGCTGAACTTGCTCGACCTGCTGGCCTACATGCCGCGAGCCAGCCAGCCAGCTCGCGCCAGGCTGCGCACGGTCATCGAAGAAGTGGGCGCGCACTACGCGGCTTGCTTGCGTGCAGGGGAGCGCCTGCATGCGCCGCCCGCACTGCTGCGCAACATGGAGCGTGCGCGCCTGGCGCTGAACCTGGATGAACTCTACGAACGCGGCAATGCCCGTACCCATCTGCTGCATGCCCTGAGCGGCCTGCGCCTGGCGCTGTTGCCGGGTGTAGAGGTGATGCTCGAGCCTGCCGAACAACCGCAACTGCCCCCCGGGCTGGATGGAGCGCCCCTGTGATCGGTGAAGTGGATATCAGTGGGGTCTTCCTGCCCACGCTGCTGGTGATGATGTTTGGCACCTACCTGCTGTTTCTAGGGGTGCATGCGGTGCTGCTGCGCTTGCATTTCTACCGCCTGGTCTGGCACCGGGCGCTGTTCAACGTTGCCCTGTATGCCGTGCTCCTAGGCGCGGTGGATCATTTTTGCCGAAGCCTGATGCTGCCATGAAAAAACCTTTATTGACCTTGGGCCGTGTGGTCCTGACTTTGCTGGTAGTGACTTTCGCCGCAGTGCTCGTGTGGCAGATGGTGGTGTACTACATGTTCGCCCCTTGGACCCGTGACGGCCACATCCGCGCTGATGTGATCCAGATCGCCCCGGATGTGTCCGGGCTGATCCAGAAGGTCGAGGTACGCGACAACCAGACCGTCAAGCGCGGCGACGTGCTGTTCACCATCGACCAGGACCGCTTCACGCTGGCATTGCGTCAAGCCAAGGCGACCCTTGGCGAACGCCAAGAAACGCTGGCACAGGCCTCCCGCGAAGCGCAGCGTAATCGCAAACTGGGCAACCTGGTGGCAGCCGAGCAGCTGGAAGAAAGCCAGTCCCGTGAAGCCCGCGCACGCTCAGCGGTCAGCGAAGCCCAGGTGGCGGTGGACACCGCACAGCTCAACCTGGACCGCTCGGTAGTGCGTAGCCCGGTAGATGGCTACCTGAACGACCGTGCTCCGCGCGACCATGAATTCGTCAGCGCCGGGCGCCCAGTGCTGTCAGTAGTCGATAGCGCTTCGTACCACGTCGATGGTTATTTCGAAGAGACCAAGCTCGGTAAAATCCACGTTGGCGACGCTGTGGACATCCGTGTGATGGGGGACAACACGCGTTTGCGTGGCCACGTGCAGAGCTTTGCTGCCGGTATCGAAGACCGTGATCGCAGCAGTGGCAGCAACCTGTTGCCCAACGTCAACCCGGCGTTCAGCTGGGTGCGCCTGGCCCAGCGCATTCCTGTGCGTATCGCTTTCGACCAAGTGCCGCAAGACTTCCGCATGATCGCCGGGCGCACCGCCACGGTATCGATTCTTGAGGGCGAGCGCCCATGAAACAGTTGGTCCTGGCAGGGTTCTGCCTGTCTTTGGGGGCGTGCATGATGGTCGGCCCCGATTACCAAGTGCCCCAGGACGCCGCGGTACAGCGCAGCGATCTCAACGGCCCACTGCGCCAGGATGCCGACAGCGTGGTGTCGGCGCCGGTGCCCGAGGACTGGTGGCAGTTGTACCAGGATCAGCGCCTCAATGAGCTGGTGCGCCAGGCTTTGCGTGCCAACACCGAGCTGCGCGTAGCAGCGGCCAATATCGCCAAAGCCCGGGCCCAGGTCGAAGTGGCCGAGTCGCAGGGTGGCTTCAATGGTGGCATCAAGGCTGGCGCCCAGCGGCTGCAAGAGTCCGGCCAAGCCTTCTTGCTCCCTGAAAAAGTGCCTGTGGCCAACATCGGCGAGGCGATCATCAGCGCGTCGTACCAGTTCGACCTGTGGGGCACTTTCAAGCGCGGCACCGAGGCGGCCAAGGCCAATGCCGATGCAGTGCAGGCTGCGGCCGACACCGCGCGTATCACCTTGGTAGCTGACGTGGTCAAGGCTTACACCCAAGTGTGTTCGGCTAACGAGGAATACCACATCGCCCGCGAGTCCCTTGACCTGCAGCAGCAGAGCGTGACACTCAACCAGCGCCTGCGCGATGCGGGCCGCGGCGATGAAACTCAGGTCACCCGCTCGCAGACCCAGTTCAAGTCATTGCGCGCCGAGTTGCCGCGTTTCAAGGCTGAACGCGAAACGGGCCTCTACACCCTTGCGGCGCTGCTCGCCCAGCCTGTGGACAAGTTGCCCGCTGGCACCGCAGATTGCGCCGAGCTGCCGCGCCTTGCCCAGCTCGTGCCTGTGGGTGATGGTGCGGCTCTGCTCAAGCGCCGGCCGGACGTACGCCAGGCGGAACGGCAGCTGGCTGCCGCCACCGCTGAAATCGGCGTAGCCACCGGTGCACTGTATCCAGATATCAGCATCGGGGCTCAGGTGGGCACTATCGGTATTCTCGAAGACCTTGGCGACCCGTCGACCAACCGCTGGGGCTTTGGCCCGCAGATCAGCTGGAACATCCCCACCAACGGCACCCGCGCTCGCATTCGCATGGCCGAGGCGTCCACTCAGGCCGCCTTGGCGCATTTCGACGGCGTTGTGCTGAACGCTATCCGCGAGACCCAGACGCGTCTGGCGCAGTACAGCGCCCTGCTGGACCGGCGTGACGCACTGGTGGAGGCTGCGCAGTCGGCAAAGGAAGCGGCGGACCAAACGCATCGGTTCTACCAGGCGGGGCGCGCCTCGTTCCTGGCGGATTTGCAGGCGACCCGTACATACACCGATGTGCGCTCACAGTTGGCGGCGGCCAACAGCCAAGTGGCACAGGGGCAGATTGGCGTGTTCCTGGCCTTGGGTGGCGGCTGGAAGGACGTTGCCAGGCGTTGACTGCGTGCTCCCCGAACTGCCTGGGGCCTCAGCCTCAGGCAGGTGCAATCAATCCGCGTCAGAGTCAAACAACCGCGCCAACTCTACTCGCGCCTCCATGGCTGTCTGCATGACCTTGGCACGGTCGTCGCGGACCAATCCCTGGGCTTGCAATACTTCTTCATCATGCTGGGCAAAGCGCTCGATGCGATCGGCCGCCTGCTCATTGCTCAAACCAAGCCCGACCAGCGCTCTGCGGGTCATCTCCAAGCTTGAATAGAATGTCTCGCGAATCGGCTCGGCACCGACATCGGCCAGCTTGTGCACGTGCTGGCGGTTGCGTGCCCGGGCCAACACTTTCAAGTGGGGATACTGGCGTTTGACCCGTTCCGCTGTATGGATGGCCGCTTCAGGATCGTCGATGGTGATGATCAAATACTCAGCCTCGCCCACCTTGGCCGCATGCAGTACCTCGGGGCGCAAGGGGTCGCCGTAGAACACGGGTACCTGTTCGAACATGCGCGTCATTTCGATGGCGTCCACCGAGGTTTCCAAGGCAATGAAGGGGATTTTCTGCGCCCGCAGAATGCGCGCCACGATCTGGCCCATGCGCCCCATGCCGACGATCACCACACGCGGCGTGCCGGCGTCGATGGCTTTGTACTGCTCGGGTACCTCTCGCGCTGGTTGCGGCCGCTTAAGGGCGCGGGCGCAGGCAAGCATCAACAGCGGAGTGATGGCCATTGAAAGGGTGATGGTCATCAGCAGCAGGTCGTAGGTCTGGGTATCGAACAAGCCTTGATCCTTGCCCAACTTGAACACTACGAAGGCGAACTCCCCGCCAGCGGCCAGCACCATGCCCAAGCGCAGTGCGCTGGCGCTGTTCAGGCCGCCAGCCAGGCGCCCCACGCCGATCAGCAGCACTAGCTTCACGGCAACTAGCAGCAAGGTCAGGCCCAGTAGCACCCAGGGCATCTCAAGCAGCAGGCTCAGATTGGCACCCATGCCCACACTGATGAAGAACAGCCCAAGCAGTAGGCCCTTGAACGGCTCGATCTGCGACTCCAGTTCGTGCCGGTATTCCGAGTCGGCCAAAAGCAAGCCTGCCAGGAAGGCTCCCAAGGCCATGGAGATGCCAGCTTCTTCCATCAACCAAGCAGTACCGATGACCACCAGCAACGCGGTGGCGGTGGATACCTCCGGCAGCCCGGTGCGGGCCACTGTGCGAAACACGGGGCGTAGTAGGTACCGGCCACCGATAATGACCACGGCGATACTGGCCAACACCCTTAGCCCATGTTGCAGGCTGTCGCCGTGGCTGCTGTCCGGGCCGCTGGCGGCCAGCAGGGGCACCAGGGCGATCAGAGGGATAGCGGCGATATCCTGAAACAGCAGGATGGCGAACGCCAAGCGGCCATGAGGGGCGTTGAGTTGTTTGTTTTCGGCCAGGCTTTGCAGGCCGAGGGCGGTGGACGACAAGGCCAGGCCCAGGCCGAGCACGACGGCTGCCGGCAGCGACTGACCGAAGCCGAACAGCGCGATGGCACCGAGCACAGCGCCTGTCAGCAGCACCTGGGCAGCTCCGACGCCAAACACCGCCTTGCGCATCAGCCACAGGCGTTTGGGCGACAGCTCCAGACCGATGATGAACAACAGCAGGACCACGCCCAGCTCGGAAATGTGCGCAACGCTTTCGGTATCACGGATCAAGCCAAGCGCCTGGGGACCAATGGCTACTCCGGCAAGCAGATAACCGATTACGGCGCCCAGTTGCAAACGTTTGGCCAATGGGACGGCAACGACTGCGGCTAGCAGAAAAATTACCGCAGTCTGTAGAAGGCTGCCTTCGTGTGGCATTGGCTCGTACTCCATGAGCTGCCGGGGGCAGCGATTGAACAAAGTTGCGGACCATTCTGGCGGGTGAGCACGGTTCAAACAATCTGCTGCCACGGAGAAACATTGTCCCTTCTAAGGTGACAATTAGAGCTTCAGGTACGCCGTGCTTGGGATCTAGCTGCTCCCCGGCCTGTACTGCAATGCCTCGGCGAGGTGCCCTTTGTCGATCGACTGGCTGCCGTGCAAATCTGCCAGAGTACGGGCAACCTTCAACAATCGGTGCGCCGCACGTAAAGAAAGGCTCAACCGTTCACAGGCGCTTTCCAGCCACGCTTGATCCGTCACTGAAAGCGGACAATGTTGCCGCAACCCTTCCAAGTCCAGAAACGCATTGGCGCAGCCTTGTCGCCGATGCTGCACTTCTCTCGCCTCGGCCACCTTGGCGGCCACATCGGCGCTGGTCTCACCGCTCGGCTGGTGGTTGAGCGTAGTGGTCTCGCGGGCGACGGTCAGGTGCAGGTCGATGCGGTCCAATAGCGGGCCTGACAGCTTGTTGCGGTAGCGTGCAATCTGCTCGGTGCTGCAGCGACAACGACCAGTGGGGTCGCCTAAATAGCCGCAGGGGCAGGGGTTCATGGCAGCAACCAACTGAAAGCGCGCCGGGAAACGCACCTTGTCGCGAGCCCTGGCAATCACGATTTCGCCCGACTCCAGGGGCTCGCGCAGCACTTCGAGTACGCGCCTTTCAAATTCCGGCAGCTCGTCAAGAAACAGCACGCCATGGTGCGCCAGGGTGATCTCGCCAGGCTGTGGCCGGCTGCCGCCGCCAACCAACGCAGGCCCCGAGGCTGAGTGATGGGGGTGGCGAAAGGGCCGCTGCGGCCAGCTACTCAAGGGGGTGTGGCCACTGACCGATTGAATCGCCGCCACCTCCAGTGCCTCATGCTCGTCCAGGGGAGGCAACAGGCCAGGCAGACGGCTGGCGAGCAAGGTCTTACCCGTACCGGGCGGGCCGGTGAAGAGCAGGTTGTGTGCCCCGGCTGCGGCCAGCAGCAAGGCCCGCTTGGCCGCAATTTGGCCCTGGACCTCGCTCAGGTCGGGGTAGGGCTGCTGTTGCAGAACTAGGCCGTTGGCGGCATAGGCTGGCAACGGCACCTGGCCATTGAGGTGGGCCACCAACTCCAGCAGGTGGCCCACTGCATAAACCACCAATCCGCCAGCTAGGCTGGCTTCTTCGGCGTTTTCCCGTGGCACCACCAGCGCCCTGCCGGCCTGGCGCGCCGCCAGCGCTGCCGGCAACACACCCTGCACAGGGCGCAGCTTCCCAGACAGGGCCAGCTCGCCCAGGCATTCCAGCTCCGCCAGGGCTGGCAGCGGCACCTGGCCATCGGCAGCCAGAATGCCCAACGCGATGGCCAGGTCATAGCGCCCGCCGTCCTTGGGCAAGTCGGCAGGTGCAAGGTTCTGAGTGATGCGCCGCTGCGGGTAGTTCAGCCCGGAGTTCACGATCGCGCTGCGTACGCGGTCTTTGCTTTCTTTGACCGTGGTTTCCGGCAAGCCCACCAGAGTGAGATGGGGCAGGCCATTGGCTAGATGCGTTTCGACGCTGACCGCCGGGGCTTGTACGCCGACTTGAGCGCGGCTATGAACGAGGGCGAGGGACATGGACGCTCCTTGTTAGCAGAAACTGCCGCTTCCTGCGGCAGAGCCCAGCATATAGCCCTCAAGGAAAGGGAGGCGGTCGAAAGTGAGTCACGGCATGTCTGGCGAGGTTCTGAGCCTGCTGGGCATGCAGCGAACCCAAACGCCACCTCGTCCTAAGAATGGATAAATACGGGATCCAATACTTTGCGAAGCGCCTAGCTATGGCTTAGTGTTCATTAGCGACCTGTATTGCCATTGGATGGCAATACGACCTTTAAATGGACTTTAAGGTACAGCCCGTGCACACCCTAATTCGCACCCGTCAACAGATCCGAGAACGGGTACAGGCCTCTGAATTCGCTGAACTGAACCGCCTGTTCGATGCACTTCAGGTTCAGTGGCGGCAGGCACCTCTCGGTGAGTGCCCTGCCTACCTTGAGGCGATAAAAGGCTACATGCTCGATCCTGACCTGCAGGGCGACAAGGCCCTGACCCACACCATCAACGCGTGGATCGAGGCATGCCCGCGTGCCTATCATCCCCAGGTGGTGATGGGCTTTCACTGTTGGAGCCGAGCCTGCCACATTCTCGATCAGGCCGGCCCGCGAAAGGTTTGCGCAGAGCGCTGGCTGGCTGCCGAACAGGCCTGTGAGCAGGGCGCTGCGCACTTTTTGCGGGCGATGCATCGCAGCACTCAACCGGTGGCCGCTGTTATTGGCATGCTGCACATCACTGCATACCTGCGCGAGCCCGGCTGGTTGGTCGAGTTGTTCGCAGGGCAGGCGGCGCGTGATCGGCCCAGCCTGCACGCCGATGTGGAAGTGCAAGAGGCCGCTGCTCCGCTGTTGGTCAAATATGGCCTGACCCCCTTGCTGGAGCTGCCCCAAGCATTGCCGTCCGGGTTGAGCCCTCGCCTGCTCGGGCAGGCGGAAAATGCTCGGGACTACTGGCTGCGCCAGGCTCTGGTTTGGTTTCCCGGCTGCTTCGAGGCGGTCGAGACCTACGCCTCTTACCTCACGCCCCGTTGGGGCGGCAGTGATGCGGCGGTCGACGCACTGGCCAGCGGCCCGCTGTGTCAGGGTTGGCCAGAGGCACTGCGCAATGCGATTCGCTGGCTGGCCGTAGAGGACACTTTTTCGTTGCCGCAGGCCAAGCAGTTGCCGCAGGTCAATGCCTGGCACAGCACCTTCGGCCAATGGGCCGAGCGCGAACTCAGGCCCAAGGAGCGTGCGACGCTGCTGGCCCGGCGGGGCGCCTTGCGGCGCAATACGATGCAGGATTATCCCGGCGCGCTGCGCGATTTCGTCGATAGCGTCGCGCTTTACCCTGAACAAGGTTACCTCCCGGCCATTGGCGAATCTTTTCATAGCCTGGTGTGCCTGGCGCTGTTCAACGAGGCAGAAGATGCTGCACAGCTACTGCAAAGGGTGACTGAGCGCCTGTGCGACGACCGTCGGCAGCCAGCGGCCTATGCGTTGCGGGCTGTGGGTCATCGCTTTGGGCTATGGGGTTTCGTGCAGTCTTGCGAACAGGCCTACCATTGGCTGCAATGGGCGGTCAAGCGCCCAAGCGGGCAGCACGAGTGGGGCTTTGAGGTGCTGGATGTGCCACGCCTGCTCTGGGCTGCGAACATGCACGACGCAGCGTATTTTCTGTACGAAGGCTGCGCACAGTTGAAGCTTTCGGATGCAGCCATTGCACTCTACGATCTGCACCGGGGCTGGCTGGGCAATACGCCAAAGCACTACCTGAGCAATAAAGCTGCCGAACATTGGTTATTGCGCGCAGCCCAAGCAGGGCACCCATTGGCCAAGTTCAACCTGGCCTGTCAGCGAATGGCGCTTGCGCAAG
The DNA here is from genome assembly GCF_017491595.1 of Pseudomonas sp. 51_B. NCBI lineage: Bacteria > Pseudomonadati > Pseudomonadota > Gammaproteobacteria > Pseudomonadales > Pseudomonadaceae > Pseudomonas > Pseudomonas sp. 51_B. Next base: position 23,012 of record NZ_JAFGYW010000008.1, read on the forward strand.
GGCTTGAGGACCGCAAGGCAATGCTGGTGGTCAAGCGGTTTCTGCTTGACGCTGTCATTCATCCGCCCATCCATGCCAAGGCGCAGTTACAGCTGGGTATCTTACTGCGTCAGTATGGGGATACGTCTGAGCGCGTCCAAGCAGTTGGCTACCTGCTGGCGCTTAGCGAGCATCGTGAAACCGGCATTGCTGCGCGCGCCTGTGCTGAGCTCGGGCTGGCATGGATGCAGGGCTCCGGCACGCGAAAACAGAGCCGCTTTGCCGCTATCGAATGGGCCAATCGCGCCGTGGCACTGCAGTCCAGCGACCCACTGATCGAGGCGATACAGGCAGAGATCCGTAACTCCCACAGCCGCGTCAAAACCCTGTTCACTGTGTGCGGCGCAGCGTTGTTTCGGGGCGACCTGCAGGCCTGCGAACTGCCGCCCAAGGTTACCGGCGAGCACCAGGCTTCGGCTTGATCCAAGCCCAGGCCGGCGCTTACTCCTGGGCTGCGGGGGCGAGCCGGGCTTCTAGCTCTGCGACCTGTTTCTCGAGGGCCTCCAGGCGAGCACGGGTGCGTGCCAAGACGACCATCTGGCTATCGAATTCTTCGCGGCTTACCAGGTCCAGCTTGCTGAAGGCACCTTGCATCAGCACCTTGAACTGGCTTTCCAGTTCGGCGCGAGGCTGGGCGGTGTCGCTGCTGAACAGGCGCGAGGCCTGGTCGCTCAGGGCGTCGAGAAGGGCTTTGGGCGCGAGCATGGTTCGGCTGTCCACTGATACTGAGAAATGGCTCGCAGTGTAACACGGGGCAACTTGGCACTTGATGACGCATCGCCCGGTATAGCCGTTGCACTAGGCTGCCGCACTTTATTTGAGCAGAGCGCCCAATCAACTCGCACCGAAATTGTGCATGATTGCCATAGTGGCGACTGGCCAAACCTCGGAAATTCACATAACTCGCTGTTTTGCGGCGCTTTAACGGAACTGGCAAGGTTTCTGCAATGACCTGTGCGAGCCATGCACTGATGCAGTTCCTTGTGACCAGGCAGTGCGCACGCGGAGCCGGATGCCGACGACGCGTTACAAAGCCAACCGCTGCGCTTAGACTTGAGACGGGTTTGTTTTCCTGGGGCAAGTCCACCAAATCGGGAGAGAGTTTCATGAAGCTAGTCACAGCCATCATCAAGCCGTTCAAGCTGGACGACGTGCGCGAGTCGTTGTCGGAAATCGGCGTGCAGGGCATTACCGTCACCGAAGTCAAAGGTTTCGGCCGGCAGAAGGGCCACACCGAGCTGTATCGCGGTGCGGAATATGTGGTCGACTTCCTGCCTAAGGTGAAGATCGACGTCGCCATCGACGACAAGGACCTTGATCGAGTGATCGAAGCCATCACCAAGGCGGCCAACACCGGCAAGATCGGTGACGGCAAGATCTTCGTGGTGAATCTGGAGCAGGCGATCCGCATCCGTACCGGCGAAACCGATACCGACGCGATCTAAAGCGCCGAAAAAAGCCTCACCAAACCCAACGCCCCAGGAGAAAACAACATGACTCTGCGTAAGATCGCAGGGCTAGGAGCCCTATTGTCCCTCGTAATGCCCGGGCTCGCCCTGGCAGAGGAAACAGCCGCCCCGGTGCTGAACTCCGGCGATACCGCCTGGATGCTCACCTCCACAGCGCTGGTGCTGTTCATGACCATTCCAGGCCTGGCCCTGTTCTACGGCGGCATGGTGCGTTCCAAGAACGTGCTGTCGGTGATGATGCAGTGCTTTGCCATCACCGGCCTGATCAGCATTCTCTGGGTCATTTATGGCTACAGCATGGCCTTCGATACCGCTGGTATGGAAAAAGGCGTGCTGAACTTCAATTCCTTCGTCGGTGGCTTCTCCAAGGCGTTCCTCAGTGGTGTAACACCCGAGAACCTGACCTCGGCTACCGCGCTGTTCCCTGAAGCGGTATTCATCACCTTCCAGATGACCTTCGCCATCATCACCCCGGCGCTGATCGTCGGTGCCTTTGCCGAGCGCATGAAGTTTTCGGCGATGCTGGTGTTCATGGGCATCTGGTTCACCCTGGTCTACGCGCCGATCGCCCATATGGTCTGGAGCGGTGACGGTGCACTGATGTGGGATTGGGGCGTGCTCGACTTCGCCGGCGGCACCGTGGTGCATATCAACGCCGGTATCGCAGGCCTGGTCTGCTGCCTGGTACTGGGCAAGCGCAAGGGCTACCCGACTACCCCAATGGCGCCTCATAACCTGGGCTACACCCTGATGGGCGCGGCCATGCTGTGGATCGGCTGGTTCGGCTTCAACGCAGGTTCCGCCGCCGCCGCCAACGGCACCGCCGGCATGGCCATGCTGGTGACTCAAATCGCTACTGCCGCTGCTGCGCTGGGCTGGATGTTCGCCGAGTGGATCGGTCACGGTAAGCCGAGCGCGTTGGGCATTGCCTCGGGTGTGGTCGCTGGCCTGGTTGCCATCACCCCGGCTGCTGGCACCGTGGGCCCGATGGGCGCGTTGGTGATCGGCCTCGCCTCGGGCGTAGTCTGCTATTTCTGCGCTACCACCCTCAAGCGCAAGCTGGGTTATGACGATTCGCTCGACGCTTTCGGCGTGCACGGCGTTGGCGGCATCATCGGTGCCATCCTCACCGGCGTATTCGCGGCACCGGCCCTGGGCGGCTTCGGCACGGTCACCGATATCGGTGCCCAGGTCTGGGTACAAGCCAAGGGCGTGATTTTCACCGTCGGCTATACCGCCATCGTCACCTACGTGATTCTCAAGGTGCTGGATATGGTCATGGGCCTGCGGGTCAACGAAGAAGAAGAGTCGGTCGGCCTCGACCTGGCTCAACACAACGAACGCGGCTACAACCTGTAATCGCAAGCTGCTAAAAATTTGCCCGGTTCGCCGGGCATTTTTTTGCCTGTTTTTCAACATTTGCCGCAGTGCAAACGGTTTATCCGCCACGTTCGCGACGTAGGCCAAAAACTTACAAGTCACAGGGCGTTTATGGAGCTTTGCTTTTTCCACGGGCGCGCTAGAATGCGCGCCGAGGGCTGTTTGACAAGGCCCGCGCGCTTCGCCAGCCTTTTGCTAGGCTTGCCAATAGCGTGTGGCCACTAGGGCGCCCAAAAAATTTCCCAGGCCTGCCAACTGCAGGTTCTGTGGGGGCAAAACCTCCCATCAGGAGCACCGCCCCCAAGGCAGTGGCCAGCCTACGGCCAGTTGAATTTTCGCTGGTGGCTGCCGGTCTACGGCTGCACCGGTCTATAACTAACCTGCTTTTTGCAAGTCATGAGGTAGAACATGAGCGACGACGATCTGGAAAATGATGACCTCGAAGTAGGCGACGAAGACGAGGCCGATGACGGCCTCGAAACGGCCGCCGATGATGTTGCCGAAGACGCTGGCGATGACGACAGCAGTGCGGCTCCGGTTGCCAAGGGCAAATCCAAGGCTGCCGTCTCGGTAGACGAAATGCCGAGCGTGGAAGCCAAGCAGAAGGAGCGTGATGCCCTGGCCAAGGCCATGGAAGAGTTCCTCGCTCGCGGCGGCAAGGTCCAGGAAGTCGAAGCCAACGTTGTCGCCGATCCGCCCAAGAAGCCGGACAACAAATACGGCAGCCGCCCTATCTAGTGGCTGCGCTAGAAAAGCCCGCCGTCGCTGCGGGCTTTTTTTTGTCTGAATTTCAGCCAGGTAAGTGCATCAGCACTGTCAGCGCCAGCGCGCAAGCACCTCGGGTAGCTGCGACAAACGCTGGATTTCTGCATCTGGAGCTTGCTCGCCAGCCCAGGCCTTGCTCTGCGGGTTGAACCACACTGCACGCAGCCCGGCGCGTTGGGCGCCAGCAATATCGTCGCCTGGGTGATCGCCGACGTGCACCGCGGCGCTGGCCTCAACCTCGCCACGCTTTAGCGCCTCGATGAACGGCGCCGGGTCCGGTTTGCCGATACCCAGGTCTTCGGCACACAGTGCAAAGCGGAAGTAATCCGCCAAACCCAGCCGGCGCACATCGGCGTTGCCATTGGTGATCACGCCCAAAGTGTAATGCTGGCGCAGGATCTCCAGCAGCGGTTGTACCTCGGGGAACACTTCTACCTGATGGCGGGCATGCAAGAACACTTCGAAGCCTTCGTTGGCCAATGCCTGGGCCTGATTTTCGCTGTAGCCAACCGCCTTCAAGGCGTGTAACAGCACACGTCTGCGCAGGGCGCTGATGCGATGTTTAAGGCCCGGCTCGGCCTGTACCAGGCGTTCGCGGATGGCGAACAAATGTTCAACCGGCACACTCGCGAGCATAGGCGCGTTGGCTTCGAGCCAGTCGCGCAGCACGATCTCGGCGCTGGCAATCACAGGCGCGGTGTCCCAAAGGGTGTCGTCGAGGTCGAAAGTGATCAGCTTGATGCTCATGAGTCTTTGCCTTTGCTGCGTTTGGCCCGAGGGTGGGCGCTGTCGTACACCGCGGCCAAGTGTTGGAAGTCCAGGTGGGTATAAATCTGTGTGGTGCTGATGTCGGCGTGGCCGAGCATTTCCTGCACCGCTCGCAGGTCCTGGGACGATTCCAGCACATGGCTGGCGAAAGAGTGGCGAAGCATGTGTGGGTGCAGGTGCTGGCCCAGTTCACGCTCACCGGCGGTCTTTACCCGCAGCTGGATCGCGCGCGGGCTCATGCGCTTGCCCTGGCGGGTAATGAACACTGCGCTGTCGAGTGGACCACCGATACCGCGCAGCTTCAACCAGGCCTGCAATGCCTCGCGGGCCTTGCGGCCGACCGGCAGCACGCGGGTCTTACTGCCCTTGCCCAGCACCTGCACAAGGCCTGCGGCCAAATCGAGCTGTTCGAGGTCAAGATTGTTCAGCTCCGAAAGGCGCAGGCCGGAGGAGTAGAACAGCTCGAGGATCGCCTGGTCGCGGCGAGCGATGAAGTCGTCGTCGACGCCGCCGTCGAGCAATTGCAGGGCGCGGTCAGTGTCCAGCACCTTGGGCAGCCGGCGCTCGCCCTTCGGTGCGCTCAGGCCCGTGGCCGGATCATGCTGGCACAGGCCCTCGCGATTGAGGTAGCGGTACAGGCCGCGCACCGCTGAGAGCAACCGCGCCAGGCTGCGCGAAGACTGCCCATGGTGGTGCTGGCGGGCGATGAGCTGGCGCAGTTGTGGCGCTTGCAACGCGCCCCACCCGCCGATGCCTTGGCTGTTGCAGTATTCGATGACCTTGTCGAGGTCGCGGCGGTAGGCCAGCAAGGTATGGTCCGACACCTGGCGCTCGTTGCGCAGGTGAGCGCAATAAGCCTCCAGCTGGCGTTCCATCAGCGTACCGAGCGCAGCGGTTGGGTGACGCGGGGGACCACACGGCCAAGTACCTCGGCGATATAGCCAAGGAACAGAGTACCCACGCTGCTCTTGTAATGTTGAGGGTCGCGACTACCGATGGCCAGCACCCCATGCAGCCCCTGATATTCCAGCGCTGCGACCGCGCTGGAGCCTACCTCCTGCTGCTGGTCTTTGCCGAACAAAAAGGCCAGTTCATGTTCGCGCAGGTTGCCACTGACCGTCTTGCCGCCGCCTAATAGGCCGCCGATGGCTTGCTGGGCTTCGGCATTGCTCACCCAGCGGCCGACCGGCGCTGCGTGGTCGCCAAAGAGGATCAGGCTGACGAAGGGCACCTGAAACTCCTGGCGAAGGCTGTCTTCGACGGCCATCACCACTTCTTCCAGGCTCGCGGCATCGAGCAGGTCGAGAATCAGCCGACGGGTCTTGTCGAATAGCCTGTCGTTGTCGCGGGCCACGTCCATCAGTTGCGACAGGCGATGGCGCATCTCGATGTTGCGGTCGCGCAGCAGCTTGAGCTGGCGTTCCACCAGCGACACGCTGTCGCCGCGCTGGTGAGGGATGCGTTGCTCGACCAGCAGCTCGTCGTGCTCGGCGAAGAAAGTCGGGTGGGCACGCAAGTAGGCGACCACCGCTTCGGCGTCGAGCTCGTTGGGCTGCTGGGATACTGGCTGATCGGTCATGGCGGTTACTCGCTTAGAGACGAACCTGTCCTTCGAAAACCCGCACGGCAGGGCCGGTCATCAACACGGGCTTGCCCGGGCCAGCCCATTCGATGTTCAGGCGCCCACCCGGTAGGTCGAGGGTTACGGGTGAGTCCATCCAGCCCTGGCTGATCGCAGCCACGGCCGCGGCACAGGCACCGGTGCCGCAGGCACGCGTCTCGCCGGCACCACGCTCCCATACTCGCAAGTTGGCGCGGTGGCGGTCGATGACCTGAAGGAAACCGGCATTCACTCGCTGCGGAAAGCGCGGGTGGTTTTCGATTTTAGGACCCAGTTCATGGACCGGCGCCGAGTGCACGTCATCGACGCGCAACACGGCGTGGGGGTTACCCATGGATACGGCGGCTATCGAATGCGACTGGCCGTCGACGTCGAGGGGGTAGCTCAGCGCCTGTTCATCGGCGATGAACGGGATATCTGCCGGAACGAAGCGCGGCGGGCCCATGTCGACACACACCTGGCCGTCGTTCTGCACGTCCAGTTCGATGATGCCGCCCTTGGTTTCCACGCGGATACGCTTCTTCGCAGTCAGGCGCTTATCCAGCACGAAGCGGGCGAAGCAGCGCGCACCGTTGCCGCACTGTTCGACCTCAGAGCCGTCGGCGTTGAAGATCCGGTAGCGGAAATCCACTTCCGGATTGCTTGGCGCCTCGACGATCAGCAGTTGATCGAAGCCGATACCGGTATGGCGATCGCCCCATTGCTTGGCGTGCTTGGGCTGGATGTGTGCGTGCTGACTGACCAGGTCCAGGACCATGAAGTCGTTGCCCAGCCCATGCATCTTGGTAAAGCGCAGCAGCATGGGTTCACTCCGGCAGCAGGCTTTCGCCAGCGTACAGTTCGGCGATGGTTTCGCGGCGACGGACTTCGAAAGCCTGCTCGCCGTCGACCAGGATTTCCGCGCAACGGCCACGGGTGTTGTAGTTGGAGCTCATGACGAAACCATAGGCGCCCGCCGACTCCACCGCCAGCAGGTCGCCTTCGACCAGGTTCAATACGCGGTCTTTGGCGAGGAAGTCGCCGGTCTCGCAGATCGGCCCGACCAGGTCATAGGCACGGCCTTCGCCGGCCCGCGGGCTGACCGCGCTGACACCCATCCAGGCCTGGTACAGGGCCGGGCGGATCAAGTCGTTCATCGCCGCATCGATGATGGCGAAGTCTTTGTGTTCGGTGTGCTTGAGGTATTCCACGCGGGTCAGCAGGGCGCCGGCGTTGGCCACGATGTAGCGGCCAGGCTCGAATACCAGGGCCAAGTCGCGGCTGCCGACGCGCTCGCGGATGGCTTTGATGTAGTCCGCCACCAGTGGCGGCTCTTCGTCGCGATAGCGCACACCAACGCCGCCGCCGAGGTCCAGATGGCGCAGGTGGATGCCGCACTCGGCCAGGCGATCTACTAGGGCAAGCAGACGGTCGAGGGCATCGAGGAACGGGTCGACGGTGGTCAATTGCGAACCGATATGGCAGTCGACACCGACCACCTCCAGGTTCGGCAACTGTGCGGCGCGCACGTAGATCGCTTCGGCATCGGCGATGGCGATGCCGAACTTGTTCTCTTTCAGGCCGGTTGAGATGTACGGGTGGGTGCCGGCATCGACGTCCGGGTTAACGCGCAGTGAGATCGGGGCGATCTTGCCCATCTGGGCAGCAACCACTTGCAGACGCTCGAGCTCGTCGGTGGATTCGACATTGAAGCAGTGAACGCCGACTTCCAGAGCGCGGCGCATGTCTTCGCGGGTTTTGCCGACGCCGGAGAACACCACGCGATCGGCTCGCCCGCCAGCGGCCAGCACACGCTCCAGCTCACCACCGGAGACGATATCGAAACCCGCGCCCAAGCGCGCCAGGACGTTCAGCACGCCAAGGTTGGAGTTGGCTTTGACGGCGAAGCACACCAGGTGCTCGGTGCCTTGCAGGGCATCGGTGTAGCTGCGGTACTGGGCTTCGATGTGTGCGCGCGAGTAAACGTAGGTGGGGGTGCCGAAACGTTCGGCGATGGCCGACAGGGCCACGCCCTCCGCGAACAGTTCACCGTCGCGGTAGTTGAAAGCGTTCATCTGATTTCCTTACTGCTCTGGCGTCTGCTCGGGCTCAATGGGCTGCTCGTCTTGCGGTTGGACCGCAGGCGCGTGCTGGTGCTGGTGCGAGCTTTTCGGGCCTTTGCCGTCTTTGCCGTCTTCTGGCAGATACAGAGGGCCCTTCTGACCGCAGGCCGAAACGAGGCAGGCAACCGCGACCAGCGCCGCGAGCGAGGAAATCAGGCGCTTCATGGGTGAAATCCTTTGAAATATGCAGTATTGCGCCCGAGTATACCGAGCGACCGGTGGATTGCCTATGCAAGAGCCGATCCGTCGGGCGGGCTATGCTTAGCTGCCATTAGCGTGTCTGGGGGCAGCGCCTGGAGGGCTAAACCTTTGCATTCAGTGCTCGGCGCCCGTATCTTGCCGGGCTTGCCCGTAAAGCAGCCAATTTCGAGGTTCTTGCAATGAGTTTGAGCGAAGCGCGTTTCCATGATCTGGTCGACGCCACCCAACAGGCCTTGGAAGACCTGTTCGACGAAAGCGGCCTGGACCTGGACATGGAAAATTCGGCCGGCGTGCTGACGGTCAAGTTCGAAGGGGGGGCGCAGTTGATCTTCAGTCGCCAGGAGCCGCTGCGTCAGCTGTGGTTGGCTGACCGCTCCGGAGGCTTTCACTTCGACTACGACGAAGAGAGCGGCAAGTGGGTGTGCGAGAAGAGCGAGGAGCTCTTGGGCGAGATGCTCGAGCGTATTGTCTGGGAGCGGGCCGGCGAAAAGCTGGACTTCGACGAGATCTGACATGGCAAGCCAGGCGCGGCCGCCCAAGCCGCTGTACAGCAATGTAAGTCCTGCGGTGCCTTCACCCTGCATCAGCGTGTGCAGGCTCGATGAGCAGCGGGTCTGCACCGGCTGCCACCGGCACGTCGAGCACATTCGTGAATGGCGTTCGGCCGACGACGAGCGCCGCCGGCAGATTTGCCGCGAGGCCCAGGCGCTGCGCGCACGGGCTTGAGTATTTGCCCGGCTGTGGTAGTGTCGGGCTATGCGTCGGTGACGCGAAAGCATCCACAAACCCCGCCCTTGGGCGGGGTTTTGCTTTATCTGCGGGTAGAAAACCGCCTGTTCAAAGGAGCCTGACTGGATCATGAGCACCAAGCCTTCCCTCATCCTCACCCGGCTGGACGTACAGCGTCTGGAGCGCCTGATCGACAGCCTCGACGAAAGCACGCCGGGGGTGCTTGCCTTGCAGCAAGAGCTGGACCGTGCCGGTCAGGTGGTCGGCCATGAGCAAGTGCCTGCTGGTGTGGTGACCATGAACTCGCGGGTGCATTGCCAGGAGCAAGCCAGCGGCAAGGACTACCACCTGACGCTGGTGTACCCCAAGGACGCGGGCGGTGAGGGCAAGGTTTCGATCCTGGCGCCGATCGGTTGTGCGCTGCTGGGCTTGTCGGTAGGCGAGCAGATCGACTGGCCGGCGCCAGGGGGCAAGACGTTGAAGCTCAAACTGCTCGAGGTCGAATACCAGCCAGAGGCCGCAGGCGATTTCGAGCTCTAATCCCAGCCCGGTCCTTCAGGGCGTGTTCTGCGCCCTGAGCAGGCAAGCGTGGATGCAGTTGTCGACGATACGGCTGCGTAGCGACCAATCGGTATTGATGATGTGGAAGCCCTGGATGTAGCTGTCGAGGTCTACGGATTCGAACCACTCATCGATCTTGTCGCTGAAGTCGTCAGGGGTGAACAGCACTTTGTTGTACTTGGCGCACTGGATCGAGCGTAGCGTGCCATCGGGCTTATAGCGCTTGCTGTTGTGGTCCATGAAAGCTTTCAATTCTGCGGTCGAAGGTGTGTTCTCACCCATCCAGACCTGTTCCACGCCGTCCCAGTGGCCGGGTGCAGCTTTATCGTTGTAGGCGATCACCACCGTTTTGCCTGGGTAGTCATTCCACAACTGCTCCAGGGTCAGTGGGTGCAAGTCATAGGGGATGATCCGCTGGCCCAAGTGCTTGTCCAGCATAGCTAGCAGCCACTCGTGCTCCTGAGCACTGAAATTATCGAACTGATGGAAGTCGAGGATGATGATTTCTCGTTCATTGCCAGGCTCGGCATAGAAACGCTGCAGCTCGGCGACGATGTCGCCCAGCACGGTACGCCCCGATGTACTCATGTGATACAGCTTGTATCGGTTGGGTGAATCGGGCGTGTATTCGCGGTTGGCACGCACACGCAGGTCCAGCACCCGAATACCCCCCCGAATCTGCTCGATGCACGCGACGTCCTGAGTCACCTCTTGGGGCGGTACGATGTTGTCGGCTTGTTTATCCATGCCCGAATCATGGCTGCCCGGCAGGATCAGCTGATCAATACGCAGGCGACCCAGCTCGGGCAAACTGCCCATCCAGTTCTGCTTGTTCATGACACACCTCAGTCATTGAATGAGGCTCGAGCATGTCGCTGGCACACATGGCTATGCAGAGGGAAATGTCAGTGGGTTGAGTTGACGGGCGCAGCCTGGATCTGCTCCAGTCCCCGGTTGAGCGCATGCTCAAGTTGACCCTTGTAATGCAGGTAGAGGCTGGTCGAGCCCTGCTCGTCCTTCAGCAGTTCGGAAAGGTCCAGGTCAGTGATGTAGCAGCGATACTGCGCGGCTGCGCGGCGCTGCCCAAGGATCTGCCGGGCCACTGCCTGGTAGAGCAGGGCACCATGCTCCAGTTCGGAGAACTCCCGCTGATCACAATACAACGTAACGTGCATTACGCCCTGTGCACCTGCCTGTACGATGGCCTGCACCTCGTAATAAGGCTGGCCGCTGGCAACGCTTGGCGCAGGCCTTGGTTCGACACTACGTGCTTTGCCCGGACCTGAAGGCATCAATTGCGCGTACTGAATTTCCAGTGTGGCCAGTTGCAGGCTATCCAGTGGCAAGCGCGCGTCGTGGCGCATCACCACAGAATGCAGAAAACGTTGCAACGGCAGCAGCAGGTGGCTTTCATCAGAGAACGGCAGGCGCTGTTGCCACAACGCGTTGTACTCATCCAGCACATACAGGTCGGCCCAGCCATCGAACAGGCGATAAAACACCTGAATGCAATTGCGCCGGCCTTGCTCCAGCAGCAGGGGCAGGTCGTAGTCCTGCAGGGCATTGCCATCAAGGTACAAGGGGCTGTAGCAGCTGCGCACTTCGCCCAGGTGAGCCAGCAGGGCTTCATGGTCGGCCATGGTTGCCAGGCTGACCTGGCCGGGCAGCAATTCCAGTACATGGATGTATTGCGCCACTTGCAGCAGGTAGCGGTGATTCAGGCGCTGGTCGAGCAGCAGCTGCGCCGTGTCGAAAATCTCTTCCACCCGCTGGCTGATGGCCTGGGCGCGGTTGTGGCAGAAGCAGCGCACCTGTAAATGTGGGCGATGGTTTCGTTGGCCCAGGCTGTTGAGAAAGTCCTGCAGGCAACGCAGCAGGGCGTGCTCACCGTCGTAACGCTGTACCAGGACCTCGTTCCAGCTATTGAGTGTGATCTGGTCCAGGGTCAGTACCAGGTTCTCGCGCACACCGGCATAGCTCAGCGAGTCGGTGCGCTCGGTGGTCATCAAGATGTTCAGGTCGCGGTGTTGGCGCAGCGGGTCGACGCCGACATTCACCAGCAGCAGGACTGCGTTCGCCGCGCTCGGTTGCAGCAGATATTCTTCGCTGACGCTACCCAGTGGCAGAGGAATGCTTTGCTGCAGGCTGCTGAGCAGGTTGAACAGTTCGAACTCGCTGAGGTCGCTGTCACCGGGGTGCAGGGCCAGCCGCGTCGTGGTGTCTATGACCCCGTTGCGGTGTGCCCAGGTCAACAGTTCAAGCAGCTCGCGGCAACGCTTGATCGGGTTGAAATGCTCCCATTCGTGCACCGCCAGGTTGCCGTTGTACAGCCCCCAGTGATACGTACCAGGTTCCTTGCGGTTCGGTGATTGCACCAGGGTCAGGGTGTCTTCGGCGATGTCTGGAGCAATACCAGGGTTGATCACTTCGATCTTGCCGGCCCGGCGCTCGAACGCTGCGTACAGGCGCCGGCCCAGCACATTGAGGTCGCGTAGTTCGGCACGGCTGCTGGCGCCCTGGCTTTGCGCGAATCGGCCGAGAAAGCGATAGCTCTGGTTGAGTTCTGCCACCACCTCCCGGCGTTCGACAGCGACCTGACGCACCTTCCACTGGCTGCGGCTGTCGAGCATGGCTAACTGGCGCGCGTCCCACCCCCATTCATCAGTCAGGCGTTGCAGCAGTTGACGTTGCCAGCCGTTACTGCGGCTGCGGTCCAGGCTGCTCAGCTTCTTATTGACCTTCAGGTACAGGCTGCGCCGAACCAGTTCGAGACGTGCGGTTTCGCCGCGGCCCTGCAGATAGCGTTCTATTCGGCGGTACACCATGACGTATGGGTCGAGCTCGTCAAGGTCTAGGTGATTGGCAAATACCGCCTGCTTGTAGTCCAGGCTCAGGCAGCGCACGTTCGGGTGCTCGCTGGCGTAAGCTTCGGTGAGTAGCAGCTTGAGCAGCGATTTATAGGGCGAATCAATGGCTTTATAAAGCTGCCACAGGCCGGCACCGACATATTCCCTGGGCGGAATATGCGCCAGGTTGCCGAGGTCGAGGGCGTCCTGGTTACGAATGAACCGCTTGGACAAAAGTGTTTGCGTGTAAGCCTGGTAGTTGTGCTCTTCATAGGCCGGCACCAACCACCATAGCGGCGTGCGCCCGGCTAGCCAGATGGCGGTGCGATAGAACTCATCGAGTAACAGATAGTGCTGGGTAGTGCCGCAATCGTCGGAGCTGAGCTGGCTGTCACGCTGGCCCTGGGCGAAGCTTTGGGGGTGGATCAGAAAAAAATGTGCTTCGGCGCCTTGGCTGGCTGCCCAAGTTTCCAGCAGCAGGCATTTGCGCCGCAGCTCCTCGCGCTGGGCCTCGTCCAGGCCAGGGGCATGGCAGACCCAAAGATCCATGTCGCTTTGTTCGGCCTGAGCCAGCGAGCCCAAGCTGCCCATCAGAAATAGGCCATGAATTGGCCGTGGTGGGTTGCCGTGGCGGGTCTTGTAAGCGAACGAGCGTGCCAGGCGCTGCGCATCGGCGATTTGCTCGGCATGCGGTTCGTACCCCGCAACCCCTGCGGGGGTGGCGCCAGAAACGTAGCCTGGCAATAGCGGGTGGTTGACGTGGAACAACAGCGGCAGCAGGGTCAGGACCAGCTGCTGGCGGCTCGAAAGCCCCTCCATTGCCCGCTCCAGCCGGCATTGGTTGATGTGTAGAAACCGCGCACGCAATGTCGCCAGCACCTTGCGGTCGATTCCTTCGTCCAGGTCAGGGCGGATTTCGTGGGGGTGGCTCATTGCACACTCGGGGGGCGGGCCGGGGAACAGTGGCGAGTTTAGCCTGAGTGGTGCAGTGGGATAAGCGGAATATGGATTATTGGCGCCATTTTTCTAACGCCCTCTTCGCGCAGCGTTGCGCGAAGAGGGCGGCATGGGTTCAGGCCGGCTGCGGTGCCTTGAGGATGTTGAGCAGCAGCTGCACGCTTTCTGCCGCATCATGCCCAAGGCTTGTAAGGTAGCCACCGTCAGGCTGATCGGTCACCTGCTTGTCATACAGGCGTTGCGCGGCGGCAACCAGGGTGGGGGAGGCGTTTGCGTGGATCTTGATCCCTTCTTGGTTGCTGTCCAGGTTGAACAGGGCGAGCACTTCCATTTCGGCGATCAGTTCGGGGGTGAAGGACATGGCGACTCCTGACTTCCAGACAAGGATGGCGGCACCGCCAGCGGTGCCTGACCCTGGAGTGTAGTCGGGTTATGCGTCGTCGCCTTGATCTGCCTCAGGCGGCAGCTCGGGCAAGGCGCGAAGGGCGTCTTCGTACCACTGGCCGTTGAATGGGCGATCTTCCTTGAGCATGTTGTCGATTTCGATGGCCAGCACGTGGGCCATGAGGTTGAGAATGTCTTCGCGCTCGTAGCCCACCAGAGTCAGTTTGTTGAACGTGGCCTTGGCGGCCGGCGGTTCACCGCTTTCGATCTGGTTCTCGATGGCTTCGGTCAGGGTCGCCTCGGCGAAGGCTTCGTCGTCGTTGTCGATTTCGTCATGTTCGCTCATGGCGGTACTCCTTGGGTGGGAGGGACAGTTTGCCATGCCTTCGCTGGCAATGCCCGGTCATCGACCGTGTGCATGACGCTGGTCAGGCAACGGTAGACGGTCTATAACAGCCGGGCCATTCCCACACGGCCTGGAGGCTGTAACCCCATGCTCAAGCTTCACGGATTCTCGGTCAGCAACTACTACAACATGGTCAAGCTGGCCCTGCTGGAGAAAGGCGTGCCTTTTGAAGAGGTCACGTTCTACGGCGGGCAAGCGCCGCATGCGCTGGATGTCAGCCCGCGCGGCAAGGTGCCAGTGCTGGAAACCGAGCACGGCTTTATCAGCGAAACCAGCGTCATCCTCGACTACATCGAGCAGACCCAGCCAGGTAAAGCGCTGCTGCCAAGCGACCCGTTCAGCCAGGCCAAAGTGCGCGAGCTGCTAAAAGAAATCGAACTGTATATCGAGTTGCCAGCACGTACCTGCTATGCCGAGTCGTTCTTCGGCATGGCGGTGGAGCCGCTGATCAAGGAGCGTGCGCGCACCGAATTGCTGGCCGGGTTCGCCACCCTCAAGCGCAATGGTCGCTTCGCGCCTTACGTGGCGGGTGAACAGCTGACCCTGGCCGACCTGATGTTCTGCTTCTCGGTGGACCTTGCGTGCGCAGTGGGCAAGAAGGTACTGGGCATCGACCTGCTGGCGGACTTCCCCCAGGCCAAGGCGTTGCTGCAGCTGATGGGCGAGAACCCGCACATGGCACGGATCGTGGCGGATAAGGAGGCTGCGATGCCAGCCTTCATGGAAATGATCCGCAGCGGTAAACGCTGAGGGCTCAGCGCAAGCCGTCGCCAGTGAAGCCTTCGCTGTAAAGGCTTCACCGGCGATCCAGAGCACGCGCTGGCGATAGGAGTCAGCGCGAAGCCAGCAGCGCCTTGCCGCGCGCGACCGCAGCGCGAACCTGGGCCGGGGCGGTACCACCGATGTGGTCACGCGCGTTCACCGAGCCTTCCAGAGTCAGCACGGCGAACACATCCTGCTCGATCTGGTCGCTGAACTGGCGCAGCTCGTCCAGGCTCATTTCGGCCAGGTCTTTGCCGGTGTCCACGCCATACTTCACGGCATGGCCGACGATTTCGTGGCAATCACGGAACGGCAGGCCACGTCGGACCAGGTAGTCGGCCAGGTCGGTGGCGGTCGAGAAGCCGCGCAGGGCCGCTTCGCGCATGATCGCGTGCTTGGGCTTGATCGCCGGGATCATGTCGGCGAAGGCGCGCAGCGAGTCGCGCAGCGTGTCGGCAGCGTCGAACAGCGGCTCTTTGTCTTCCTGGTTGTCTTTGTTGTAGGCCAGTGGCTGGCCTTTCATCAGGGTCAACAGCCCGGTCAGCGCGCCGAACACTCGGCCGCTCTTGCCGCGCACCAGTTCAGGTACGTCGGGGTTCTTTTTCTGCGGCATGATCGAGCTGCCGGTGCAGAAGCGATCAGGCAGGTCGATGAACTGGAATTGGGCGCTGGTCCACAGCACCAGCTCTTCGGAGAAGCGCGACAGGTGCATCATCGCCACGCTGGCGGCAGCGCAGAACTCAATGGCGAAGTCACGATCCGAAACGCCGTCCAGCGAGTTGCCGGCCACGGCTTCGAAGCCCAGCAGCTGGCAGGTCAGCTCACGGTTGATCGGGTAGGTGGTACCGGCCAGTGCGGCACTGCCCAGAGGCATGCGGTTGGTGCGCTTGCGGCAGTCCACCAGGCGCTCGTAGTCGCGGCTGAGCATTTCGAACCAGGCCAGCAGGTGGTGGCCGAAAGTCACCGGCTGGGCGGTTTGCAGGTGAGTGAACCCAGGCATGATGGTTTCGGCTTCACGCTCGGCCTGCTCCAGCAGGCCCTGCTGCAGGCGGGTGATTTCGGCAAGGATCAGGTCGATCTCGTCACGCAGCCACAGACGGATATCGGTGGCCACCTGGTCGTTGCGGCTGCGGCCTGTGTGCAGCTTCTTGCCGGTGATACCGATGCGGTCGGTCAGGCGCGCTTCGATGTTCATGTGTACGTCTTCAAGGTCGACGCGCCAGTCGAAACTGCCGGCCTCGATTTCACCCTGAATAGTTTTCAGGCCATCGATGATGGTGTCGCGTTCGGCATCGCTCAGTACGCCGACCTGCGCCAGCATGCTGGCGTGGGCGATCGAACCCATGATGTCGTGGCGGTACAGGCGCTTGTCGAAGTCGACCGAGGCGGTGAAACGGGCGACGAAGGCGTCGACGGGTTCACTGAAGCGGCCGCCCCAGGACTGATTGGTCTTGTCGGTGCTCATGGATTCACTCATTGCAGGCGTGAACGAAAAAGTGGCGCCGATGATAGCAGGGTTGGGCCTTGCGCCGCAGGGCGTCGGTCGACAGAAACCGTTGCAAAACACACCCCAATGTCGCACACGACGATATTCACCGATTGAACGGCAGTGTTCCATGGACCGTCTACAGTTGGACAGAGGACTGGCAGCGTTTCTGCCGGCTCAGTGAATCTTTGGCCTTCGTACCGGTCTAGAGCGTGACCGCAGCGTCGCTCGACCTGCTCTTGTCTACGCTATACCTGTGCGAGACTCACTCAGGAATCCAGAGCAATTATGAATGTCCTGATCGTTGATGATGAACCCCAAGCCCGTGACCGCCTCACACGCATGATCGCTGAACTGGAGGGGTACACCGTGCTGGAGCCCAGCGCCACGAATGGCGAAGAGGCCCTGGCGCTGATCGAAAGCCTCAAGCCGGATGTGGTGCTGCTGGACATCGGCATGCCAGGCCTGGATGGCCTGCAGGTCGCCGCTCGCCTCTGCGAGCGCGAGTCGCCCCCTTCGGTGGTGTTCTGCACCGGTGACGATGAATACGGCGCCGAGGCGTTCAAAGACAGCACCCTCAGCAACGTGACCAAGCCGATTCAGCCCCAGGCCCTGCGCGATGCACTGCGCAAGGCCGATAAACCCAACCGTGCCCAGTTGGCAGCACTGACTCGGCCTGGCAGCGAGGGTGGCAGCCCGCGCAGCCACATCAGTGCCCGCACGCGCAAAGGGATCGAGCTGATTCCATTGCCACAAGTCATTTATTTCATCGCCGATCACAAATACGTCACCTTGCGTCACGAAACCGGCGAGGTATTGCTGGATGAGCCGCTCAAGGCTTTGGAGGACGAATTCGGCGAACGTTTCGTGCGCATCCACCGTAATGCATTGGTAGCCCGTGAGCGCATCGAGCGCCTGCAACGCACACCCCTGGGGCATTTTCAGTTGTTCCTCAAGGGCTTGGACGGTGATGCGCTGACCGTTAGCCGTCGGCATGTGGCGGGCGTGCGCAAAATGATGCAGTCCCTTTGAGGCTGTGCTGCCGCGCCCGCCGCTACAGGCCTCGACAGGTTCCTGACCCACATCTGCTAGCGATGCCGATGATGCTGTTATCATCAGCGGCATTTCTTTGGATCGGGGCGTTTCATGTCCACTCGCGAAATCCGCATTGCCACCCGTAAAAGTGCCTTGGCCCTGTGGCAGGCCGAATACGTCAAAGCCCGCCTCGAGCAGGCCCACCCCGGGCTGCTGGTGACCCTGGTGCCGATGGTCAGCCGCGGCGACAAGCTGCTCGATGCACCGCTGGCGAAAATCGGCGGCAAGGGCCTTTTCGTCAAGGAGCTGGAAAACGCCCTGCTGGACAATGAAGCCGACATCGCGGTGCATTCGATGAAGGATGTGCCCATGGACTTCCCCGACGGCCTGGGGCTGTATTGCATCTGCGAGCGCGAAGACCCGCGCGATGCCTTCGTTTCGAACAAACATGCCAGCCTTGCGGCTTTGCCCGCCGGTAGCATCGTCGGCACTTCCAGCCTGCGCCGCCAGGCGCAGTTGCTGGCCCGTCGGCCGGACCTGAAAATCCACTTCCTGCGCGGTAACGTCAACACTCGCCTGGCCAAGCTCGATGCCGGAGAGTACGACGCCATCATCCTCGCGGCGGCAGGTCTGATACGCCTAGGTTTCGAAGACCGCATCACTGCCAGCATGGGCGTCGACGACAGCCTGCCAGCCGGCGGCCAGGGCGCAGTGGGTATCGAGTGCCGCAGCGCGGACAGCGAAATTCATCAATTGCTGGCGCCACTGCACCATGCAGATACCGCCGACCGCGTGGTCGCTGAGCGCGCCTTGAACAAACGCCTCAATGGCGGCTGTCAGGTGCCGATCGCCTGTTACGCAGTGCTTGAAGGTGACCAGCTGTGGCTGCGCGGCATGGTCGGCCAGCCCAGTGGCGGCACCCTGCTGATGGCCGAGGCCCGCGCGCCGCGCGAAGCTGCGCAAAGCCTGGGTGTGCAGGTTGCCGAAGATCTTCTGGGGCAGGGCGCGCAAGCCATCCTCGAAGAGGTCTACGGTGAGGCCGGGCATCCGTGAGCACCTGGCGCCTGCTGCTGACCCGGCCTGAAGAGGACTGCGCGGTACTGGCGCAGCAGCTGGCCTGCGCGGGTGTGGCCAGCAGTTGCTTGCCGTTGCTGGCCATCGAGCCCGTTGCCTTGGCAGACGGCCCCCTGCGCCAATTGGCCGGGCTGGCGCAGTACCAAGCCATCATTGTGGTCAGCAAGCCCGCTGCGCGCCTATTGCTTGAGCAGTTGCAGCGAGCTGGCCGGCAGGCGCCCGTGGCAGCCTGGTTTACCGTGGGGCAGGCCACGGCAGCCGTCTTGCAGGGCGCCGGGCTTCGGGTATCGTTCCCTACCGAAGGTGACGACAGCGAAGCATTGCTCAAGCTTGCGGCCTTGCACCAGGCCATCAGCGTGCCTCAGGCGCGTGTGCTGATCGTTCGAGGCGTGGGAGGTCGTGAACTGCTCGCCGAGCGTCTTGCAGAGCAAGGTGCTAGTGTCGATTATCTGGAACTGTATCGTCGCTGCCTGCCGGAGTACCCGGCCGGTACGCTGATGCGACGCATTGAAGCGGAACGCCTCAATGGCCTGGTGGTCAGCAGTGGGCAGGGTCTTGAACATCTGCAGCAGCTGGCCGCCACCGATTGGCCGCAGCTGGCCAGCCTGCCGTTGTTCGTGCCGAGCCCGCGGGTCGCGGAGCAGGCCCGGGCCGCTGGTGCCCTAAAGGTTGTGGATTGCCATGGCGCGAGCGCCACGGCTTTGCTGGCAGCGGTGCAGCGTAGTGTTGCACCTGCCTCTCAAGGCGCTTCGAACTAGCGCGAAGCGCCCCCATGCGAAGGATGGATACGTGAGCGAAACTGTCTTGTCCAACAATGATCAGCCGTCGGCGCAGGAGCCGGCGCAACCTTTCACCGACAAGCCCGTCAAGCGCTCTGGCAATGGTCTGGCCGTGCTAGCGCTGTTGCTGGGTGCCGCTGGGCTAGCCGCCGGTGGTTGGGGTGTCTGGCAAGTGCGCCACCTTCAAAGCAGCGCCCTGAACCAGGGCCAGCACATCGAAACGCTTGACCAGCGCGCCGTAGCGCTGCAGCAGCGCGAGCAGCAGATCAGCGCGCAGCTGGCGAGCCTGCCGGCAGCCAGCGAGCTGGAAGACCGTCGCCGTTTGGTAGCGCAACTGCAGGGCGATCAGCAACGTCTGAGCCAGCGCTTGGAAACCGTGCTGGGCGAAAGCCGCAAAGAGTGGCGTTTGGCCGAAGCTGAACATCTACTGCGCCTGGCGACCCTGCGCTTGTCGGCGCTGCAGGATATCACCAGCGCCAAAGCGCTGGTCGAAGGTGCCGACCAAATCCTGCGCGAACAGAGCGACCCGGGTGCATTTGCCGCTCGCGAGGAACTGGCGCGTAGCCTGGCTACGCTCAACAGCACCCAACAACCCGACCGCACTGGCCTGTTCCTCAAGCTTGCCGCCCAGCGCGACCTGGTGCAGCAACTGAGCGCCCAATCCCCGGAGTTCACCAGCAATGCCAACGCGCTCGGCGCGCTGAGCAGCGACGGCGATGTGGCTAGCCGCCTGTCCCAGTGGTGGTCGGAAATTTCCAAGTACTTCCAGATCGACTTCAATGCTGACGACAATGTGCGGCCGTTGCTGGCCGGGCAGCAGTTGAACCAGCTGCGACTGGCTTTAAGCCTGACCCTTGAGCAGGCCCAGTGGGCTGCCCTCAACGGCGAAGCCAAGGTCTATACCCAGGCTTTGGATGATGCGCGCAGCGTGCTGCTGGCCAACTTCAACGCAGACAATCCGCAAAGCAAGGCGATGCTCGACAGCCTCAACGCGTTGGCCGATCAGCCGGTATCGGTAGTCACCCCGGACCTGAGCGAAAGCCTGGCGGCGGTGCAGGCCTATATCCAGCGCCGCCATCTGCCTGCTGAGGCGCAAGGGGGCAAACCATGAAGCGTGTCTACCTGCTGGCCGTGCTGGCGATCGTGGTCGCTGCAGCCTTGGGCATCGCAGTGGCCAAGCATACGGGTTATGTGCTGATCAGCTATGGGAGCTTCCGTTATCAGTCCGGGCTGTGGGCTGCGCTCGCGGCCTTGGCTGGCGTGATCCTGCTGCTGTTGCTGCTGCGCTACCTGGTTGGATTGCTGCTGACTTCAAGTGGCGTGGTCAACCCTTGGTCGCGGCGCAACCGCAGCCGAAGGGTGCGAATCGCCATCGAACAAGGCCAACTGGACCTGGCCGAGGGTCGCTGGGCCAGTGCGCAGCGTCACCTGCACCGTGCTGCCGAGGCCGAGCGCCAGCCATTGCTTTATTACCTTGGCGCCGCGCGTGCAGCCAATGAACTGGGGCGAAAGGAGGACAGCGACAACCTGCTGGAGCGTGCGCTGGAGCGCCAGCCCCAGGCCGAGCTGGCCATTGCACTGACCCACGCGCAATTGCAGATGGACCGAGGCGAGCACGATGCTGCATTAGAAACGTTGATGGCCATGAACGAGCGCCATCCTCATAACGCCCAGGTGTTGCGCCTGTTGCAGCGCCTGCACCTGGAGCGTGGTGACTGGTCGGCGTTGATTCGTCTGCTGCCGGATCTGCGCAAAGGCAAGGTACTGCCGGTCGATGAGCTCGCTGCGTTGGAGAAGCGGGCATGGGGCCAGAACCTTGGCCTGGCCACAACCCGAGGCGAGGATTTGCAAGCCTCGCGCCAGGCACTCGAGCGGGCCTGGCAGCAATTGACCGCAGCCCAGCGCCAGGAGCCACAGCTGGTGCTGGCCTATGCGGAACAGTTGCGCCAGCTGGGTGCTCAAGGTGAAGCCGAGCAGGTGCTGCGTACCGCGCTCAAGCGCAACTACGAAAGCCACCTTGCGCGCTTGTACGGCCTGGTACGCGGCGATGACCCTGCGCGGCAGTTGCAGGCTGCAGAGGGCTGGTTGAAAGAACATCCGCAAGATCCAAGCCTGTTGCTCACGCTTGGTCGGCTGAGCCTGCAGAACCGTTTGTGGGGCAAAGCGCGCGATTATCTCGAGAGCAGCCTGCGCATGGAGCGTAATCCAGAAGCTTGTGCCGAGCTTGCGCGCCTGCTGGCCAGCTTGGGCGAAACCGAACGCAGTAATCAGCTGTTTCAAGAAGGTTTGGGCTTGCTTGATGAGCGTCTACTGGCGCTGCCGTTGCCCGAGAGCGAGCGGGCCTGAGTGCACCATGAGCCCGCGTGGCGCGCGGGCTCATGTGGGCGGATGACGCCTTTCTAGTGGAAAGTTAATTTCGCAACCTTCCCTGAGAAGTTTCCTACAAGCCAAGTGGAAACTTCCCCGCTCATATAGGGACTTCTCATTCCAGTAGCGCCTTGAAACAACCCCGGATTTTCCTCTACCGTTCCAAGCCACTACAACTTTTCCGGGATTTCTACTGCCCATGTCGTTGGCCAGTCTGCGCGCACTGTTCATTCCGGTATGCCTTGCCTCGTTGGCAGTGTTGGGCGCTTCCTTCTATCTCGAAAGTGTGCTTGGGCTCGTACCTTGCGCTTTATGTTTCAGCCAGCGTGTATTGCTGGGCATGTATGCATTGGTGTGCCTCTGTGCGGCAGTGCACGCGCCTGGCACTACCGGGGTCAGGCGCTACGCTCAAACAGCGCTGTTGTGCGCATTCGGCGGTGCCGCACTGGCAGCGCGGCATGTGTGGGTGCAGGGCTCGGTCGATGCGAGCCCGATGTGCTGGCTGCCAATAGGGCGCATGTTCGAACTGTCCTGGCGTGAGGCTGCCCGCCAGCTCCTGCTCGGCGGCCCCGATTGCAGCTCGTTGGCCTGGAGCTTTCTCGACCTGACCTTGCCAGAGTGGAGTTTGCTGGCGTTTCTCCTGCTGGCGGCGGTCCCCTTGAGTTGCCTGCTCGCCTTTCGCTTTCGCTCGCTCGGTCATCCCTGACCTGCCGCGCGCCGATCAGCCTTCGCACGACCAATGGTGGTGAAGCCGGCCATTAAACACTTGTATGAACTTAGTCTGCTGCGTACCTTGATGCCAAGCACGCGCGGGAATAATCTCCCAGCACGCATACCGAGAATACAACTGCCCGATGTCGTCCTGCTGATGTCACTTTGTGCTGCATGGTCGTGGTGCGAGGCGCAGGGGCATCTACCCAGAAGGCCAGAAGGGAAGAGATCGCCATGCTCGATAGTTGTCAGAACGCCCAGGAACGCTGGGGTGGGGTTCACAAGCTGATCGACCGTTGGCTCGAGGAGCGAAAGGAACTGATCCAGGCTTTCCGCACCTTGCGCGACGCCAAGCCGGCGTTTGCCGACAAAGACAAGAACCGCGATTTCTGTGCGGTGCTGGTCGACTATGTGTCCGCCTGGCACTTTGAAGTCAGTGAGCAGCTAGTCACCGAGGCAAAGGCGTTCGGCGATGAGAAAGCGCTGAAACTGGCCGACGAGATCAGCCCGCGGATCAGCGACATTACCCAGATCGCCCTGGCCTTCAATGACCATTGCGAGAAGGGCGAGTGCAAGGACACCGAACGCTTCGCCGAGAAACTCGGCAAGTTGGGCAGCCTGTTGCACGAGCGTTTCGAACTCGAAGATTGCCTCATCGAAGTGCTGCATAACGCGCACAAGGAAGAGGGCGCGGTCGAGGCCTGACGGCGGGCCTCAGCCGCCGACGGCCAGCAAGTCGATTTCGAACACCAGCGGCGTGTAGGGCGCGATCAAGTCGCCGGCCCCCTCGGCACCATAGGCTTGGGCCGAGGGTATGACCACACGCCAGCTCGAACCCGCTTTCATGTGTGGCAGTGCCACCTGCCACCCTTCAATTACCGAGTCCAGGCTGAACCACTGCGGTTGCTGGTTCTGATCGAATACCGTGCCGTCGGGCAACCTACCCACGTAACGTACCTGGACCTTGCCATGGGGTTGCGGTTGCGCGCCGGTACCCGCCTTCAACTCGGTGTACAGCACTCCCTCAGGCAACTCGTGCACGCCGGCTCGGGCGCGCTCGTTGGCCATGAAACGGGTTTCAACGGCTTGCAGTTTTGCTGCATTGGCTTGTTCAGCAGCTGTGTTGGCCTGCTCCTCATGCTGTTGGAGGATGGTCTGCATCGTAGCTTGGTCAAGCTTTAGTGGTTGGCCCTGGTACGCGTCACGCAGCCCTTCGACCAGTGCATCCAGTTGCAGGCCAGGCACCTCCTGGCGCAGGCGCTCACCCAAGCTGGCGCCGAGACTGTAGGCCAGATCTCGATCATTGGCAGGCGCAGTATTGGTGGTCGCCAAGGCTAAAGGCGCCATCAGGCAAAGGCTGAATACAAGGTAGCGCGACATGGGCAACTCCAGCTCGACAAGCCGTGGAGTATGCCAGTCTTATTCAGCCGATATGCGTGAATATCAGCAACCTTTTGTTAAGCAACTACACTTGCACGCAGCTGCAAAATGACAACTTTGCCCAGGCATGCAACGCGGCACACACAATACTGTCAACATGCCCTAGCGGCGGTAGCAGCACAAGCATAGTATGAGCCGCAATCTCGTCAGCCAGGAGGTAAACCATGTCGGCTAAAAAGAAGCCAGTAAGCACGCCGTTACACCTGCTCCAGCAACTTTCGGGCAGCTTGCTCGAACATTTGGAAGAGGCCTGCTCGCAAGCGCTGGCTGATGCAGAGAAACTGCTGGCCAAGTTGGAAAAGCAACGTGGCAAAGCCCAGGAAAAACTGCACAACGGGCGCTTGAAGTTGCAGGATTCAGCCAAGGCAGGTAAAGCCAAGGCACAAAGCAAGGCGCAAAAGGCTATTACTGAGCTTGAAACCTTGCTCGACTCGCTCAAGGATCGTCAGACCCAGACCCGAGCTTATATCCAACAGCTAAAACGCGATGCCCAGGAAAGCCTGAAACTGGCCCAAGGTGTCGGTAAGGTGCGCGAAGCGGCTGGCAAGGCGCTGGACAAGCGTGCAGTGGCTGACAAGGCCGAGAAACCAGCGGCTGGCAAACCTGCGAGCCGGGTCGCTGCAAAGGCTCCTGCCAAGCCAGCTGCAGCCAAAACACCGACCCGCGCCGCTGCATCCAAAACGGCTGCCAAGACCACTACTTCCCAGTCTGCAGCAGCCAAGCCAGCCGCCGCCGCCAAACCGGCTGCGAAAACCGCCGCCGCCAAGCCAGTAGCTAAACCCGCAGCAACCAAGGCACCTGCCAAAACAGCAGCCAAGCCAGCAGCGGCCAAGTCAGCAGCGGCCAAGCCAGCCGCCGCCAAACCGGCTGCGAAAACTGCCGCCGCCAAGCCAACAGCTAAACCCGCAGCAACCAAGGCGCCTGCCAAAACAGCGGCCAAGCCAGCAGCGGCTAAGCCAGTCGCCGCCAAGCCAGCAGCAAAACCTGCCGCGAAAGCGCCAGCAAGATCCACTTCGGCAAAACCTGCCGACGGCAAGCCGGCTGCGCCCGCCAACAATGAGCCATCGACTCCGTCGGCCAGCACATCGGCGCCAGGCAGCACCCCAGCTCAGCCGTCTTCTTCAGCGTCCTGAAGCCCCGCGGCCGCGACGCGCAACGTGTTCAGCGCGTCATGGCCGCGAGCCTGCTCCGGCGCCAGCCGGTGCAGCCAATCACTCGCCGTTTCACTGGCGCCTGTAGGCCATTGCTTTGCGCAGTTCTGCAGCCGTTCAAGCAGCGTTTGTTCTGCATGTAACTCCAGGCCCTTCACCTGTGCACGCAATGTCGCCAGCAATGGGTCGTGCTGAGCGGGCGTGCGCCATTGCTGGCGCAAATGGCGTAACGGTTCTACCACGGCTGTTTGCCAGGGCTCGGCAATTGCCCGCAGCGCCTGAGCGCGCTGTTCACTGAAAGCCACTTCACGCGCCTGTAGCCAGGTGGCGCAGAGTAGCAGGCAAACATCGCCACCCATTGCCTGCACATCAAGGCAGGCCGTTTCGACACCCGGGCGTTCGTACAGCGCCAGGGCGTGTTTCCACAGGTCGGTGTGCATCATTCCACTCACGCTGTGGGCCGAGGAAGCTGGTAGACTCCGCGACCACTATGATCAGACTATCCAACCTCACTTTACAGCGTGGTCCGCAGCGCTTGCTAGAAGGCGCCGAGATGACCCTGCACGCCGGTCACAAGGCCGGCCTGATCGGTGCCAACGGCGCCGGAAAATCCAGCCTGTTCGCGCTGCTGCGCGGTGAGCTTTCGCCCGATGCCGGCGATTGCCAGTTGCCCGCGGACTGGCGCATTGCTCACATGCGTCAGGAGGTCGATACCCTCGAGCGCCTGGCCGTGGACTATGTGCTCGACGGCGATGCCCGCCTGCGTAAGGTGCAAGCGGAACTTGCCGTGGCTGAACACGCCCACGATGGCACTGCCCTGGCACGCCTGCACAGTGAGCTGGAGGTCGCCGACGGCTATACCGCCGATGCCCGCGCGCGTAAGTTGCTCGCTGGGCTGGGCTTCACCAACGAGCAGATGGACCGCCGCGTCGGCGATTTCTCCGGTGGCTGGCGGATGCGCCTGAACCTGGCCCAGGCGCTGATGTGCCCGTCTGACTTGCTGCTGCTCGACGAGCCCACCAACCACTTGGACCTCGATGCGATTCTGTGGCTGGAAGACTGGCTCAAGGGCTATCCAGGTACCCTGCTGCTGATTTCTCACGATCGCGATTTCCTGGATGCCGTGGTCGACCATGTGCTGCATGTCGAGCAACGTAAGCTCAACCTTTACAAGGGCGGCTACACCGCCTTCGAGCGTACCCGCGCCGAGCGCCTGGTGCAGCAGCAGCAAGCCTACGAGAAGCAGCAGGCGCAGCGCGCGCACATGGAAAAGTACATCGCCCGCTTCAAGGCCCAGGCCACCAAAGCACGCCAGGCGCAAAGCCGCATCAAGGCCCTGGAGCGCATGGAAGAGCTGTCGGCGGCGCATGTCGATTCACCGTTCGACTTCGTCTTCCGCGAGTCGCAGAAAATCTCCAGCCCGTTGCTGAGCCTGTCCGAGGGCCGCCTGGGCTATGGTGACAAGGCGATTCTCGACAAGGTCAAGCTGCAGCTGGTACCGGGTGCCCGAATCGGCCTGCTCGGCCCCAATGGCGCCGGCAAGTCGACCCTGATCAAAAACCTGGCTGGCGAGCTTGAGCCGCTGTCGGGCCGCCTGGTACGTGGCGAGAACCTGGCCGTTGGCTACTTCGCTCAGCACCAGCTCGATTCTCTGGACGACAAAGCCAGCCCGCTGTTGCACCTGCAGCGCATCGCGCCGACCGAGCGCGAACAGACATTGCGCGACTTCCTGGGCGGTTTCGACTTCCATGGCGACCGTGTCGACGAGCCGGTGGTCAATTTCTCCGGTGGCGAAAAAGCCCGGTTGGCCCTGGCGCTGATCGCCTGGGAGCGGCCTAACCTGCTGCTGCTCGACGAGCCGACCAACCACCTGGACCTGGAAATGCGCCTGGCGCTGACCATGGCTCTGCAAGAATTTGCCGGTGCCGTGGTGGTGGTTTCCCACGACCGTCACCTGCTCAAAAGCACCACCGACGACTTCCTGCTCGTGGCTGATGGCAAGGTCGAGCCCTTCGATGGCGACCTGGACGACTATAGCCGCTGGCTGGTCGAGTACCGTCAGCGCAGCGCGCCAACCACCAGTGCCCCGCCCAACCCGGACAAGACCGACAAGAAGGCCCAGCGCCAGGCTGCAGCAGCTTTGCGCCAGCAGTTGGCGCCGCACAAGAAGGCAGCCGACAAACTGGAGGCCGAGCTTAGCCAAGTGCATGGCCAATTGGCCGAGGTGGAGGCTGCGCTGGGTGACGGGGGGGTTTACGAAGCGGCGCGCAAGGATGAATTGCGTGAACTGCTGGCTCGCCAGACCAAGCTCAAACAGCGCGAGGGCGAGCTGGAGGAGGCCTGGATGGAGGCTTTGGAAACGCTGGAAAGCATGCAGGCTGAGCTCGAAGCGTTGTCCTGATGCATAGGTGGCACCGTGCTGGCCATTTCGTCGGGGAGCCCGCTCCCACAACGGTCAGTGCCGGTGCCATCACTCAAGCAGAATTCGCTGGTTATTTTTTCGCCAACCCCTTAGCTTACTGTTTTGCAACAAATGTTGAGCGAGGTGTGTGATGTCGATGGAAGTGTGGCTGGGCTTCTTTGCCGCGTGCTGGGTGATCAGCCTTTCGCCGGGTGCCGGAGCGATTGCTTCGATGTCCAGTGGGTTGCAATACGGGTTCTGGCGCGGTTACTGGAATGCCTTGGGCTTGCAGCTAGGCCTGGTCGTGCAGATCGCTGTCATTGCCGCCGGCGTGGGTGCGATCCTTGCCGCTTCTGCCACCGCTTTCCATGTCATCAAGTGGTTCGGTGTCGCCTATCTGGTCTACCTGGCCTACAAGCAATGGCGCGCGCTACCCATGGACATGACTGACGAATCAGCGGTACGGCCGATCGGCAAGCCGTTGAGCCTGATGTTCCGCGGTTTTCTGGTCAACGTCAGCAACCCCAAGGCGCTGGTATTCATGCTGGCTGTATTGCCGCAGTTCATCAATCCACACGGAGCGCTGTTGCCGCAGTACATTGCCATTACCGTAACCATGGTCAGCGTCGACATGCTGGTTATGGCCGGTTATACCGGCCTGGCAGCGCGGGTGTTGCGCCTGTTGCGTACCCCCAGGCAGCAAAAGCGTCTGAACCGTACCTTCGCCGGTTTGTTCATTGGCGCGGCGACCTTCCTCGCCACTTTGCGTCGCGCGCCCATCTGATCGAATGCCGGGGCTGGTTTACAGCCCTGGCTACTTTTGCTTGCCCATCCTCCTTTTGTTGCGAGTCTTATCCGCCAGGGCGATGTCTATCTGGAGTCGGGTGACTGTAATCACCCAATCCATTTGAGCATGAAGCAGTGCCACTAAGGGGTACCGCAAGCCATTGTCGGGTCTGCGTCATCGACGGCCAGCCCGGCTCACAGGAGGAACCATGGACGCACCGATTCATCCATTCGCCGAACTGTTCCAGCAACTGGGCCTGCCTGATGATGCGCAGAGCATCGATCAGTTCATCACCAGCCATTCACCTTTGAAGAATGAAATCAAACTTGTGGATGCCCCGTTCTGGAGTGAATCCCAGCGCGCATTCCTGAAAGAAAGCATCCTCGAAGATGCTGATTGGGCAGTGCCTTTCGATCAACTCAACGAGGCGTTGCGCCGCCCCAAAAAATAAAGTGCCGAGCGGCACCTGACGAGTGATTGGCCGTTGCTATGCTCAGGAAAAACAATAGGGGATAGCGTGATGAAAGATCCCTACGCACCAGCCTTCTGGTGCTCCGTGTCCATCCTGGGCACCCTGACGGCCGGTTACTTCTTTGGCATTCGCCATGCCCAGCATATGTATCAGGCGACGCAGTTTCTCTATGCGGCAGGGGCGGTGACGGCCGCTGCCGCGCTGGTGGCGCTGACCTGGATTGCCTGGCAGCAATTGCACTTGAACAAGCGTGAAGTGATCCAGGGCCGAACGTTGCTTACCATTTGGAACACCAAGGTTGCATTGCGCCGCGTCGAGACGGTGTTCGATCGTTATTTCTGGGGCAGCTACTGGCACTCCGGGCGCACCTTCGAGGAGGTCATGGGCGAGCTCAAGGGCACGCCTCTGGAGCAGAGCCTGGATGCCCTCAAGCGTCAGTGCCGGACCCTGGATCGCGAAATCCATGACCATCACCACCACTGGCTGGCCAACGCCCGTGACCTTTCCAGCGTAGCCACCGCCATGGCGCGCGAGCGTTATCAGTTGGACCTGTGCGAACCTTCGAGCAATGGCTACGGCAATACTGCCGTGCTCAATCGTGACTTGGAGGTCTTGGTGTACACCTGGTCGGCGCGCCTGCGCAGCTTCGACCATCAGCTGGACGAGCTGGAGCGCGCCTACCACTGAGCCGGCATCATTCGCCGCGGATGTATTGCTGCAGTTGTTGGATGAGGTTGGCTTGTTCAGCGATGGTTTCTTTGACCAAGTCGCCGATGGACAGCAAGCCCAGCAGTTGGCCATTTTCAACCACCGGCAGGTGGCGCAGGTGACGGTCGGTCATTTGCTGCATGCAGTAATCCAGGCTTTTCTTCGGCTCGACGGTGATCACCGGCGCGCTCATGATCTCGCGTACGGGGGTGGCGGCTGAGGACCGGCCCTTGAGTACCAGCTTGCGTGCATAGTCCCGCTCGCTGACGATGCCCACGACCAGATTGTCTTCCACCACAGGCAGTGCACCGATATTTTTCTCCGCTAGCAGTTTCAACGCGTCGAGCACCGAGTCATCCGGGCCGATGGTGTACACGGTCTGGTGCTGGGACTTGGTCTTGAGGATTTGTTCGACGGTCTTCATACAGGCCTCTGCGGGTGGGAAAGATGAGCTCCTTGAGTAAATAAAGCATCCGGCACGCCGGCCTGCACGGCAATGCAGGAAACGGCATGGAGTCGATTGAAAAACGTCATCGGTAGTGCCAAGTGGCCCATGAGTACGATGTGGGCATACCAACGAAAAGGCCCCGGCGGTTGCCGGGGCCTTTTAGCAGTCTGCGAGCGATCATCACAACCCGTTGGGAAGGAACCTGGTCGCACCGCTGACATCGTCGATCTTCTTGATCCGCAAGGCCTTGAGGCAGGTTTCATTACGGGTATTGCTGTCGGGGCAGTATTGCTGGACGAAGTCATTGAACGCCATGTCTTGGCCGTTCACGGTCAAGATGCGTTTGAAGTATTCGCCCTGGATACCCTGCGCCTGGCGAGACGCGGTCATTTCTTGATCGACGACTAAGCGGCCGTGTAGGTCGACCGACGGGAACTTGGCTTCTTCCTGCAGGCAGCCGCTCAGTACCAGGCCGGCACTGGCAACCAATATCAGACGTAGCATGTTGGATTCTCTGCAACGAGCATCGCCAACCCGTGGGCTGGCGATGCCAAGGGATGGTTACTCGCCGAACAGACCACCAGCGCGTTTGACTTGCGCCTTGCCGGTGTCTTCGAGAAAAGACTTGGCCCCTGAAGTAACGTTGCGGGCGGAGTCGGCATTGGACTGAATCACGTCGGTGCGTGCGGCGCTGTCGCGAAGTTCGGCATCGATGTAGTCGTTGGCACGGGCGACCTTGGCTTTTTTGGCTTGCAAGGCCAGGCGGCGTTCTTCCAGCTCCAGTGCGCGCAGGTCATCCTCGTAGGCCTCTTCCCGGGTTAGCACGCGCTTGCGCTCGGCAGCCTGGGCCTGCTGTTGCTCGGCGGCACGTTGGGCTGCGGCACGCTGGGCAGCTGCACGCTGTTGACGGGCGGCAGCGTCGCGAGCCTCGGCGCGTTGCTGGGCAGCGGCGGCCTGGCGTAGGCGTTCTGCTTCCAGCGCGGCTTGGGATTGTTTGGTTTGTTGTTCGATCTGATAAAGCTGATCGAACTGGCCCGCCACCGCAGTGGCAGCAGAGAGTGCCAGGGCGGTGCCCAGAACAAATTTCTTCATGTGCTCAGGCCTCAGCTCTTTTTCGGATCTGGGCAGGTCGCATTCGGCTGGATGCGGGTCTCATTGGAGAGGGTCATGACCATCAGGGAAATGCCACCCACTTCGTAATCGCACGGGCGGCCCACTTGAGCCGAGGTGTAGATCTTGCCGTTCTCCGAGTAACCGATCAGCACGCCAGGTACCAGCGAGGTGTCGCTGACCAGCGAGCCGGCCAGGGCACCCGCACCACCGCCTGCCACGCCACCAATGATAGCGGTGTCCTTGTTGTGGCCCGCACCCAGTGCAGCGCCACCCAGCGCGCCCAGCACGCCGCCGACCATCATGGCGGCTTTCTGGTTCTTTTCGTTGCTGACTTTGATCTTGGTAGGCGAGACAGTGATGATTTTCACTGTCTTGGCTTCTTGCTGGGTGTTGACCTGGCTAGCATCGAAAACATCGGATTGGTATTGCTCACCGGTCGCCTGGCAGCCCACCAATGTGGCGGCGATGGTCAAGGCCAGACAATGTTTCAGCATCGTTTTCATTCCTAATTCCCTGGAGGGTATGGGTAACCGCGCGACTATCCGTGTACAGGATGAGGCATAATGCCACTATTGTAAGCAAAGGGTTTTGGCGAGGTAAAGCCGGCAGCATCCAAGGCACCGTTTTGCATCGCGAAATGGAATAACGAGAATGGTGAAGGGTGTGAAACGACAAAGCCCACGCAAGGTGGGCTTTGAAAGGGATATGGCGCACTCGGCGGGATTCGAACCCACGACCCCTGCCTTCGGAGGGCAGTACTCTATCCAGCTGAGCTACGAGTGCAACGCGCACGCATAATACCCATCTGATTCGACGACGTCCATCGCCTTGATCTACGGCCATTTTTCCAACGGCACGGGCGCCGTCCAGAAAAATGTCTCTATCCATATGCGATATCAGTATTTCCTGGTGAGCTCTTATGCTGCCTATGATCTGGTAACAACTTGTTATAACAAGTCCTTGATCAGTGAAGAGACTCATGGCCGAACTGTTCCCCCTGTCACCAGTACCGTTATACACACAGCTCAAGGAGCTGCTGCGCGAACGTATTCTCGACGGCACCTATGCCCCGCACAGCCGAATGCCTTCGGAAAGTGAGCTGGGCAAGGTCTTCGATGTCAGCCGTATTACAGTGCGCCAGGCGTTAGGTGACCTGCAAAAAGAAGGGTTGATCTTCAAAATTCACGGTAAAGGCACTTTCGTCGCCAAGCCCAAGGCGTTTCAGAATGTCAGCACCCTGCAGGGCCTGGGTGAATCGATGACGCAGATGGGCTACGAGGTTATCAACCGCCTGCGCAGTTTCCGCCATGTACCAGCCAATAGCTTGGTGGCGGCTCGGCTGCAGGTTGGGGAGGGCAGTTTGGTCACCGAAATTCGCCGGGTCCGCCTGATCAACCGTGAGCCGGTATCGCTGGAGCTGACCTGGCTACCAAAGGCCATCGGCGAGAAGCTGGAAAAGGCCGACCTGGTGACCCGCGACATCTTTTTGCTATTGGAAAATGACTGCGGCATCGCCCTTGGCCATGCCGATCTGGCGATCGACGCGGTGTTGGCCGATAGCGACCTGACCCAAGCGCTGGGTGTGGAGGAGGGCGCGCCGATCATGCGCATAGAACGCTTGACCCACACAGCCGAAGGCACGCCGCTTGACTTCGAACACCTCTATTACCGCGGGGATGCCTTCCAGTACCGGCTGCGCATTGACCGCCAGAAAGGGAGCAAGGCATGAGCATCGAGACCCAGGACTTCGACATCATCGTCATCGGGGGCGGCACTGCCGGGCCCATGGCGGCGATCAAGGCCAAGGAGCAAGACAAGCAATTGCGGGTGTTGCTGCTGGACAAGGCCAACGTAAAGCGCAGCGGAGCCATCAGCATGGGCATGGACGGCTTGAACAACGCAATCATCCCCGGCCATGCCACGCCCGAGCAGTACACCAAGGAAATCACCGTGGCCAACGACGGTATCGTCAACCAGGCCGCCGTCTACGCCTATGCTACCCACAGTTTCGAGACCATCGAGCAGCTCGATCGCTGGGGTGTGAAGTTCGAAAAGGACGAAACTGGCGACTACGCGGTGAAGAAGGTCCACCACATGGGCGCTTATGTATTGCCCATGCCCGAGGGTCACGACATCAAGAAGGTGCTCTATCGGCAACTCAAGCGCGCCCGAGTTCAGATCAGTAACCGCATGGTCTGCACTCGCGTATTGCTCGATGCCGAAGGCGCCGCTGCCGGTGTGTTGGGTTTCGACTGCCGCTCTGGCGCGTTCTGCGTGGTGCGAGCCAAGGCGGTGATTCTTGCCTGCGGCGCGGCGGGGCGCCTGGGGTTGCCATCGTCGGGTTACCTGATGGGCACCTACGAGAACCCGACGAACGCTGGTGACGGCTACGCCATGGCCTACCACGCCGGCGCCGAGCTCGCCAACCTCGAGTGCTTCCAGATCAACCCGTTGATCAAGGACTACAACGGCCCTGCGTGTGCCTATGTCACAGGCCCGTTAGGTGGCTATACCGCCAACAACAAGGGTGAACGCTTCATCGAGTGCGACTACTGGAGCGGCCAGATGATGTGGGAATTCCACCAGGAGCTGGAGGGCGGCAACGGTCCGGTTTTTCTCAAACTCGATCACCTGGCCGAGGAAACCATCCAGAACATCGAACAGATTCTGCACAGTAACGAACGCCCCAGCCGCGGCCAGTTCCATGCTGGGCGTGGCACCGATTACCGGCAGCACATGGTCGAGATGCACATTTCGGAGATTGGCTTCTGCTCGGGGCATTCGGCCTCTGGGGTGTGGGTCAACGAAAAGGCCGAGACCAGCGTCAAGGGCTTGTATGCCGCTGGTGACATGGCAGCGGTGCCCCATAACTACATGCTAGGCGCGTTTACCTACGGCTGGTTTGCCGGTGTGAACGCGGCGCAGTACGTGGCCGGACGGGCGCTGGCCGAGGTTGATGTCGTGCAGGTCGAGCGCGAGCGTGCGCGGATATTCGCCCCGCTGCAGCGTGAGCATGGCCTGCCGCCAGCGCAGGTGGAATACAAGCTGCGGCGCATGGTGAACGATTACCTGCAACCGCCGAAAGTAACCAAGAAGATGGAAATCGGCCTGGCGCGCTTTGCCGAAATCGAGCGTGATCTCCAGCAGATCAAAGCCAGCAATCCCCACGAGCTGATGCGCGCTATGGAGGTCTCGGTGATTCGTGACTGCGCCGAAATGGCGGCCCGCGCCTCATTGTTCCGTGAGGAAAGCCGCTGGGGCCTTTACCACTACAGGGTCGACTTCCCCGAGCGCAACGATGGCGAATGGTTTTGCCACTGCCATCTGAAGAAAGGCGCAAACGGTGAAATGATCAGTTTCAAGAAACCCGTCGAGCCGTACCTGATCGCGTTGGATGCTGAAGAACAAACTGCCTATGACCGGTTAAGAGTCAAAGCCAGTGCCGCCTGAGCGACACCTCACCTTATGGCAGCAAGTTCATCCAAGAACAGCGGGGGCAGCCGGTGGCGTCCACCGTGTTGGACCCTTTGCGGGTAAGCCCGCTCCCCTAGGGATAAGTGCAAGTCTTCAGATTAGAGGGTGCCCGTGAAGGCCCCAAGGACCCCGAGAAATGGCCTACCAACCCCAGGAAATCTTCTTTCGCAGCAGCGCTCCGGTGACCATCGACGAAGAAAAGTGCATCGCCGACAAAGGTTGCACAGTTTGTGTCGAGGTGTGCCCCATGGACCTGCTGGCGATCAACCCGGCAACTCAGAAGGCTTACATGGCTTTTGACGAGTGCTGGTACTGCATGCCCTGTGAAAAAGACTGCCCTACCGGCGCTGTGAAGGTGGACATCCCTTACTTGCTGCGCTGACCAATCTCCGCCATCCGGCAAACCACCGGACGCGCCTTCCTGCAAAGCCCCTCGTTTCCCACCCCCAATCCGGGCGGCGGAGACGACTTCATAACTCAAAACGATTCGAGGGGATCATCCATGCGCCTTGTAGCAACCGTCGCCGGCCTAGCGCTGGCGCTAACCGGGCTGAACGTCAACGCCCAGACCATCCGCGTCGCCATCGGTACCCAGGACACCACCATCAACTGCGCCACTGCAGGCCTGTTGATCCGCGAGCTTGGCCTGCTCGAAAAGTACCTGCCCCATGACGGCAAGTACAAGGACGCCCACTACCAGGTGGAGTGGAAGAATTTCACCAGCGGTGCGCCACTGACCAATGAGATGGTCGCCGGTAAGCTCGACTTCGGCGTCATGGCAGATTTCCCCGGCGCATTCAACGGCGTGGCGCACCTGGATGCGGGCAAACGCAGCCTGTTCATCAGTGTGCTGTCCGGTAGTGTGCAGGGTAGCGGCAATGGCATCGTCGTGCCGGCAGCCTCACAGGTGCAGTCGCTGAGTGAGCTCAAAGGCAAGACCATATCCGTGCCGTTTGCCTCCACTGCCCACGGGATGCTGCTGCGAGCCGTCGCTGCCCAGGGCTGGGATCCGCAAAAGGACGTGCGAATCATCGCCCAGGCACCTGAAATCGCGGGTTCCGCCTTGCGCAGCAACCGCATTGATGCGCATGCCGACTTCGTGCCTTTCGCCGAGCTGTTTCCCAACCGCGGCTTTGCCCGCAAGATTTACGATGGTGCCCAGGCCAAAGCACCGACCTTCCATGGCGCCTTGGTCGATGCTGACTATGCCAATCGGTACCCAGAAGTCGTCACCGCGTACCTGCGTGCCAGCTTGGAAGCTGACCGCTTGATCGCCAAAGAGCCCGAGAAATACAGCGAGTTAATCGAGAAGGTGACTGGCATCGAGGCCGAGGTTAGCTACCTGTTTCACGGCCCGCTCGGCCTACAGACCCGCGATCAGACCTGGAAACCCGAGTACCGTGAGGCAGTGGCTACGTCCATCGACACTCTCAAGTTGCTGAAGAAAACCGACCGCGGCCTGGACACCGCGCAGTTCATCGACGACCAGTACATCCGCGCCGCTTTCAAGCAGGCCGGCCTGGATTACGACAAGGCGCTCAAGAACTACGACGCACTCCCGCTCAAGGCCAACGATGCACTAACGGGCAAGCCGATCACCGATTTCAGTCGCCTGGCGCAGATTTGGGTGCGCGGTGAAGACAAAGTACGTAACTACGCCTCGCCCCAAGCCGCCTTGGGTGCGCTGGCCCAAATTGAGCAGGACGGCAAGGACATCCGCGCAATCTACGCCCAGGCTGCTGATAGCGGCATCAAGCTGTTAGCCAACCAAGCCTGGTTTGTGCGCAACGCTGAGGGCGAACTGGCCGCCTTCCTGCTCAAGGACCAGGCTGAGCAATATGCCAAAGCCCATGGGGGCCAAGCGCTCGACTTCGTCAGTGCCAACCAGAAGCTGGTCGCCCAGCGCTGACCGGGAGCCGCCACCATGAACCGCGACCTCAAGCGTTGGCCCCTGCGCCTGATCTCTTTGCTGGCCTGCTTGCTGTTCTGGCAGGTGGCGGCCAGCGTCAGGCTGGACCTGGGCCTGCTGACCTTCACCTACGTTCCTACGCCGCAGACGGTGCTGAGCGCGGCCTGGCAACTGCTGACTTCGAGTTTACTAATGGCGCACCTTGGCAGCAGCCTGTCGCGGGTATTTGCCGGTTACGCGGTTGCCTCATTGCTTGGCGTGGCACTGGGGCTGCTGATCGGCCGATCGAAATGGGCCGAGGATGTGCTGCTGCCGCCATTGGAGGTGTTGCGGCCGATTCCAGCGGTTGCCTGGATCCCGCTGTCGATCCTGATGTTCCCCTCTTCGGAGCTGTCGATGGTGTTCATCACTTTCACCGGAGCCCTGTTCCCGATCCTGCTCAATACCGTTCATGGCGCAGAGGCCGTAGACCCGCGCCTGGTGGCCTCGGCACGCAGCCTCGGTGCCGGGCGCTGGGCGATCTTGCGCGATGTGGTATTGCCCGGCGCGCTGCCAAGCATCGTTACAGGCCTGGCTATCGGCATGGGCACCTCGTGGTTCTGCCTGGTCACTGCCGAAATGATCGCCGGGCAGTTCGGCATCGGTTACTACACCTGGGAGTCATATACCTTGCAGAACTATCCGGACATTGTTGTCGGCATGTTGTTGATCGGCGTACTTGGTATGGGTAGCAGTGCGCTGGTCAAGCGCCTTGGAGCACTGGCCACGCCTTGGTACCGCACGCGGAGGGCCGGTAGATGAGCACTGGTCAACAGATGCATGGACGCGTCGATGGGCGTGGCCTGTCGATTCGCCTGGGGGAGGGCGATGAAGCTTTCGAAGCAGTCCAACGTCTGGATTTTGCCGTGGAGCCTGGTGAGTTCGTCTGCATACTCGGGCCTTCGGGCTGTGGCAAATCCACCTTGCTCGGCGCCTTGGCCGGCCACCTGGCCCCCAGCGACGGCACCTTGAGCGTGGATGGGCAGGCCATTGCCGGCCCTTCGCCGCTGCGCGGCATGGTGTTTCAGCATCACACCCTACTGCCATGGCGCAGCGTGCTCGACAACGTAGCCTTTGGCCTGAAGATGCAAGGCATTGGCAAGGCCGAGCGCCGCCGGCAGGCAGCCGAAATGCTGCGTTTGGTAGGCCTGGCGGAGTTTGCCGAACGCTGGCCCAGCCAGCTATCTGGTGGCATGCAGCAGCGCGCTGAAATCGCGCGAGTATTGATCAACCGCCCACGGCTGCTGCTGATGGACGAGCCGTTTGGCGCCCTGGATGCACAGACCCGATCGCGCATGCAGGAGCTGCTGCTGAA
This sequence comes from Pseudomonas sp. 51_B, assembly GCF_017491595.1. Lineage (NCBI taxonomy): Bacteria > Pseudomonadati > Pseudomonadota > Gammaproteobacteria > Pseudomonadales > Pseudomonadaceae > Pseudomonas > Pseudomonas sp. 51_B. The sequence continues at coordinate 60,711 of NZ_JAFGYW010000008.1, forward strand.
AATCTGGGCGCGCATTGGCACCACGGTTGTGTTCGTTACGCATGATATCGATGAAGCCCTGTTCCTGGCCGACCGCATTTTGGTCATGAGCCCTCGCCCGGGGCGCTTCATTGAGGAGCTGCGCTTGGACTTCGCCCGTCCGCGCAATGCCAGTCTGCTGACCCGCCCAGACTTCACTCACCTAAAACGCCATTGCCTGGCCCTACTGCGCCATGAAGAAGGCCGCGAATTACCACGCCTAACGCCACTTGGCCTGCCACTCAGCGAACATCCGCCGCTAAGGATCGCGCTATGACCGAACGACGCACAGACAACCCTGAGATTCTGCAACTGCTGCCACGCCTGGAAGCTGACGACGCAGCGGTGCGCCGCATCGCCCTGCTCGAATTGGCCGATCTTGAAGATTCCGATGCCCTGCCGTGGCTCACCGATGCCCTGTTGATAGACAGCGCCGACCAGGTGCGTGCCGAGGCTGCGCGCCTGCTGGAGGCCTGGGAAGAGCCGGCAGTGGTGCAAGCCTTGTGCGCCGCTCTGGCCGATGCTGGAGAAGCAGTGCGCTTGGCGGCTGCGCAAAGTCTCAGCGAATTGAAGCACCCGCAGTCGGGCCTATTGATCCTGCCATGGACGACCCATGCCGATGGTTTCGTACGCGCCAGTGCCTTGCGTGCGCTGCGTGAATTGCGCCTCGAAGATGCCGCCGCACCTGCCTTGCTGGCACTGCAGGACACGGACGCGACTGTGCGTCGCGAAGCGGTAGGCGTGCTGGGTTGGCTCAAGCACGAGCCTGCCTTGCCTGCCTTGGCGAAACTGGCCGAGCATGAGCCGGATACCGAAGTCCGTCGCGCAGCGATTGGCGCGTTGGGGCTTTCCCGTAACTCCACAGTCTTGCCGGCACTTATCGGCGCCCTGTGCGATCCGGCCTGGCAAGTGCGCGAGGAGGCCGCGACGACCCTGGGCAAGGTAGGGCATGTTCAGGCGGCCCCGGCATTGGTGTCGGCGCTGGCAGATGGCTTCTGGCAGGTGCGATTGCGCGCTGCTCGATCGCTTGGCCGCCTGCGTGATGCACAGGCGTTGGATGCCTTGGCCGGTTTGCTTGGCCACTGCATCGCCAACCTGCGTAAAGAAGCCGCGCTGGCCCTCGGTGAGCTGGGCCAGGCCCGCGCCTTGCCAGCGTTGCAGGCGGCTGAAGCTGACAGCGACCCTGAAGTACGTAAGGCGGTTCGCATTGCCTTGACGCAGTTGAGCGGGGCTAACGGATGAATGGCCCAAGTCGGATTCATAACCAGCGTGCGTACGGGTTGCTGACCGTACAGTGGCCCGATGCCGAGGCTGTCATTAGCCATGCTCGACTAAGGGGCAACTGCCCTTGCTCGCAATGCCGAGCAGCGGGTTTGCAGGGGCGGGTGATGGTGGTCAGAGACGATGTTCGCGTGGAGCGCCTCATAGAGCAGGGCTACGGTGTGCAGCTGCTATTCAGCGATGGGCATCAGCGAGGTATCTACCCTTGGGCCTACTTGCGCACGCTTGCCGATCTGTCGCCTACAGTGCGATGAGTTCTGGCCTGAGCCCAGCTGAGTGACTTCAGTGGTGCTTCCCGGCCAGAAAGCGACAAGCAGTTCAGCTATCGGGCTCAGCTCAAGTTCCCTAGTCCGCAGAAGCTCACCACCACGGTGCTCAACAAAATGCGTCGGGGTACTTAAAGGGTGGTGGTGGCGCTGAACGTACACAGTCGTCAGCTGGACTCAGTGACCGATCAGGGCAAGGGTTACTGATCGATTCCTTTCAGAAAGCCGTCGGTCCTCTCTTCAACTTTGCATGAGCGGCGTCGGCTAACCTTCATCAGCGTTTCGCGGGTAAACACACAGGCCAGCATGGGCTTTGCGATAGACTCCAGCTTGTGAGAGCGGCTTTAGCGCAACGGTCTGCACAGCTCGACAAGCCTTTTGCTCCACCGGCTGTCACATGGCTATGCATGACCTGTGCAGGCCGGTTCACCCGCGAACAGGTCAGTTGCCGCTTTGCAAAGTGCTGCACTTTTAGCCAGGCTGTTCAACCATTCGTTCTTTTTTTTGAACAGCCTATTGTCCAACACCCCAGCACCCGCTTAGCATTCGTTTGAGATTTCAAACGCTCGATGCCCTGCGTTGGGCGCTTTTCATACAATCAACAATTCGGGAAGCCGACATGCAGCTCAAAGACGCTCAGTTGTTCCGCCAGCAAGCCTTCATCAACGGTGAGTGGCTGGATGCGGACAGCGGCCAGACCATCAATGTGACCAACCCGGCCACAGGTGAAGTCATCGGTACCGTGCCGAAGATGGGCACTGCGGAAACCCGCCGCGCCATCGAAGCCGCCGACAAGGCCCTGCCGGCCTGGCGTGCACTGACCGCCAAGGAGCGCTCGGCCAAGCTGCGTCGCTGGTTCGAACTGATGATCGAAAACCAGGACGACCTGGCTCGCCTGATGACCACCGAACAAGGCAAGCCGCTGGCCGAAGCCAAAGGCGAAATCGCCTACGCGGCCTCGTTCATCGAGTGGTTCGCCGAAGAAGCCAAGCGCGTTTATGGTGACACCATCCCAGGTCACCAGCCAGACAAGCGCCTGATCGTCATCAAGCAGCCAATCGGCGTTACGGCGGCCATCACCCCGTGGAACTTCCCGGCTGCCATGATCACCCGTAAAGCCGGCCCGGCCCTTGCTGCGGGTTGCACCATGGTGCTCAAGCCTGCCTCGCAGACCCCATACTCGGCCCTGGCGCTGGTCGAACTGGCAAACCGTGCCGGTATCCCGGCTGGCGTGCTGAGCGTAGTTACCGGCAGCGCTGGTGAAGTCGGCGGCGAGCTGACCGGCAACTCCCTGGTACGTAAGCTGTCCTTCACCGGCTCGACCGAAATTGGTCGCCAGCTGATGCAAGAATGCGCCAAGGACATCAAGAAAGTTTCCCTGGAACTGGGTGGCAACGCTCCGTTCATCGTGTTCGACGACGCCGACCTGGACAAGGCGGTCGAGGGCGCGATCATCTCCAAGTACCGCAACAACGGCCAGACCTGCGTTTGCGCCAACCGTATCTATGTGCAGGACGGCGTCTACGACGCGTTCGCTCAGAAGCTGGCTGCCGCAGTGGCCAAACTGAAGATCGGTAACGGCCTGGAAGAGGGCACCACCACTGGCCCGCTGATCGACGGCAAGGCTGTAGCCAAGGTTCAGGAACACATCGAAGACGCCGTTGGCAAAGGCGCCAAGGTGCTGTCCGGTGGCAAGCTGATCGAAGGCAACTTCTTCGAGCCGACCATCCTGGTTGACGTGCCGAAAACCGCTGCAGTCGCTAAAGAAGAGACCTTCGGCCCACTGGCGCCACTGTTCCGCTTCAAAGACGAAGCCGAAGTCATTGCCATGTCCAACGACACCGAGTTCGGCCTGGCCTCGTACTTCTATGCCCGTGACATGAGCCGTGTGTTCCGTGTTGCCGAGGCCCTGGAATACGGCATGGTGGGTATCAACACCGGCCTGATCTCCAACGAAGTCGCGCCATTCGGCGGCATCAAGGCTTCGGGCCTGGGTCGTGAAGGCTCCAAGTACGGTATCGAGGACTACCTCGAAATCAAGTACCTGTGCATCAGCGTTTGATCGCCGGGTAAAGCTTTTACCTCTGCCAGCGGGGCGCGAGAGCGACGTCTCGCTGGCTTTTTTGACATCGCAGCACCTGGTGGCCAGGGCGTTCACGGCAGTCGATCAACGAATACTGTTCGCGAGCACTCCCAGCCACCCCCGAATAAAAGCGCCGCTGATTGGCGCAAATGAGGGCATTATGAGCAAGACCAACGAATCCTTGATGCAACGTCGTGTAGCCGCCGTCCCACGTGGCGTTGGCCAGATTCACCCAATCTTCGTTGAATCCGCGAAGAACTCCACGGTGATCGACGTTGAAGGCCGCGAACTGATCGACTTCGCCGGCGGCATCGCAGTACTGAACACTGGCCACCTGCACCCGAAAGTGGTTGCAGCCGTGCAAGAGCAGCTGACCAAGGTCAGCCACACCTGCTTCCAGGTGCTCGCGTACGAGCCTTACGTAGAGCTGTGCGAAAAGATCAACAAGCTGGTTCCAGGTGACTTCGACAAGAAGACCCTGCTGGTTTCCACCGGCTCTGAAGCCGTTGAAAACGCCGTCAAGATCGCCCGTGCTGCCACTGGCCGTGCTGGCGTGATCGCCTTCACCGGCGGTTACCATGGCCGCACCATGATGACCCTGGGCCTGACCGGCAAGGTCGTACCGTACTCCGCAGGCATGGGCCTGATGCCAGGCGGCATCTTCCGCGCCCTGTTCCCGAGCGAACTGCACGGTATCAGCGTTGACGACGCCATCGCTTCGGTCGAGCGCATCTTCAAGAACGACGCCGAGCCACGCGACATCGCCGCGATCATCCTCGAGCCAGTACAAGGCGAAGGCGGCTTCCTGCCAGCGCCGAAAGAGCTGATGAAGCGTCTGCGCGAGCTGTGCGACAAACACGGCATTCTGCTGATCGCCGACGAAGTGCAGACTGGCGCTGGCCGTACCGGCACCTTCTTCGCCATGGAACAGATGGGTGTTGCGCCTGACCTGACCACCTTCGCCAAATCCATTGCTGGCGGCTTCCCGCTGGCCGGTGTGTGCGGCAAGGCCGAAATCATGGACGCTATCGCCCCGGGCGGCCTGGGCGGCACCTACGCCGGTTCGCCGATCGCCTGCGCCGCTGCCTTGGCCGTTATCCAGGTGTTCGAGGAAGAAAAACTGCTGGACCGCAGCAAGGCGGTCGGTGAGCACCTCACCACTGGCCTGCGCAAGATCCAGGAAAAGCATCCGATCATTGGCGACGTCCGTGGTCTGGGCTCGATGATCGCTGTGGAAGTGTTCGAGAAGGGCACCCACACCCCGAACGCTGCTGCTGTTGCCCAAGTTGTGGCCAAAGCGCGCGACAAGGGCCTGATCCTGCTGTCGTGCGGCACCTACGGCAACGTCCTGCGTATCCTGGTTCCGCTGACCGCCGAAGACGCGCTGCTGGACAAAGGCCTGGCCATCATCGAAGAGTGCTTCGCTGAACTCGCCTGATGTGACGCGCTTCATGAAAAAACCCGCTTCGGCGGGTTTTTTTGTGCCAAGAAAAGCCCTGTAGCGCTATGGTGGTGTGAGGACTTGCCTTGGAAGCTGCAACGGATTGCGTGTCAGGGATATTCAGGAGTTGCTGATGAGTGCTGCAGACCCCACCCCACCTTGCGTATTGATTGCCGAAGGTGACCCTTGGGTAAGGGAAATGTTGAGCGAGATGCTGCTCAGCGTGCGCTGCGATGCCCGCTTGCAAGTCTGCGCCGACGGCACTCAGGCTCTTGCGGCGCTGGCCAGCAAGCCTGACCTGATCATCGCCGCCCGCGAGCTGGCCGGCGTCGATGGCCTGGACCTGCTGCGCAAGGTGCGGGTCAAAGGCCCGGGGTTGCCGTTCATTCTCATGAGCAACCGCAGCGACAGCGCCAGCGTTCGCGAAGCCTTACCACTGCACCCCACGGCTTACCTGAGCAAGCCGCTGAATCTCGATAAATTGCGCAAAAGCCTCGAAGAGCTGTTGCTGGCAGTAGGTGAGCAGGTGGCCTGCCCTGTGCCACCGTTGCAGCCTGGCACCAGGCTGCCGGCTTACCTTGAGCAGCGCCGCGCCAGTGCCGATGGCGGTCCTTTGTTCGCGGATGTACAACTGGCTATCAAGCGTGCGCTCAACCCCCAAGGCCTCAACCTCAAAGTGCTCGAAGAAGAGGTGCGTGGCGACCCGCAGATCACTGCGGTGCTGATCGCCGCTGCCAACAGCGCCAGCCTGCACCGTGACGCGCCTGTGCAGACCCTGCTGCAGGCGCTTAACAAGCTGGGCAGCACCCAGAGCATGAACTTGATCCTGGGTCTTACGCTCAAGCGCAGCGCGCGCCTGAGCGACCCCTTGCTTACACAACACGCCACGCATTACTGGAACTTGTCACTGCATTGCGCGGAATACGCCCGCTCGCTGGCACGCATGCTCGAGCTGGAGCAAGAGCGCTGTTACTGCGCCGGCCTGTTGCATTGCCTGGGTGACTTGGCGGTGTTGCGCTGCCTGCAGGAGTGGCGCCTGGCCGGAGGCGAGTTGGACGAGGGGCGGGTGACACTTTCACTGGAGGAGTTCGGTGCGGCATTCGGCTCGGCCTTGCGCACCCGCTGGCGCCTGCCGCTGAGCCTGCGGGAGCTGATTGCAGCGATCTACCAGTTGGGTGGTGGTGTGTATTCTCGGGAGATCCTGGCCATGAACCTGGCTGGGCAACTCGCCCGGCTGCCGGCAGAGCAAGGCCTGGAGAAGCTTGCCAGTAGCAAGACGGCGCGCTTGCTCAAGGTTGGCCTGCCAGAGCTGCGCCGGTTACGCAAGGTGGCGAATCCTGAAGGGGAGCCCCATGCCGATGGGCCGCTCGACCCGGACGCCTCCAGCAACGTTTGAGCTACCGTGGCAGCCGCGGGGCCATCAGCCGTGAACGATCTGATTCTTGCCCTGCCGCTTGGCGCGGTACATAGCGGCATCGGCACGGGCGAACAGGTCGTCCAGCGAGGTGTCTTGATCGGTCAGGGCGGTCAATCCTTGGCTTACCGTGACGCTGTAGGTCTGTTCGTTGTGGCTGAAACTCAGCCGTTGGACCTCTCGCTGCAGGCGCTCGGCAATGATCTCGGCGGCTTGTGCATTGCAACCTGGGAAGATGGCGGCGAACTCTTCACCCCCGATACGCCCGAACTGGTCGCCCCGGCGTAGAACGGCTTTGCCGCTGTCGGCGATGCGCTGGAGCACCTGGTCGCCTTCCTGATGGCCGTAACTGTCGTTGATACGCTTGAAGTCGTCGATGTCCAACAGCAGAAAGGCCAAAGGTGTGCCGTCCTCTCGGGCGTGATCGAACGCTTGTCGGGCACACTCGAAGAAATGCCGGCGGTTGCTGCTCTGGGTCAGCACATCGGTGGTAGCCAGGCGCTGCAGTTCGCCTTCCAATTGCTTCTTTTCGGTGATGTCTTCGGCAATACCAACGACGATGACCCGCTCACCTTCGCTCTGTTGATTGATGTAGCACTTATCGCTCAGCCAGCGGACCTGGCCGCTGGCGTTGAGAATACGGTACTCCCGGTCCTCCACGGCGCCTTTGAGCAGCACCTGGGCCAGGCTACGCTCGGCGAAGTCCAGATCATCGGGATAGATGCTGTCGCGCCACTCGTTGTAGTCGGCCAGTACCAGGCTGGCTGGGCGGCCGAAGATGCGCTCGTAGGCGGGGCTGACATAAAGCACTTGACGGGTTTCCCAGTCAAAAGCCCACAGCACGGCATTGACGCTGTCCAGTAGTGAGCTGTAGAGCTGGTCGCGTTCACTCAAGCGGGCAACTTCGCCTTGGGCGTGGAGCAGGGCCAGCAAGGTTTGTGCAGTTTCGGGAGGTTGGCTACCTGATAGCAAAGGTGGAAGGTGTTTGGCCATGAGCACGGAGCGGATCTCAACAATGAGGCGTGCGGCCAAGAACCCGGCCCGCCACGCGGGCGATGTGCGGGTTTTGAGTCGGTTTTCACAGGGTAAGTTCCAGCAGGCACGCCCTATTGCAGGGCGCGCCGATCAGCGGCCTTCAGGCGCCAGTGGGGCGCAGGGAGTAGGTTTTAAGCTGTGCTGCGAAGTCGCGCAGGGCATGAATACCACTGGCCTCGGCCTCGTGTACCCAATCTTTCATTGCGGCCAACATGTCGTGACCATTGGCGCTGGTGCGCGCCCAGATCTGTTGCAGGGCGAGCCGCTTCTCATAGATGGTCTTCAGCGCCTGACTATGGGCGAGCATGCCCTCGATACGCAGGTGGTGACGGTCTTCCAGCAGGCTGGTTTCACGGGACAGCAGGCGCTTGGCACGGCGAAAGCGATGGCGGACAGACTCATCGACTTTTGCCAGCTCTTGCTTGACCAGCGGGGCGATCACCAGCTTGCGGTACTGGGCCATGATCTGGAACCGGTTATTGAGGATGGCCATGGCAGTGTCCATGTCCAGGCTGGCCTTGCCCTCGACCCTGTGGGCGATGGGCGCCACGCGCTGAACCTTGGCCAGGCGCAGCAGGCAGAACAGACGAATCCAGGCCCAGCCCATGTCGAACTCCCAGCGCTTCACGGAAAGCTTGGCCGAGTTGGGGTAGGTGTGATGGTTGTTGTGCAGCTCTTCGCCACCGATGACGATGCCCCACGGCACCAGGTTGGTGGCGGCGTCGCGGCATTCGAAATTGCGGTAGCCCACCGCGTGGCCCAAGCCATTGACCACGCCTGCGGCCCAGAACGGAATCCACATCATCTGCACCGCCCAGACGGTGATGCCAGCGGTGCCGAACAGCAGCAGGTCGATGATGGCCATTAGCACGATGCCGCCGAATTTGAAGCGTGAGTAAAGGTTGCGCTCGACCCAATCCTGCGGGCAATTTTTGCCATAGATGCGCAGCGTTTCAGGGTTGCGGGCCTCTTCGCGGTAGAGTTCGGCGCCTTTGCGCAGCACCGTACCAAGGCCCTTGTATACGGGGCTGTGTGGGTCGTCCGGGGTTTCGCACTTGGCGTGGTGCTTGCGGTGAACGGCGGTCCACTCACGGGTGTTCTGCGCTGTGGTCAGCCACAGCCAGAAGCGGAAGAAGTGCTTGAGCGCGCCGTTAAGCTCCAGCGCACGGTGGGCGGAGTAGCGGTGCAGGTAGAGAGTGACGCTGATGATGGTCACGTGGGTCATCAGCAGGGTGACGCCAACCAGTTGCCAGGCCGACAAGTCGAGCAAACCGTTGTACCACATAGGTGTAGAAGCCCTCGTGAATGCAGGGAGAAGGGTGTGATTATCCCTTGGCAGGGAAATAAAACCAGTCACCCTTTCCGATAGGAAGTCACGGCATGTTTCAGCCTTTATAATGCCCCATCCTTTTTCATGGGCTTTCCCCCCCGACATGTCTGTTTCCGTTCGCGACGCCTTGCGCATGGCCGCGCTGTATGTGGTGCTCTCGTTCCTTTGGCTGGTGTTGGCCGAGGTGGTCCTGCGCAGTATGACTGACGACCCGCTTGCGTTAACCGTGGGCCGGCAGATCAATGTAGTGGTGTGGGTGCTGGTCAGCGCCCTGCTGATCTTCGTGACCCGCGCCCGTCTGCTCAACTTCATCGGCGTCGGCGCGCGCCTGCGCAGCGAGGACCGCGAGCGCCTGCGCATGGCTGCAGCTGTGTTCGACAGTACACTGGAAGGCGTACTGGTTACCGACCGTCACGGCCTGATCGTGCATGTCAATCGTGCCTTCATGCAGATCACTGGGTACCAGCAGGAGGAAGTGCTCGGCCAGCGCCCCAGCAAGTTCAAGTCTGGGCGCCATGACGCGGCGTTCTACCAACAAATCTACGGGGCGCTGGCAGAAAAGGGCGAGTGGAGCGGTGAGATCTGGAACCGCCGCAAAAGCGGCGAAATCTACCCGCAATGGCAGACCATCAGCGCCATTCGCGATGAGCATGGTGAGCTGAGTCATTATGTGGCGGTGTTCAGCGACATCAGTGCCATCAAACATACCGAACAGGAACTCGCTTACCTGGCCCACCATGACCCGCTCACCGGGTTGCCCAATCGGTTGCTGTTCAACGACCGTGCCCGGCAGGCCCTGGCCGCGGCGCAGGCCAACAAGCGAGGCTGCGCGCTGCTGTTGCTCGATTTGGATCACTTTCAGAGCATCAACGATGGCCTTGGCCACACCATCGGCGACCAGTTGCTCAAGCTGGTTGGCGAGCGCCTGGGCCAGGCCGTGGGCAGCAGCGTTACCCTGGCGCGTCTGGGCGGCGACGAGTTCGGGGTGCTGGCCGAGAACTGCCAGCAGGTAGGGCAAGCTGGCAAGCTGGCCCAAGGCATCATCGAGCGCATGCGCGAACCTTTCGAGTTCGACGGCCACCGGCTGTTCATCAGTGCCAGCGTGGGTATCAGCCTGTTCCCCAGCGATGCGCTGAGCGCCGAGCAGCTGTTGCGCAATGCCGATTCGGCACTGTTCAAGGCCAAGAGCAGTGGCCGTGCCTGCTATGCGTTGTACACGGAGGAGCTGACCGCGCACGCACAGCACCGTGTCGAAACCGCCAGTGAACTGCGCCGGGCCTTGGCCAAGGATGAGCTGCGGGTGTTTTTCCAACCGGTGCATGACCTGTTCACGGCAAGGATGGTCGGGGTCGAGGCGCTGGTTCGCTGGCAGCATCCGCAGCGCGGGTTGGTGCCGCCTGGGGAGTTCATTCCGATCGCCGAGCGCACTGGGCTGATTGCCGAGATCGATGCCTGGGTACTGCGTGAAGCATGCCTGCAGATGGTGCATTGGCAGGCCCAGGGGCGATCGCTGGAATTCGTTGCCGTAAATATCTCTAGCCGCTTGTTCGGCCAGCGTGAGTTGTACAGGCAGGTTGCCGATGTGCTCCACCAAACCGGCTTGGACCCGGCCTTGCTGGAACTGGAGGTGACCGAAAGTGCGGTGATGGAAGACCCGGAGGTGGCCCTTGAACAACTGCATCGCTTGCGTGAGCTGGGCTTGAACCTGGCCATCGATGACTTCGGTACAGGCTATTCGTCGCTGCTGCGGCTCAAGCGCATGCCCGTGCAAAAGCTCAAGATCGACCAAGGTTTCGTGGCTGGCCTGCCGTTGGACGATGATGACATTGCGATCGTGCGGGTGATCATCGCCCTTGCGCGGAGCATGGGCATGCAAGTGCATGCTGAAGGCATCGAAGAGGCCGAGCAGGCGCGGTTCCTGTTGGAGCAGCAGTGCCAACTGGGGCAGGGGTACTGGTTCGGCCGGCCGGTCCCGGCTGGCGATCTGCGCTGGGGTTGAAAGGTAGGGCGCCAGGTTCTCTGCGCCTGTGATATCTCACAGGCGCAGCAGAGGCAACGCCAGGGGCGTCAACGCTTGTTCAACCCTTTCGCCAGCCTGTCCCCACCCAGTTGTATCAGTGCCACCAAAGCCACCAGCATGGCGATCACGGTCAACATGATCTGGCTGTCGAAACGCTGATACCCGTAGCGATAGGCGATGTCCCCCAGCCCGCCTGCGCCAATCGCCCCGGCCATGGCCGAAGAGTTGATCAGCGTTACCAGCGTGACAGTAAACCCGCCGATGATCCCCGGCAGCGCCTCAGGCAGCAGCACATGCCAAACGATGTGCCAGCGCCGGCAACCCATGGCCTGGGCGGCTTCCACCAGACCATGATCGACCTCGCGCAGGCTTACCTCGGCAATCCGCGCGAAGAAAGGTGTGGCAGCGATGGTCAGCGGTACCACGGCTGCCCAGACGCCGTAGGTAGTGCCTACCACCAGCCGAGTGAAGGGGATCAGCGCGACCATCAAGATCAAGAATGGGATGGAGCGGAACAGGTTGACGAAGCCACCCAGCACGCGATTGAGCAACGGTGCCTGGTAGATACCGCCTTTATCGCTGGTGACCAGCAGTACTGCCATCGGCACACCCAGCAGCAGCGCGATCAATGAAGACACGCCCACCATCAATAGCGTGTCGAGCAGCCCTTGCAGCAAGCGATCAAACCACATGGCCCAGTACCTCCACGTTCTCGGCCCAGCACCGTGCACGGTCGAGCAATTGCTGGGTGTCATGCACCGAGCCCTGAACAGACAGGATCAGTTGGCCAAGCGCATGCGTGCCAATGGTTTGCACGCCACCTTGGAGCAGGCGCACACGCCCGCCCAGGTCGGCGAACAGCTCCGACAGGGCAGGTTCGCCAAGCAGGGTCAGTTTGAGCACCACGGCGCTGTCTTGACCCACTGGATTGGCCCGCAGGCTTGCCTGTAACGCAGCAGGCAGCTTGGTCTGCAACGGTGCAAGCAGGGTACGAGTGACCTCGTGGCGGGGGCTGCCGAACACCCGCCAGACTTCGCCCTGTTCCACCACAGCTCCCTGCTCCAGCACCACCACGCGATGGCAGATATCACGGATCACGGCCATTTCATGGGTGATCAGCACCACCGTCAGGCCCAGGCGCAGGTTGATGTCGCGCAGCAACCGGAGGATGGACGCCGTGGTTTCGGGGTCGAGCGCCGAGGTAGCTTCATCGCACAGCAGAATATCGGGGTCGTGCACCAGTGCCCTGGCGATGCCAACCCGCTGCTTCTGGCCCCCGGACAACTGGGCCGGGTAAACCTGATGTTTGTCTTGCAGGCCAACCAGCGCAAGCAGCTCGCGGACCTTACGCTGACGCTCGGCCTTCGCCACGCCCGCGACTTTCAGCGGCAGCTCCACGTTCTGCCACACGGTCTTGGCCGACATCAGGTTGAAGTGTTGGAAAATCATGCCGATGCGCCGACGCAGCGCCACCAGGCGTTCTTCGTCGAAGGGTGCGATATCGATCTGGTCGATCAGCACGCGGCCCTGGCTTGGCTGTTCCAGGCGGTTGATGGTGCGCAGCAACGACGACTTGCCCGCGCCGCTGCGGCCGATGATGCCAAAGATCTCACCTCGGCGGATATTCAGGTCGATGCCCTGCAGGGCAGGTTGCTGCTGGCCGGGGTAGGTCTTACCCAGCTCGATGAAGCGCACGTGGGCCTGGTCGAGCTCAGGTCGCAGGGCGTGCTGGGTGGCCGGGGCTGGTGATGGTTGAGCAGTTGGCGCCCTGAGCGCATTGGCCTGGCTCATCTCAGCCCTCCCAGCCGGCTTGATACAGGCTGCCGTGGGCTTTGTGCAGCGCCGCACGTACCGCTGGCGAGTGCTGGTAGATATCCACGAACTTGGCCAGGCGAGGGTCGTCTTTGCTTTGCGGGCGGATGACGAACTGAATCACGTATTCCTTGTTTTCAAGGCCATCGAAAAGCAGTGCCGAGGTGGCGTCGAAACTGTTGGCCAGGCGGATGTAGGCCGGGTAGCCCTGGACCAGATCGGCATCGTCGTAGGCGCGCACCAGTTGCACGGCTTCGACTTGTAGGATCTTCAACTTCTTGGGGTTGGCGATGATGTCGTCTTCAGTGGCCTTGTAACCCACGCCCGGTTTCAAGGTAATCAAGCCAGCCTTGGCCAGCAGCTGCAAGCCGCGGCCGCTGTTGATCGGGTCGTTGGCGATGGCCACGCTTGCCCCTTCGGGCAGTTGCGCGAAGCTTTTGTAGCGTTTGGAATAGAGGCCGACGTTGTTGATGATGCCGGGTGCATAGGGCACCAGGTTGAAACCGGCTGCAGCCTTGGCGTTTTCCAGAAAGGGAATGTGCTGGAAGTAGTTGACGTCGATATCGCCGCTGTTGAGGCTGACGTTCGGCGCGATCCAGTCGCTGAATTCGATCAGCTTCACCTCCAGGCCTTGTTTGTGTGCCTCTTCCACCGCTGCCTCCAGCGGGATGGCAAAGGCGGCGGTGGTACCGATCTTAAGTGGTTCGCCAGCCACGGCACTGGTGGCCAGACTCAAGCTGATGGCAAAGGCCGCGACGGGCCGGATCAATTTTTCAAGCATGGTGCAGGGCTCCAGTCGGGCTGACGATAGGTGGGTTGCGGTAGGTGGAACCTGGGTGCTCGGCGGGCAGGTACGGGTGATCGCTTTCGAACAGCTTTTCGCGCAGGGTGCCGTCGGCGTAGGCGGTTTTGTAGCGGCCGCGTTGCTGCAACTGGGGGACCACCAGCTCGATGAAGTCTTCATAGCTTTCCGGGGTCACGGTGCGGGTCAGGTTGAAACCGTCCAGGCCGGTTTCGTCGATCCAGGCAATCAGTTGCTCCGCAATCTGGTCCGGGGCACCGACCAGCGTCACATAGCGTCCGCCCAAGGCGTGCTGTTGCAACAGCTGGCGGCGGGTCCAGACGTTTTCCTGCAATTGCCGGGTGGCCGACTGAATAGCATTGCCTTTGCTGGCGCCGATCGGCTCGTCCAGCCCGTAGCTGGCAAAGTCGATGCCGGTCGAGGCCGCAAAATGGGCAACACCGGCTTCGGCGCTGGCGTGTTGCAGGTATTCGGCGTATTTGGCCTGAGCCTGTTGCTCGGTAGGCGCCACGATCACCGTGATGCCCATGAACACCTTCACTGCCTGGGCGCTGCGGCCGGCAGCCTGGGCGGCCGCACGCACCTTGTCGACCTGGGCGCGGGTGGCGGCTTTGCTCTGGCCACTGATGAACACGCATTCGGCATGGTTGCCGGCAAACGCCAGGCCACGCGGGGAGCTGCCTGCCTGGAACAGTACCGGCGTGCGCTGTGGCGAGGGCTCGCACAAGTGGTAGCCCTCGACCGTGTAGAACTCGCCTTGGTGGCGCACCTTGCGCACTTTGCTCGGCTCTGCGTACACCCGGCGTTTGCGGTCGCTGACCACGGCATCGTCCGCCCAGCTACCTTCGAGCAGTTGGTAGAGCACCTGCAAATATTCGTCGGCCTGGTCGTAACGGCGGTCGTGCTCGGGCTGTTGCGCCAGGCCCATGGCGCGGGCGGCGCTGTCGAGGTACCCGGTGACGATGTTCCAGCCGACCCGGCCATTGCTCAGGTGGTCGAGGGTGGAGAGGCGCCGAGCGAACAGGTAAGGGGCTTCGTAGGTCAGGTTGGCGGTCAGGCCGAAGCCCAGGTGGCGTGTGACCGCGGCCATGGCCGATACCAGCAGCAGCGGGTCGTTGACCGGCAACTGGATCGACTCTTTCAGCGGCACGTCGACGGAGTTGCCGTAAATGTCATAGGTGCCGACGATATCGGCGATGAACAAACCGTCGAACAGCCCACGCTCCAGCAGGCGCGCCAGATCGGTCCAGTAGGCCAGGGTCTTGTACTGGGTCGAGGTGTCCCGTGGGTGGGTCCACAGGCCGTGGTTGATGTGCCCAATGCAGTTCATGTTGAAGGCATTGAGCAGGATCTGCTTGGCCATCAGATGGTCCCCCGGCGTGGAGGGTTTGCGTGGTTGAGGTAGTAATTGCCGATGGCGTGGTATTTCCAGCGTACCGGGTCGTGCAGCGTATGCACGCGTGCGTTGCGCCAGTGGCGGTCGAGGTTGTGCTCGGCCAGCGTGGCCTGGCTGCCGGCCAGTTCGAACAGGCTGGTGCCAGTGGACAGAGACACCTCAGTGCTGATCGCCCGTGCTTCGGCTACCGCAATCGAAGCTGCCGCGACATTGTCGGCAGTGCTGTCGAGCTGAGCGCGGTCGAGGTATTCACCCGCACGCTCGAGCAACGCCTCGGCGGCATGCAGGCGGATGACCAGATGGCCGAAGCTTTTCAGGGTCAGAGGGTCGTCACTGGCCTTGTCCACGCCCGAATCAACCCACGGTCGGCTGCGGGTGCGCACGAAATGCAGGGCGTCTTGCACCGCAGCACGGGCAATGCCGGTGTCGATGGCTGCGTGCAGTATCTGCGCCAGCGGGCCGACCGGGGTCGGGCGTTCGAAAGCGCTTTCGAAGGGCACCACGTCTTCGGCGCCGACCCAAACGTTGTCGAATGTCACCGAGCCGCTGCCGGTGGTGCGTTGGCCAAAGCCGCTCCAGTCATCGATGACTTCAAGGCCGTGGCTGTCGGCGGGGACGAAAGCCAGTTGCTGACGGCCTTGCTCGTCGATCACCGAGGTCGGGATACGCTGGGCGTACAAGGCACCGGTGGCGTAGAACTTGCGTCCATTGATGCGATAACCGGCGCCATCGCGGGTCAGGCGCGTGGTGCGGTCGTGAGCGGTTTTAGTGCCGAGCTCTGCCAGTGCATTGCCGAAGCGGCGGCCTGCGAGGACTTCGGCATACAGCCGATGCTGCTGCTCGGGGCTGCCGTTCACCCGTAGTACTTCCAGGGCGTAGAAATGATTCTGCGGGATTTGCCCCAGCGAGGCGTCCGCCTGGGCAATGCGGGCGACGACTTTGGCCAGGGTGACGTTGGATACGCCGGCGCCGCCGAAAGCTTTGGGAACGCTGATGGCCCATAGGCCGGAGCGGGTGAACAGTTCCAGCTCGGCATGGGGCAAGCGGCGTTCGCGGTCGCGCAGAGCGCTGTCACGCTCGAGTTGCTGGGCGATGTGTTCAGCGACGGAAAGTGCCTGGGCGTCGCTGGTGATAACGGATGTAGTCATGGTGATCTCCGCAGCCAATAGGGCCGCTTTTACAGGCGAGCGCGATCCCGTGTAGGAGCGGCCTCATATCGCGAAGGGGCTGCTAAGCAGCCCCGAGGCCCTCGAACTCAGATCCAGGAATGCCGGGCTGGTAGGGTGCCGTTGAGGTAGTAGGCGCCGACGGCGTGATACTTCCAGCGCACCGGGTCGTGCAGGGTGTGTACCCGAGCATTGCGCCAGTGCCGGTCAAGGTTGAACTCGGCCAGGCTCGCGCGGCTACCGGCCAGCTCGAAGAGCTTCTCGCTGGCCAGCAGGGCGATTTCGGTGGTCAAGACCTTGGCCTCAGCCACGGCAATCGAGGCCCGCGCCGCAGCGTCAGCATCGATGGGCCCTGCGTTGACCTCGTCGAGTACCTGCGCGGCCTTGCGCAGCAGCGCCTCAGCGGCATGCAGCTCGAGCTTCAGGCGGCCGACATCGGCGATCACGTAAGGGTCATCGCCCGCGCGCTCGACCTTGGCGTCGATCCATGGCCGGGACTTTTCCCCGACGAAGGCGATGGCGTCGTCGATAGCTGCCTCGGCGATGCCCGCATCGATGGCTGCCTGGATCAGCTGCGAGGCGGCGCCCTGAATATTGGGGATATCGCGCTGGCGCCAGTTGTCGATGACCAGTTCGGCGTCTACTGGTACCTGGTCGAGCAGCACAGTCCCGCTGGCAGTGGTGCGTTGGCCGAAGCCGGACCAGTCGTCGACGATGCGTAGCCCTGGCGAGCCACGGCGTACGAAGGCCAGGCGCTGGCGGCCCTCATCGTCCAGTGCCTTGACCGCCACCCAGTGGGCGAACAGCGCACCGGTGGAATAGAACTTCTCGCCGCTGATGCGATAGCCGTCGCCGCTGCGGCTAATGCGCGCCTTGAGCGTCAGCGTGTCTTTGGTGCCCCGCTCGGGGCCGGCGTTACCGATGCGCCAGCCGTCCAGCACGCTACGCCAGATCAGCGCCTGTTGGGCTTGGGTCGCGGTCAGGCGCAGCAGTTGCAGAATGCCGAACTGGTTCTGCGGAATTTGCCCCAAGGCCGGGTCGGCAGCGCTGATCAGGCGGAACACCTCGGCAATGGTGACGAACGAGACGTCTGGGCCACCGTAGGCTTTGGGCACACTGATGCTGCCCAGGCCACTGCGGGTGAACTGTTCGATCTCTGCCCAGGGCAATTTGCGATGTTGGTCGCGCTGAGCGGCCTGCTCGCGGGCATGGCTTGCCAGTTCACGGGCAGCCTGCAATGCCTCGGCGTCATTGCGCAGAACCTTGGCGCGCAGCAGCGGTGGCGGGCTGTCGATATCGCTGTGGAAGGGGGTATTGGGTTGGATGGTCATCAGAACCGAACCTCACAAAGTGGATGCGTCGCTTCAGTTGATGGCGACAAGCGTTTGTGGTCCGGTGGTCCGGTTCATATAGCCTAATGGCTTATAAATTGTTTATGAACTAGATTTTTGGAATATGCATAGAAGGGAGGAATCTGCCGTGGGTGTAACGGCCTTTCGCGGGCATGGGCAGGCATCGCGCAGGTGCGGCTTGAGCCGCGAGTACCACCCACCGCGACGAGCCTTTGCGCTCCCACAGAGGCTACTCGCAGTGGACATACCCGTGAAAACGCCCGTGAGGGTTCACTTGGAGGCGGTTGTGCCGAGGAATTTGCGCAGGAATTGCCGCGTGCGCTCTTCCTTGGGGGCGGCAAACAGCGCCTTGGCTTCGCCTTGTTCCACGATCACGCCTTTGTCGAAAAAGATCACTCGGTTAGCAACGTCGCGGGCAAAGCTCATTTCGTGAGTGACGATGATCATGGTGCGCTTCTCCTCGGCCAAGCCGCGGATGGTCGCCAGTACTTCACCTACCAGCTCCGGGTCCAGGGCTGAGGTGGGCTCGTCGAACAGGATCACCTCAGGCTCCATGGCCAACGCGCGAGCAATAGCCACACGTTGTTGCTGGCCCCCGGACAGGCGCCTTGGATAGGCATCTTCCTTGCCTGCCAGGCCAACCTTGGCCAGTAATCGCCGGCCAAGGTCCAGGGCTTGCTCGCGCGGGGTTTTCTTGACGATCACCGGGCCCTCGATGACGTTTTCCAGGGCGGTGCGGTGGGGGAACAGGTTGAAGTTCTGGAACACGAAACCTGCCTGCTGGCGCAGGCGGCGAATCGCGCTTTGCTGGCCGCTGAGCGGGCGGTTGGCATCGATGCTGATAGCGCCGATCTGAATCTGCCCCGCATCCGGTGTTTCCAGCAGGTTGAGGCAGCGCAGGAAGGTAGTTTTGCCCGAGCCGCTGGGGCCGATGATGGCTACCACCTCACCGGCTTGCACGGTGAGGTCGATACCGTTGAGTACGGTCTGGCCCTTGAACTGCTTGGTCAGGCCTTTGACGACGATCATCTCATTGCTCCTGGTCGTGCTGGTTGACCCGCGCTTCCATGCGGTTCTGGAAGTACGCAAGGATGCTGCAGAGGACCCAGTAAATCACTGCAACGGCCAGGTACATGGTGAACACCTCGAAGGTGCGCGCGGTGATCAACTGAGCCTGGCGGAACAGTTCGGGCACCTGGATGGTGGCGGCCAGTGCGGTGTCCTTGACCAGCGAAATGAAACTGTTGCCCAGCGGGGGCAACGCCGTGCGCAACGCCTGGGGCAGAATCGCCCGGCGCATTGCTTGGGTGCGGGTCATGCCGATGCTGGCCGCCGCCTCCCACTGGCCGCGGTCGATCGACGAGATGGCCGCCCGCAGAATTTCGCAGATGTAGGCCGCCATGTTCAGAGACAGACCGATCAGCGACGCTGGAATCGGGTCGAGCTCGATCCCTATCTGAGGCATGCCAAAGTAGATCACGAACAGTTGCACCAGCAGTGGCGTGCCCCGGAAGAACGACACGTAGATGCGCGCCAGCCAGTCAAGCGGCAGAATCTTCGACAGCCGCATCAGTGCCAGGACAAAGCCCAGCACCAAGCCGAAGAACATGCCGCCGACACTGAGCAGCACCGTATAGCCCGCGCCCTTGAGCAAAAAGGGCGCGGAATCGGCAACGAGTTGCAGGCTTTCAGCAATCATTTGGTGACATCGGCACCGAAGTATTTTTCGGACAGCTTGGCGAGCGTGCCATCTGCCTTGAGCTTGTCGATGGCCTTGTTGATGGCCGCCAGCAATTCAGGCTCGCCTTTGCGCAGTGCCACGCCGCTTTCCAGGCGCGAGAAGGCATCGCCGGCCAGCTCGGTGTCCTTGGCTTTCTGGGCGTATTCCAGTGCTGCCAAGCGGTCGATCAGGATCGCATCGATGCGGCCGTTACGCAGGTCGGCGAACTTGCTTGGGTCGTCTTCATAGGTGCGCACGTCAGCTTTAGGCACGTCCTGCTTGACCCATTGCTCATAGTTGGTACCAAGGCCAACGCCGACTTTCTTGCCGGCCAGATCCTGGGCGCCATGGATGTTCAGCTGGTCGGCCTTCTTTTTCAGCACCAGTGCCTGGATCCCGGAGACGGTGTAGGGCTCGGAGAAATCATATTTCTTCTTGCGCTCTTCGGAGATGGTCACCTGGTTGACCACGATGTCCAGGCGCTTGGATTCCAGCGCGGCGAGGATACCGTCCCACTTGGTTGGCTGGATCTTGGCCTTGACGCCGAGCTCCTTGGCCAGCAACTCCGACAGCTCGACCTCGAAACCCGTAAGCTTGCCGTTTTCATCCTGGAAGCTGAAAGGCGGGTAGGTGCCTTCGAGGCCGACGTTGATCACGCCTTTCTCTTCGATGGTTTTCAGCTGCTCGCCTGCGAAGGCCTGGCCAAGCAGGCCGGCGCCCAGAAGGAGGGCTAGACTGGCGTTGAGTAAGGGTTTGGCGAATTTCGACATGTCAGGCCCCGCGCTTGTAGTGGAAGTTGTGGGTGGCGACTATAGAGCTGGCCTTTTAGGCCGGGAAATAATAAAAACTTATCTTATTATTACCAATTAACTCAGTGCCGTGGTCCGGCTGCTCTTGAGGGTAGGCCAGGACTTGGCCACCGTCATTACGGCTTATGCCGTACTTAGCGCAGGATGGAATAAAGCGTTGTTTTTTCCAAGGGGTGGATTTGCCGTAGAGTGAATTGCACAACGTCAGATCAGCCCCTTTGGCAGGAGAACACCGTGAGCGAACAACCTTCATCTGGGCAATGGCACCTGCACACTATCGTCAGCGGCCTGCGCACTGCCCGCGAACGGTGGCGCAGCCGCAATGGGCGCAGCATCGGCGAGCAGGGCGGGCGTGAGCTGCCTTCTCGCGAAGCCATGCGGCAGATACTCGAGCAGCTTTGCGGCGCACTGTTCCCGATGCGCCTGGGGCCAGTCGACCTTCGCGAAGAGAGCGAGGACTTCTATGTCGGCCATACCCTCGACACGGCGCTTACCGCGCTGCTGGTGCAGGCGCGGTTAGAGCTGCGCTACGCCGCGCGCCAGAGCAAAGCGCCGGTGCACGACATCGATGCCCAGGCCCTACACTTGATTCAAGGTTTCGCGGCGGCCTTGCCCGGCCTGCGTGAGCTACTCGATACCGATGTACTGGCGGCGTATCACGGCGACCCCGCCGCGCGCAGCGTGGATGAAGTACTGCTGTGCTACCCCGGCATTCTGGCGATCATCCACCACCGCCTTGCCCACTACCTTTACCAGGCCGGTTTGCCGCTGCTGGCGCGTATCAGCTCGGAGCTGGCACATTCGGCGACTGGCATCGATATCCACCCAGGCGCCCAGATCGGCCCGAGTTTCTTCATCGACCATGGTACCGGCGTGGTGATTGGCGAAACGGCGATCATCGGTGAGCGGGTGCGCATCTACCAGGCGGTGACACTGGGCGCCAAGCGCTTCCCCAGCGATGAGTCGGGCACGCTGCACAAAGGCTTGGCGCGTCACCCAATTGTCGAAGATGACGTGGTGATTTACGCCGGCGCGACGATCCTTGGGCGGATCACCATCGGCAAGGGTTCGACCATTGGCGGCAACGTCTGGCTGACCCGCAGCGTGCCGGCCGAAAGCAACATCACTCAAGCGAACCTCCAGCTCGATTGCCAGGTCAAAAATTGACCCATGTGGGGTGCCAATCGGCGCCCCAGTTCGCATTGAGCGGCGATCCATGTTTAACTTGAACGCTTGTTCAATTAAAAAACGCTGGTCCGCTGCCGGTGTTCAACAGGAGGATTCCTTTGCTGAACCCGTTCATCCCGAACCTCACGTCGATTGACGAGGTGCCTTACGCATGAGTGCACCGTCCCCATCCCTTGCCGACGGCAAGATCCGCATGAACCCGCCGGTGTTCTACTTTGCGGCAACGTTCATTCTATTGTTCGGCCTAGTGGTAATCGCCTTTCCCGAGGCTGCCGGCCAATGGTTGCTGGCGGCGCAGAACTGGGCGGCCAATACGGTCGGCTGGTACTACATGCTTGCCATGAGCCTGTACTTGGTATTCGTCGTGGTCACTGCGGTGTCAGGCTACGGCAAGATCAAGCTCGGTGCCGACCACGACGAACCTGAGTTCAGTTACCTGTCTTGGGCCGGCATGCTGTTCGCCGCCGGCATCAGCATCACGCTGTTCTTCTTCTGCGTATCCGAACCCTTGACCCACATGCTTACCCCGCCCCAAGGCGAAGGTGGCACGGCCGAAGCCGGGCGTCAGGCGATGCAGATTCTGTTCCTGCACTGGGGCCTGCATGGTTGGGGCGTGTTCGCCTTCGTCGGCATGGCGCTGGCGTATTTCGCCTATCGGCATAACCTGCCGCTGGCCCTGCGCTCGGCGCTGTATCCGCTGATCGGCAAACGCATCAACGGGCCGATTGGCTACGCCGTGGACGGTTTCGGCATCATCGCTACGGTGTTCGGTCTGGGCGCCGACATGGGCTTTGGTGTGCTGCACCTGAACGCCGGCCTCGACTACCTGTTTGGCATTAGCCATAGCCAATGGGTACAGGTGGTGCTGATTGCATTGATGATGGGCGCGGCGGTGGCGGTTGCCGTGGCAGGGGTGGAAAAGGGCGTTCGGGTGATGAGCGACATCAACCTGTTCCTGGCCTGTGCCTTGCTGTTGTTCGTATTGTTCGCTGGGCCCACCCAGCACTTGTTCAATACCTTGATCCAGAACCTTGGCGACTACCTCGGCGCCTTGCCGCGCAAAAGCTTCGATGTGTACGCGTACGGCGAGCAGCGTGACTGGCTGGGCGGCTGGACGGTGTTCTACTGGGCCTGGTGGATTGCCTGGGCTCCGTTCGTAGGGCTGTTCATTGCGCGTATCTCCCGTGGCCGTACCATCCGCGAGTTCGTGTTCGGTGTATTGCTGATTCCGCTGGGCTTTACCCTGGCGTGGATGTCGATCTTCGGCAACAGCGCGCTGGACCAAGTGCTCAACCACGGCATGACCGCGCTTGGCCAGTCGGCGTTGGACAACCCGTCGATGAGCCTGTACCTGCTGCTGGAAACCTACCCCTGGAGCAAGACGGTGATCGCCGTCACGGTGTTCATCAGCTTCGTGTTCTTCGTCACATCGGCCGACTCGGGCACCGTGGTGCTGTCGACCCTGTCAGCCAAAGGCGGCAACGCTGACGAAGACGGGCCGAACTGGCTGCGGATTTTCTGGGGCGCGATGACCGCATTGATCACCAGCGGCCTGTTGTTCGCCGGCAGCATCGACTCGCTGAAATCGGCGGTGGTACTGACCTCGTTGCCGTTCTCGCTGATTCTGCTGTGCATGATGTGGGGGCTGCACAAGGCCTTCTACCTCGAGAGCCAGCGGCAGATCGCGCAGATGCATTCGTTGGCACCGTTCGCCCAGTCCCGCCGTGGCCGCGGTGGCTGGCGCCAGCGCCTGAGCCAGGCAGTGCACTTCCCCTCGCGCGACGAGGTGTATCGCTTCATGGACGATGTGGTGCGCCCGGCGATTGCCGATGTGCGCGAGGTGTTCGAGCAGAAGGGGCTGGTGCTGGTGACCCAGGACGACCCGAGCCATGACAATGTCAGCCTGAAAGTGGGCCATGGCGAGGAGCAGCCGTTCATCTATCAGGTGCAGATGCGCGGCTATTTCACCCCGTCTTTCGCGCTGGGTGGGCTGGGCTCGCAGGAGCTCAAGAACCGCCGCTACTACCGTGCCGAGGTGCATCTGAGCGAAGGCAGCCAGAACTATGACCTGGTCGGCTACAGCAAGGAGCAGATCATCAACGACATCCTTGACCAGTACGAACGGCACATGCAGTTCTTGCATCTGGTCAGGTAGTCATCTGCTCGGGCCCTTTCGCGGGTTCACCCTCGAAAGGGCCCGAGCAGGATGCCTCAGAAAGGCGCATCCCCCAGTATGGTCGCTCGGTGCATCACCCTGCGCTGAGGCCGGTAGTCATCCACAGCGAAATGCTGGGTCACGCGGTTATCCCAGAACGCCACGTCATTCTTTTGCCAACGCCAGCGAATGCTGAATTCCGGCCGTGTTGCATGGGCGAACAGCAGTCGCAGCAGCGCCTCGCTCTCCGTTTCGCTCAATTCGTTGATGCGCGTGGTGAACCCCTCATTGACGAACAACGCTTTGCGCCCGCTGACCGGGTGCGTGCGCACCACCGGGTGCGACAACGGCGGGTTGTTGCGCCGCGTGTCCTCCCAGCGGGCCAGGTCTTGTGCCGTGGTACCGAAGCGCTCCAGCGGAAATGACTTGGTGAAGTCATGGGTGGCGCTCAGGCCATCGAGCATTTCGCGCAGTGGCGCCGAAAGTGCTTCGAACGCCGCAATACCGCTGGCCCAAAGCGTGTCGCCGCCATAGGCCGGCAGGTGTTTGGCGCTGAGCACCGCACCCAGTGCCGGGGTCGGCAGAAACGTTACGTCGGTGTGCCAGACCGCATTGTCACGCACGTCCGTGACCGCCGTATCGAGGATCAGCACCTGGGGCGTCTCTGGCACGTTGGGGTAGATCGGGTGAATGTGCAGGTCGCCAAAGTATGCGGCGAACCGTGCCTGTTGCTCTGGGGTGAGCGGCTGATCGCGAAAGAACAGCACCTGATGCTCAAGCAGCGCCTGCTCGATGGCGTCACGCTGTGGGTCAGTGATGTCGCGGCTGATGTCCACGCCGCTGATTTGCGCGCCGAGCGCAGGGCTGAGGGGGGTAATGGTCAGGCTCATGGCGGTCTCTTCAATCAGGCGCCGGGTTGCCGGCGTGGTCAGTCGGATGCTCAGTGGTTCTGCCCATGCCAGGGCACCAGCTTGCGTTGCAGGGCGCGCAGGCCCATTTCAAGGGCGAAGGCGATCAGGGCGATCAACAGAATGCCCAGCACCACCACGTCAGTGACCAGGAACTGCGCCGCCGACTGCACCATAAAGCCCAGGCCGCTAGTGGCGGCGATCAGCTCGGCGGCGACCAAGGTCGACCAACCGACCCCCAGGCCGATCCGGATGCCAGTCAGAATGTCTGGCAGGGCGCTAGGCAGGATCACGTGGCGAATCAGTTGTGTGGGGGTGGCGCCCAGCGATTGCGCCGCCCGCAGCTTAGCGGGGTCTACCGTGCGCACGCCGGTGGCCGTGGCAATCGCGATGGGCGCGAATATCGCCAAATAGATCAGCAGCACCTTGGACAACTCGCCGATGCCGCACCAGATAACGATCAGTGGCAGGTAGGCCAGCGGGGGAATGGGCCGATAGAACTCGATCAGTGGGTCGAGAATCCCCCGCGCCACACGGTTGTAGCCGATGGCGATGCCCACCGGGATGGCGGTCAAGGTCGCTGCAGCAAGGGCCAGGCCGATACGGCCGAGGCTGGCACCCAGATGCTGCCACAGGCATGCGTCCATGTAGCCTTGGGTGAGCAGAGTCCAGGCCTTGGCCGCGATGTCCCCAGGCGAGGGCAGGAACAGCGGCTCGACCCATCCTGCTGCCGTCACCAGCCACCATACAAGCAGTAGGCTGGCCAGGGTCAGGCCGCTGATCCACCGGGTTGACAGCGAGGGCCTAGCCTTATGCGCCGGGCGTTTATGGGAAGAGTGTTTGCCGGCAATCGGCAGATCCAGGCTGCTCATGGGCGCTCCTGCAGGCTTTGGCGTTGGGAGAACACGCGGGCCAGAACGTGCTCGCGCGTTTCGATGAAAGCTGGGTCGGATTTGATCGCCCGAGCCGGCTCCCCAGCCGCGTAGCGCTGGCCGAAATCCAGTTGCAGGCGCTCGACCACACGGCCAGGGTTGGGCGCCAGCAGCACCAGCTCGGTGGCCAGGAACACCGCCTCTTCGATGTCGTGGGTAATCAGGAAAACCGGCTTGGCGGTGCGCTGCCAAACCTGCAGCAGCAGCTCTTGCATCTGTTCACGGGTGAAGGCATCGAGGGCGCCGAAGGGTTCGTCCATCAACAGCACGCGCGGGTCGGCGGCCAGCGCACGGGCCAAGCCAACACGCTGTTTCTGGCCGCCGGACAACTGCCAGATGCGCCTATCGGCGAAGCCGTCGAGGTCCACCAGGGTCAACATTTCGCGGGCTTTGGCCTCGCGCTCGGCGCGTGGTACACCGGCCAGCTCCAGGCCGAAGGCAACATTGCCCAACACGTTCTGCCACGGCAGCAAGGCATCGTCCTGAAACACCACGCCCCGCTCGGCCCCGGGGCCTTGTACCGGTGCGCCATCAAGGGTGATGTGCCCAGCGCTGGGGCTAACGAAGCCGGCGATAAGGTTGAGCAGCGAGGTTTTGCCGCTGCCCGATGGTCCCAGGGCCACCAGCAGTTGGCGTGGCCCCAGGCTTAGGTTGATATCGGCCAGCACCGGGGAGGTGGCGCCGGGGTACTGTGCGCTGATGCGCTCCAGCTCTAGCAAGGCCATGGCAGGCTCCGTGTGGTTGCAGTCTTACTGCGGGATGTACTGCGCGCTGACGTAGGGCGAGTAGTCGGGCAGCACTGCTTCGACCTTGCCTTGCTGTTTGAGGAAGGTAGCCGTATCGGTCAGCGCTTGAGTGGTCGGTGCGCCCAGCTCTTTAGCCTGGTCGGCGGCCAGCGGGTAGATGTTGCCTTGCAGCAGCACCGGGATATCCGCAGGTTTGGCACCGGACAGCTTGGCTAGCTTGGCCACGTTGTCCGGGTTGGCCAGCCACGCTTTGGGGTCTTTGCGATAGTCGGCATAGGCGTCCAGGGTGACCTTGGCGAAGGCCTTGACCACATCGGGATGCTTGGCGGCGAAGTCTTTGCGCACGATCCAGGCATCGAAGGTCGGCGCGCCCTTCTTGGCCAGATCACCCGAGGTGATCAGCACCTTGCCGTTTTCCTTGGCTACACCCAGGGCAGGGTCCCACACGTAAGTGGCATCGATGTCGCCGCGCTTCCAGGCGGCTATGATCGCCGGTGGTGCGAGGTTGAGGATCTGCACCTTGGACGGGTCGATGTTCCAGTTCTTCAGCGCGGCGAGCAGGCTGTAGTGGCCGGTGGAGACGAACGGCACGGCGACTTTCTTGCCAATCAAATCTTGCGGGGTCTGAATACCGTCGCGGGCCACCAGGGCCTCGCCGGCACCGATCTGGGTAGCGATGAGGAAGGTTTCGACTGGCAGCTTGCGGGTGGCCGCTGCGGCCAATGGGCTGGAGCCGAGGTAGCCGATCTGCACGTCGCCGCTGGCCACAGCGGTTATCACATCTGCGCCGTTATCGAACTTGCGCCAGTCGATACTGGTTTTGCTGGCTTTTTCGTAGTCGCCATCGACCTGGGCAACCTTGGCTGGGTCGACGGTGGTCTGGTACGCAACGGTAAGGTCGGCGGCCTGAACCGACCAGGTGGCGCCAACCACAGCGATGGCAGCGAACAGACGCAGCGAAGCATGCGGGATCATGTAGGACCTCTCGTCGGGCAAAGGATGAGCTGAATGACGAAAAGACTAAATGATCTAACAAATCCAATATAAATAACTTTTTAGAATTAGCTTAGGAGACAAACGCCTTACGCCCAACGGCGGTGGCGCAATGCGAATGCGCTGCTAGGCTGCTGTTCCTTCACTGCCCATGGAAAGACTGCACGCTAGTCAGCAAACGTTTGCAAATAACCTAAAGATATGGTTGCAGGCGACGATACAACTTTTTGTAGGATTGGTTCCTTTGATATTCCGTAATAATCTTACAAATTCACAAAACGGTCATTTTGGATTTATAGGATTGTCATTATCCTGTAGCGCAGGGCCGTCTTAGACCAAAGTCGAGAAATGTTTAGAAACTATTGACTAAATGGTCACGGTTTGGGGCTAATCGCCCATCCACGGTCGAGCGGGGCACAAGACCCTGCCGCCAGTGATACACAAGAATTAGAACGTAGAGGAGCAAAACATGTACAAGTCCAGCCTGGCTCTGGCCGTGGCAGTGGGGGTTTTCGCCCAAGCAGCAGGTGCCGCCGGTTTCGTAGAAGACAGCAAGCTGTCGGTGAGCTCGCGTACCATGTATTTCAACGGTGACAACCGTGAAGGTGGTGCCGATAACCGTGAGTCTGGTCAGGGCTTCAAGCTCGACTACATCTCCGGTTTCACTCAAGGCACTGTTGGTTTCGGTGTCGATGCCCAGGCCCTTTGGGGTATTCACCTGGACGGCGGTCGCGGTAAACACCCCGACAACAGCTCCTTCTTCCCAAGCGATACTGACGGTTCGGCGGTAAGCCAGTGGGCACGTGCCGGTGCCAATGCTAAGGCTCGCTTCTCCAAGACCGAAGTTCACTACGGTAGCGCCCTGGCCCCTAACCTGCCGATCCTGGTGGCCAACGACGGTCGACTGCTGCCACAAACCTTCGAGGGTGGCACCATCCAGTCGAAGGAAATCGACAACCTGACCATCAACGCCGGTCAGCTGACTCACGCCATGGGCCGTGCTTCGAGCAACCGTACTGGCCTGTCGATCGCTGGTGCCACTGCCGACAGCAACAAGTTCCGCTACGGTGGCCTGGACTACAAGCTCACTCCAGACCTGACCCTGCAGTACTACTACTCGAACCTGGAAGACTTCTACAAGCAGCACTTCCTGGGTGCGACCCACATCTTCAAGATCGCTGACAACCAGTCGTTCAAGACCGACCTGCGCTACTTCGACAGCAGCAGCGACGGTAACAACGGCCACGGCGGCGGCTACAACTTCAACAACAACGGTGGTTATGCCAAGAACAATGGCAAGGTCGACAACAAGACCTGGACTGCCATGTTCACCTACACCTTGGGCGGTCACTCGCTCATGCTGGGTCGTCAGCAAGTCAGCGATGACGGCGGTTTCGTCTGGCTGAACCAGGGTAACGTAGTTGACGGCAACGGCCGTGGCGAAGGCGCTGGCGGTTCCAGCTTCTACCTGTTCACCGACAGCATGATCAACCAGTTCGCCCGTGCTGGCGAGAACACCAACTTCGGTCAATACGCCTATGACTTCGCCTCGCTGGGCGTACCAGGCCTGAAGGCCTCGGTTTCGTACCTGCGCGGTGATGACATCCGCTACAAGTCCGGCCACGGCACCTACAACGAGTGGGAACGTGATGCGCGCATCGACTACACCGTTCAGCAAGGCACCCTCAAAGGCCTTGGCTTCAGCCTGCGCCAGGGCGTGTTCCGTGGTCAGGGTGAGTCCTCTGCCGATCAGGACCAGACTCGCTTCATCGTGAACTACACTTACAGCTTCCTGTAAGTCTTAGTTACACCAAGAGCCTCGCCTAGTGCGAGGCTTTTTTGTGGACATCATTCGATATTCCTTGGGGTTATAGATAAATCATTATTTATTCTTTTTGTTCTGGTTCGAATACAGGCACATTCAACCCATACAACAGAACACCGCACAGGAGCCGCACCCCATGAGCCTCAAACTTGGCGACATCGCCCCGGACTTCGAGCAGGATTCAAGTGAAGGCAAGATCCGCTTTCACGAATGGCTAGGCAGCAGCTGGGGTGTGCTGTTCTCCCACCCGGCGGATTTCACTCCAGTGTGCACCACCGAGCTGGGCCTGACCGCCAAGCTCAAGGATGAGTTCGCCAAGCGCGGTGTAAAAGCCATCGCCCTGTCGGTTGACCCGGTCGACTCACACCATAAGTGGATCGCGGATATCAACGAAACCCAGAACACTGTGGTCAACTTCCCGATCATTGCCGACGCCGACCGCAAGGTTTCGGACCTGTATGACCTGATTCACCCCAATGCCAGCGACACTTTGACGGTGCGCTCGCTGTTCGTCATCGACCCGAGCAAGAAGGTACGCCTGACTATCACCTATCCGGCCAGTACCGGGCGCAACTTCAACGAGATCCTGCGGGTGATCGACTCGCTACAGCTCACCGATAACCACAAGGTTGCCACACCAGGGAACTGGCAGGACGGCGACGATGTGGTGATTGTGCCGTCTCTAAAAGATGAGGAAGAAATCAAGCAGCGCTTCCCGAAAGGTTACCGGGCTGTGAAGCCTTATCTGCGGCTGACTCCGCAACCTAATCGCTGACCAAATCCTCGTTGCAGTGCTCTTAGCCATAGCAGGGATTTTCGGGCCGTTTCGACGGCCCTTTTTTATGCCTGGGTAAAAGTGATGGGGTTATTCGCGGATAGACCCGCTCCCGACCGATGCTGCGTGGGTTGCAAGAAGACCTGGTAAGGGCGGCTTTCGCCGCAATAAAGCCCTCATGTCCAAAATCATAAAATGGAATAAACAAATGAAAAAATATGATTTCTAGATATATAAGCAGGCTGGTACTGTCACCCCATAGCTTCACCACCTTACTCGCCCGTCAACGAGGCAAGCAGGTGCAACCCGAACCCTATCGCACAGGAGAGCGCCATGCGCACTGTCTTCTTGCGTCGTGGTCTGGTCGCCCTGTTTGCGGCGGCTGTGTCCTTCGGCGCCATCACCCAAGCTCACGCAGAAAGCCTGCGTATCGGCTATCAGAAATACGGAACCCTGGTGCTACTCAAGGCCAAGGGTACGCTTGAGAAGCGCCTGGCCGCTCAAGGCGTGCAGGTGCAATGGACTGAGTTCCCCGGCGGGCCGCAGTTGCTCGAGGGGTTGAACGTTGGCTCGATCGACTTCGGTGTCACCGGTGAGACCCCGCCGGTGTTCGCTCAGGCCGCTGGTGCCGACCTGCTGTATGTGGCCTATGAGCCACCTGCGCCGCACAGCGAGGCCATTCTCGTGCCCAAGGACTCGCCGGTACAGTCGGTGAAGGACCTCAAAGGCAAGAAAGTCGCCCTCAACAAGGGCTCGAACGTGCACTACCTGTTGGTCCGCGCCCTGGAAGACGCCGGCCTCAAGTACAGCGACATCCAACCCGTCTACCTGCCCCCCGCCGATGCCCGCGCCGCCTTCGAGCGTGGCAGTGTCGATGCCTGGGTGATCTGGGACCCGTACCAAGCTGCCGCCGAGCAACAGCTACAGGCCCGCACGCTGCGTGATGGTCAAGGCCTGGTGGATAACCATCAGTTCTATCTGGCAACGCGCAGCTACGCCACCCAGCACCCGGCGGTAATCAGCGCCCTGATCGACGAAGTGCGCGCTGTCGGCCAGTGGTCCCAGGCCAACCCGCAAGAGGTCACCGAGCAGGTCGCCCCACTGCTGGGCCTGCCTGCCGACATCACCCTGACCTCGGTGAAACGCCAAGGTTACGGTGCCCAACCGCTCACCCCGCAGGTGGTTGCCGCGCAACAGAAGATTGCCGACACCTTCCAGGTGCTCAAGCTGATTCCCAAGCCCTTGAGCATCAAGGACGTGATCTGGACACCCCCGGCCAAGGTCGCCACTGCGCCTTGAATGATTCGCCTGCGCCGGGGCGCCGCCTCGGCTCGAGCCACCCTGAGGAGACAACTCCAATGAGCCTTAACATTTTCTGGTTCCTCCCCACCCACGGTGACGGCAAGTACCTGGGCACCTCCGACGGCGCTCGCGCGGTCGATCATGGTTATCTGCAACAAATTGCCCAGGCCGCTGACCGCCTGGGTTTCGGTGGCGTGCTGATCCCCACCGGGCGCTCCTGCGAGGATTCCTGGCTGGTGGCTGCGTCGCTGGTACCGGTAACCCAGCGCCTGAAGTTTCTGGTGGCCTTACGCCCCGGCATCATCTCCCCGACCGTGGCGGCTCGCCAGGCTGCCACGCTCGACCGGCTGTCCAACGGCCGCGCGTTGTTCAACCTGGTGACCGGGGGTGACCCGGACGAGTTGGCCGGCGACGGTCTGCACCTCAATCACCAGGAGCGCTATGAGGCCTCTGTCGAATTCACCCGCATCTGGCGCAAGGTGCTGGAAGGCGAAGTTGTCGACTACGAGGGCAAGCACATTCAGGTCAAGGGCGCCAAGCTGCTCTATCCGCCAGTCCAGCAACCGCGCCCGCCGCTGTATTTCGGTGGATCTTCCGAGGCCGCTCAGGACCTGGCAGCCGAGCAGGTCGAGCTGTACCTGACCTGGGGCGAGCCGCCATCGGCCGTGGCCGAGAAGATCGCTGCAGTGCGTGAGAAGGCCGCCGCTCAAGGCCGCCAAGTGCGCTTCGGCATCCGCCTGCACGTCATCGTGCGGGAAACCAACCAAGAAGCCTGGGCTGCCGCCGACAAACTGATCTCGCACCTGGACGATGACACCATCGCTCGCGCCCAGGCTTCCCTGGCGCGTTTCGACTCCGTGGGTCAACAGCGCATGGCCGCCCTGCACAACGGCAACCGCGACAAGCTCGAAGTCAGCCCCAACCTCTGGGCCGGCGTCGGTCTGGTGCGCGGCGGTGCTGGCACCGCTCTGGTCGGTGACGGCCCCACGGTAGCGGCGCGGGTCAAGGAGTATGCCGAATTGGGCATAGATACCTTCATCTTCTCTGGCTACCCGCACCTGGAGGAGTCTTACCGGGTTGCCGAGTTGCTGTTCCCGCATCTTGACGTGCAGCGCCCGGAGCAGCCGAAAAGCGGCGGCTATGTGAGCCCGTTCGGCGAGATGGTGGCCAACGACATCTTGCCCAAATCGGTTGCGCAGAGCTGAGGGCCGGGCCATGAGTCGTGCAACTACAACCACCCTGAGCCAGCGCCTGGCGCCGTGGGCGCTGCCAGTGCTGCTGCTGGCGGCCTGGCAGTTGGCAGTCAGCGCCGGCTGGCTGTCGACCCGCATTCTGCCCGCGCCCAGTGCGGTGGTCAGTGCCGGCGTTGAGTTGGTGCGCAGCGGGGAAATCTGGACGCACCTAGCCATCAGCGGCTGGCGTGCCGGGCTGGGCTTCGTGATCGGCGGCAGCATCGGCCTGGTGCTGGGCTTTATCACTGGCCTTTCGAACTGGGGCGAACGCCTGCTCGATAGCTCGGTACAGATGATCCGCAACGTGCCACACCTGGCGCTCATCCCGCTGGTGATCCTGTGGTTCGGGATCGATGAGTCGGCGAAGATTTTTCTGGTCGCGCTGGGCACGTTGTTTCCGATCTACCTGAACACCTATCACGGCATCCGCAACGTCGACCCGGCCTTGGTGGAAATGGCCCGCAGCTATGGCCTGTCAGGTTTTGGCCTGTTCCGCCAGGTGATCCTGCCTGGGGCGCTGCCCTCGATCCTGGTGGGGGTACGCTTTGCGCTGGGCTTCATGTGGCTGACGCTGATCGTTGCCGAGACCATTTCGGCCAATGCTGGCATCGGTTACCTGGCGATGAATGCCCGCGAATTCCTGCAGACCGATGTAGTGGTGCTGGCCATCGTCCTGTACGCGGTGCTGGGCAAGCTAGCCGACCTCGCCGCACGCGGCTTGGAGCGCGTGTGGTTGCGCTGGCACCCGGCCTACCAAGTGGCGAAGAAGGAGGGCGCATGACGGTGCTCAAAGAACAGCCGCCACGCCTGCTGCGTGGCATCCCGTTGGCCGCCAAGGGCTTGCGCAAAGCCTTCGGCCAGCGCGAGGTTTTGAAAGGTATCGACCTGCACATACCCGCAGGGCAGTTCGTTGCCATCGTCGGGCGCAGTGGTTGCGGCAAGAGCACCTTGTTGCGGCTGCTGGCCGGGCTCGACCAACCGACTGACGGTGAGCTGCTGGCCGGAGCCGCCCCGCTGAGCCAGGCTCGTGAGGAAACTCGCCTGATGTTCCAGGACGCGCGGCTGTTGCCGTGGAAGAAGGTGATCGACAACGTTGGCCTGGGTTTGCATGGCGGCTGGCGGCAGCGTGCGCTGGATGCGTTGGAGGCCGTCGGCCTGGCTGACCGCGCCAATGAATGGCCCGCTGCGTTGTCCGGTGGGCAAAAACAGCGCGTGGCTTTGGCCCGAGCCCTTATCCACCAGCCGCGCCTGCTGCTGCTGGATGAGCCGTTGGGCGCGCTGGATGCACTGACGCGCATCGAGATGCAGCAATTGATCGAACGCCTGTGGCGCCAGCATGGCTTCACCGTGCTGTTGGTGACCCACGACGTCAACGAGGCCGTCGCCGTCGCCGACCGAGTGATTCTGATCGAAGAGGGTGAAGTCGGCCTGGACCTCACTGTCGATCTGGCCAGGCCCAGGGCGCGTGGTTCGCACCGCCTGGCTGCGCTTGAAAGCGAAGTGCTTGACCGTGTTCTGTCGACCCCGGGCAGTGCGCCCGAGCCCGATCCTGTAGCCCCATTGCCCACGCAACTGCGTTGGGCACACTGAACCCAAGAAGCCAAAGAGAAGGAATCAAGCCATGACCATCAAAGCCATCAACGTTCGCAACCAGTTCAAAGGCACCGTGAAAGAAATCCTCGAAGGCCCGGTACTGTCGGAAATCGACGTGCAGACTGCCTCGGGCATCGTCACTTCGGTCATCACCACCCGCTCGGTGAAGGAGCTGGAGCTGCAGGTGGGCAGCGAAGTGATCGCGTTCGTGAAGTCGACCGAAGTCTCCATCGCCAAGCTGTGAGGCGGGCATCCAGGGCCGCGACGCGGCCCTAGTCTTCAGGGTGCACGTTTGGCCAGAAAAGGCGGCAGATAAAGCCCAAGATAGGCCTCGAACACCCGCTTGCCTTCCTCGGCCATGCGCGGGGTGATTGTCTCGTGCAACTGCACCGAGCGGGCATAAACCCGATCACTCAGTTCCATCGCCAAGGTGAACACATCCACATCTGCCGGAATCTTCGGCAAGTGGAAATGCCGGTCGAACAGGTTGTGCATCAGGCTGCCCAGCTCCATATCGTGCAGCCGGTCGGCCTGCACCACTTCACTTAGCCCGTGCTGAGCCAGAATCAACTGGCGCGCTGCGGCATCCTCCTTGTAGATGTCGAGCATGCGCTGCTCGACCAGCCGTGACAGCTCGTGCCAGGTGGCGAATGCGCTGCTGTCGATCGGTGCGCTCAGCGCCTCGCGAAAAGCCCTGTGCACATCGGCGGTCAGCGCCTCCAGTAGGGCCGGCACGCTGGCGAAGAAGTGGTACACCGAAGACGGCGGAATCTGTGCGTGCTCTGCCACACTGTAGATCGAAAGCCCGGTCACTCCGTGCTCGGCCAGCAGCGCGCGGGCGGCCGCCAGGATCGCGTCGATCCTCGCCTGGCTGCTGGCGCGGGGCTTGCGCGAAGTGGCGGGCCGATTCATCAGTTGCTGATCGCCAGGATGCTGGCCTGGTAAGCGCCGACGAACAGGTCGAAGTCGCCGACCTCCTCTTGCTCAAGCTCCGACTGCCGGGCCAGCGACTCACGCGCCAGCGTCTCGAACGCCTGCTGTTGCTCCACATGCAGTGGTTGCTCGCGCAACGTTTCGGCATGCAGGCGGCTCTGGCGCAGGGAGAACTGGACGAAGGTTTCGTCATGTTCGGTCATGCGGGCCAGCACCTGGGCGGATGGGGTCAGGGCTGCATCATCGACCTTGGCCTGTTGTTCAGCCAACGCTTTGGCATGTTCGTCACCGCCTTGCGCCTGGTCGAGCAGCGCGGCGAACTGGCCGATGCGTTCGATCAGTTCGCTGGCCCACTCACGCAGCCCGATGGGTTGGCCATCGCGCAGCAGTTCAAGGCCTGGGCGACGGCCTTCCTTGTTCACGGTCAGGAAGTTGCTGGAGCACTGGCCGCACTCGCTGTTGTCCAGTTGCGGGCTCTCTTCCAGCGCGCAGAACAGCAGGAATGCATCGAGGAAGCGTGCTTCTGTAAGGTCGATGCCCACCGGCAGGAACGGGTTGATATCCAGGCAGCGCACTTCGACGTACTGCACGCCGCGCGAGGTCAAAGCCTGGATCGGCCGCTCGCCGGTGTAGGTCACGCGCTTGGGGCGGATGTTCGAGTAGTACTCGTTTTCGATCTGCAGGATGTTGGTGTTCAACTGCACCCACTCGCCATCCACATGGGTGCCGACCTCGACATAAGGCGGGTAGGGCGTGCCGACTGCCTTGCGCAGGCTATCGGTGTAGCTCTCGAGGTTGTTGTAGCACGGCGTAAGGCCCGCCTGGGCATTGCTCTGGTAGCCCAGGTCGCTCATGCGCAGGCTGGTGGCGTAGGGGAGATACAGGGTTTCGGCATCCAGCTCTTCAAGCTGGTGCGGGCGGCCACGCAAAAAGCCTTTGTCCAATGCCGGTGAGGCGCCGAACAGATACATCAGCAGCCAGCTGTAGCGGCGGAAATTGCGAATCAGCGCAATGTACGCTGAGGACTGGTAATCACGGTCGCTCTGTTCACCACCTTCGGCATCGCGCAACAGTGGCCACAGCGCCTCAGGCAGCGAGAAGTTGTAGTGGATACCGGCGATGCACTGCATGGTGCGGCCATAGCGCAGGGCCAGGCCCTTGCGGTAGACGTGCTTGAGCTTGCCGATGTTCGACGTGCCGTACTCGGCAATCGGGATGTCCTCCTCGGCCGGCAGCGTGCAGGGCATCGACGGGCTCCACAGGAGTTCGTCGCCAAGCTTGCTGTAGACGAAGCGGTGGGTCTGTTCGAGGCTTTCGAGCACCTTGGCCGAGTCGGCCATCGCTGGGGTGATGAACTCCAGCAGCGACTCGGAATAATCGGTGGTGATCTGTTCGTTGGTCAGTGCCGAGCCCAAGGCCTCTGGGTGGGGCGTCTGGGCCAGGCGCCCTTCATGGGTCACGCGCAGGCATTCTCGCTCAATACCGTGCAGGCACTGCTTGAGCAGGGGAAGATTGGCGCCGAGCAGGCTCAGGCGGCGGTTGAGGAGGTCGCTCAAGATGTATTCCTTCACGCGTCAGTGGCCCCAATATGGGGGTAGCAAAGACGGTCTACAAGGGTAGGAGGAAAGGAACTGGCGTGGTCGCCTGGTTTACGCGGCTCCGGCAGTGCCAGCGCACTGCCGAAAAATACCGCAGATACCACTTGGTGAGCTAGAGAACCGCAAAGGTTCCTTGCGCTTTTGCCACCAGTTTGTCGCCTTGAACTACGTCGGCGTCGACCACCAGCGTGCGGCGCCCGGCATGCAGCACGCGGGCCGTGCACAGCACCTCACCGTCACTGACGGCACGCAGGTAGTTGATCTTGCACTCGATGGTCACGCTTTGCTGGTCGAAGCCATGGCTGGCCGAACACGCCAGGCCCATGGCGATGTCCACCAGGCTGAAGATCGCCCCGCCGTGCAGCTTCTGGCCGCGATTGCGCAGGTGCGGCTCAAGGGCCAGGCCTACTTCCGCCAGCCCGGCGTCCAGGCGTTGTACCCGGCAGCCGAGCAGCTGGCTGTAGGCGCTCTCGAGCAGTTCCTTGGGGATATCCATCACTTCTTCTTCAGCTGCTTGGCATTGGCGAACAAGGCGGCCATGGCGTTGTTGGCCGGGGCTGCTGCGGTGGTTTCACGCTGGCGCGGCGCCTGCTGCTGACGGTTACCAGCATTGCCACGGTTGCCGCCGCGGTTGCCTTCGACCTTCTCGCCCGGCGTGTCGCTCATGCGCATGGACAGGCCCACGCGCTTGCGCGGGATGTCCACTTCCATGACCTTGACCTTGACCACGTCGCCGGCCTTGACCGCCTCGCGTGGGTCTTTGACGAATTTCTCCGACAGCGCCGAAATGTGAACCAGGCCGTCCTGGTGGACGCCGATGTCGACGAAGGCCCCGAAGTTTGTAACGTTGGTCACCACACCTTCGAGGATCATGCCGGGCTCCAGGTCCTTGAGGTCTTCCACGCCATCCTGGAAGGTGGCCGTCTTGAACTCAGGGCGCGGGTCGCGGCCGGGTTTGTCCAGCTCTTGCAAGATGTCAGTGACGGTGGGCAGGCCGAAGGTTTCATCGGTGAACTGCTTGGGGTCCAGGCGCTTGAGGAAGCTGCTGTCGCCAATCAGCGAGCGAATGTCACGGTCGGTGCCTGCGGCGATGCGCTGCACCAGCGGGTAGGCCTCCGGGTGCACGGCAGAGGCGTCGAGCGGGTTGTCGCCGTTCATCACACGCAGGAAGCCGGCAGCCTGTTCGAAGGTTTTCTCACCCAGGCGGCTGACTTTTTTAAGCGCTGCACGGGTGGCAAATGGGCCATTGGCGTCGCGGTGAGCGACGATGTTCTGGGCCAGGGTGGCGTTCAGGCCAGAGATGCGGGTCAGCAGCGCCACCGACGCGGTGTTGACGTCGACGCCCACGGCGTTCACGCAGTCCTCGACCACCGCGTCCAGGCCGCGGGCCAGCTTGATTTGCGAAACGTCGTGCTGGTACTGGCCAACGCCGATGGATTTCGGGTCGATCTTCACCAACTCGGCCAGCGGGTCCTGCAGGCGGCGGGCGATCGACACAGCGCCACGGATCGACACGTCCAGGTCGGGGAACTCGCGGGCTGCCAGTTCCGATGCCGAGTACACCGAAGCACCGGCCTCGGAAACCATGATCTTGGTGATCTTCAGTGCTGGGTACTTCTTCACCAGCTCAGCCACCAGCTTGTCGCTCTCGCGGCTGGCGGTGCCGTTGCCGATGGCGATCAACTCTACCGAGTGCTTGGCGCACAAGGCGGCCATGATGGCGATGGTGCGGTCCCAGTCGTTTTTCGGCGCATGGGGGTAGACCGTGGTGTGGTCCAGCAGCTTGCCGGTGGCGTCGACCACGGCGATCTTGCAGCCGGTGCGCAGGCCCGGGTCGAAGCCCAGGGTGGCGCGTGGGCCTGCAGGTGCTGCCAGCAGCAGGTCGTGCAGGTTGTGGGCGAAGACGTTGATCGCCTCACTTTCGGCATTGTCGCGCAGTTCACCGAACAGGTCGGTTTCCAGGTGGGTATAGAGCTTGACCTTCCAGGTCCAGCGCACCACCTCGCCCAGCCATTTGTCGGCAGGGCGGCTGCGGTTTTCGATGCCGACATGGTTGCCGATCATCAGTTCGCACGGGTGCAGGGTGCCGGGCAGTTCTTCGCCAACCTTCAGCGAGGCACTCAGCACGCCTTCGTTGCGGCCGCGGAATATGGCCAGCGCCCGGTGCGAGGGCGCTGTACGCAGCAGCTCGTCGTGGGCGAAGTAGTCGCGGAACTTGGCACCTTCTTCTTCCTTGCCGGCCACCACGCGGGCGCTGAGCACCGCTTCCTGCTTGAGGAAGTTGCGCAGCTTGTCGAGCAGTGCGGCGTCTTCGGCGAAGCGCTCCATCAAGATGTACTTGGCGCCCTCCAGAGCTGCCTTGACGTCGGCCACGCCCTTGCCGGCATCGACGAAGCGCGCGGCTTCGCTTTCCGGGGCCAGGGTTGGGTCGTTGAACAGAGCATCGGCCAGCTCACCAAGACCGGCTTCCAAGGCGATCTGACCCTTGGTGCGGCGTTTTTGCTTGTATGGCAGGTAAAGGTCTTCGAGACGCGTCTTGGTGTCGGCGAGCTTGATCTCGCGGGCAAGTTCCGGGGTGAGCTTGCCCTGTTCCTCGATGCTGGACAGGATGCTGGCGCGGCGCTCGTCGAGTTCGCGCAGGTAGCGCAGGCGCTCTTCCAGGTGGCGCAACTGGGTGTCGTCCAGGCTACCGGTCACTTCCTTGCGGTAACGGGCGATGAAGGGCACGGTCGAGCCTTCGTCCAACAGGCCCACGGCCGCCTCGACCTGCTGGGGGCGTACGCCCAGTTCCTCGGCGATACGGCTGTTGATGCTGTCCATGAAAACCACCTGACATTTGTGAAAACGTGGGTCGCCGGTGGGCCTTTGGCCCTGTGGCGCTGGATGAAAGCCGCGCATTATACCCATCGCAAACAGCTTGCGGTGATGGCGCCCGGCCAGCCGGAACTGGCGCCCGGGGAAAAATCTGCTAACAATGCTCACGCAACGTGCAGCAATGGCTACGCCATAATGCGCGGCGATATCAGAGGAGTTATTCATGACCGGCACGCCAAATACCGCTGAAGGTGACAAGATTCTCATCGTCGACGACGATCCTGGGCTCAGCAGCCTTTTGGAGCGTTTCTTCACCAGCAAGGGCTACCGCGCCCGCGCAGTGCCCAACACCGAACAGATGGACCGCCTGCTGCAGCGCGAGGTGTTCAATCTGGTGGTACTCGACCTGATGTTGCCAGGCGAGGACGGCCTATCCGCGTGCAAGCGCCTGCGTCAGCAGAACAACCAGATCCCGATCATCATGCTCACGGCCAAGGGTGACGAACTCAGCCGCATCAAGGGGCTGGAGCTGGGTGCCGACGATTACCTGGGCAAGCCATTCAACCCCGACGAGCTGATGGCGCGGGTCAAGGCCGTACTGCGCCGTCAGTCGCCGAGCGTGCCGGGTGCACCGGGCAGCGAGGACGAGACGGTTACCTTCGGCGACTACGAGCTGTCGCTGGCCACCCGCGAGCTCAAGCGTGGCGACGAAGTGCACATGCTCACCACGGGCGAGTTCGCCGTGCTCAAGGCCTTGGTGATGCATGCCCGTGAGCCACTGACTCGCGACAAGCTTATGAACCTGGCCCGTGGTCGCGAGTGGGATGCCCTGGAGCGCTCCATCGACGTGCAGATATCCCGCCTACGTCGCATGATCGAGCCAGACCCGTCCAAGCCACGCTACATCCAGACGGTGTGGGGCGTAGGTTACGTGTTCGTACCAGACGGCAACGCTGGCAAATGATGCAGCGTCGTCGATGAAAACTCCCTTGTGGTTTCCACAAAGCTTCTTTGCCCGCACCCTGTGGCTGGTGTTGATCGTCGTTCTGTTCTCCAAGGCACTGACCCTGGTCTACCTGCTGATGAACGAGGACGTGTTGGTCGATCGGCAGTACAGTCACGGTGTGGCACTGACTTTGCGCGCCTATTGGGCAGCGGATGAAGAAAACCGCGACAAGATCGCCGAAGCCGCTGGCCTGATCCGTGTCACCGGCTCCGGCGTGCCGGAGGGCGAGCAGCATTGGCCCTACAGCGAAATCTACCAGCGCCAGATGCAGGCCGAGCTGGGTGAGGATACCGAAGTGCGCCTGCGTATCCATGCGCCGCCTGCGCTGTGGGTGAATGCACCGAGCCTGGGCCCGGGGTGGCTGAAAGTGCCCCTGTATCCGCACCCGCTGCGGGGGCAGAAGATCTGGAACGTGCTGGGTTGGTTCCTGGCCATCGGCCTGTTGTCCACCGCCTCGGCCTGGATCTTCGTGCGCCAGCTCAACCAACCCCTGAAGCGCCTGGTGTTTGCCGCCCGCCAGCTCGGGCAGGGGCGCAGTGTGCGCTTGCCGATCAGCGATACCCCTAGCGAAATGACCGAGGTTTACCGCGCGTTCAACCAGATGGCCGAAGATGTCGAGCAAGCAGGCCGTGAGCGTGAGTTGATGCTCGCCGGTGTTTCCCATGACCTGCGCACGCCGCTTACGCGCCTGCGCCTGTCGTTGTCGTTGTTGAACAGCGACAGCGAATTGAGCGATGACATGGTGCGCGACATCGAGGACATGGACGCAATTCTCGACCAGTTCCTCGCGTTCATTCGCGACGGGCGAGACGAGCCGCTCGAAGAGGTCGACCTGGCCAATCTGGTGCGCGAGGTAGTAGCGCCTTACAATCAGCCCCACGAGCGCGTGCGCCTGTGCCTTGAGCCCATTCCGCCATTCCCGCTGCGGCGGGTGTCACTCAAGCGCATGCTTGGCAATCTTATCGGCAATGCCCTGCATCATGCAGGCCAGGGCGTTGAGGTGGCGGCGTACGTGTCGGGGGACGAGAGCGCGCCTTATGTGGTGCTCAGCGTACTGGACCGGGGCACCGGCATCGAAGAGTCGGAGCTTGAAACCATCTTCAACCCGTTCATTCGTGGTGATCGTGCCAGAGGAGGCAAGGGTACCGGGCTGGGGTTGGCGATCGTCAAACGGATCGCGGCGCAGCATGGTGGCAATGTCGAGCTGCGCAACCGCTCCGGTGGCGGGATCGAAGCGCGCGTGCGGCTGCCATTAGGGCTGCTACTGCCGCGCAATGCTGTTTGAAGTGCATTGGGCTCTTCGCGGCTGACCCCGCGAAGAGGCCCACACAAGCCGGTGTCAGCCCTTGCCCTTGGTGCGGGTCTGATTCGGCCCGCCGTTCTTCTCGAGGTGCTCGATGATCATCCCGGCAACGTTCTTGCCAGTGGTCACCTCGATGCCCTCCAGCCCCGGTGACGAATTCACCTCCATCACCAACGGCCCGTGATTCGAACGCAGGATATCCACACCGGCCACACTCAGCCCCATCACCTTGGCGGCCCGAATGGCGGTCATGCGCTCTTCGGGGGTGATCTTGATCAGGCTCGCTACACCGCCGCGATGCAGGTTGGAGCGGAATTCCCCTGGCTTGGCCTGGCGCTTCATCGAGGCGATCACCTTGTCACCTACCACGAAGCAGCGGATATCCGCCCCGCCGGCTTCCTTGATGTACTCCTGCACCATGATGTTCTGTTTCAGCCCCATGAAGGCCTCAATCACCGATTCGGCAGCCTTGGTGGTTTCGCACAGCACTACGCCGATACCTTGAGTGCCTTCGAGTACCTTGATCACCAGCGGGGCGCCATTGACCATCTGGATCAGGTCCGGGATGTCGTCGGGTGAGTGGGCGAAACCTGTGATGGGCAGGCCGATGCCGCGGCGTGACAGCAATTGCAACGACCGTAGTTTGTCCCGGGAGCGGGCGATGGCCACCGATTCATTGAGCGGGTACACCCCCATCATTTCGAACTGGCGCAGTACTGCGCAGCCGTAGAAGGTGACCGAAGCGCCAATGCGCGGAATCACCGCATTGAACCCCTCCAGCGGCCTGCCACGGTAGTGGATCTGTGGCTTGTGGCTGGCGATGTTCATATAGGCCCGCAAGGTGTCGATCACCACCATTTCGTGGCCCCGCTGGGTACCGGCTTCAACCAGACGGCGGGTGGAATACAGACGCGGATTGCGCGACAGCACAGCGATCTTCATGCAGCACCTGTGACAGGGGGGAGAGTGGCCGGATAGGCCGGTTTGTCTTGTACGTATTTCAAACCAGGGTTGACCACCAACTGGCCTTGGATCAATGCCTTGGAGCCAAGAAGCAGCCTATAGCGCATGTTCTTGCGGCAGGCCAGTGTGAACTCGATTTCCCACACGGCATCACCCAAGGCCAGCGAAGTGCGTATCACGTAACGGGTCTGCGCATGGCCATTGGAGCTCTTGATGGTTTTCATGGCCACCAGCGGCGCTTCGCAGCGGCGGTGGCGCAACTGCACCACCGAACCCAGATGAGCGGTGAAGCGCACCCAGGGTTGGCCGTTGCGCTCGAAGGGCTCGACTTCGGTTGCATGCAGGCTGGAGGTGCTGGCGCCAGTGTCGATCTTGGCCCGCAGGCCCGCCACGCCGAGGTCCGGCAAGGCTACCCACTCGCGCAGGCCGATCACTGTCAGATGGTCAAATTTCTTCACGAAGCACACCCTGCGGATAAGGTGGTGAACTGTAAGCACGGCGGGGACTTTTTGCATCCGTCAGTTACGGTAGTACAGTTCGATGAACGACAGCATGCGAGGTTACGAGATGGCACAAAAAGCCGACGATGATGACAAGGTGCGCCTGGACAAATGGCTGTGGGCGGCGCGGTTCTACAAAACGCGTGCGCTGGCCAAGGCGGCGATCGAAAGCGGTAAGGTGCATTGCCGGGGCGAGCGCTGCAAACCGAGCAAAGAGCCGCGGGTGGGCGACGAGTTGGTGTTGCGCACAGGCTTCGACGAACGCACGGTGGTAGTCAAAGCCCTCTCAGTGGTGCGCCGTGGTGCGCCTGAGGCGCAGGCCCTGTATCAAGAGACTGAAGAGAGCGTGCGCCAGCGCGAGCAGGCGGCCGAGCTGCGCAAGGCCGGGGCCATGGGTGTTACCACCGATGGCCGGCCTAACAAGAAGCAGCGGCGGCAGATTCACCAGCTCCATGGGAGCTTTGAGTAGCGCGGCCTCAGCGCTTCAGCGGACTACCGCCAGCCGCCCGATCAACGGTATTTTCCTGGCAATCCCGACCAATGGTGCGGTCCAGCGCAGCAGCAAAGCACTGCCCTTGGCCGCCAACGGCGTGTGGCAACTCCAGCCCAGCGCAAGCACCGCCATCAGCAGGCCACCGATGTAGTCATCCTGCCCCCAGTGCGCCCCAGCCACCAAGCGCGGCATCATGAACACAAACGCCAGTGCCCAGATCACCAAGTACTGCACCAGCCGGCGGCTGAACAGGCTCATGAACAGCGCCCAGATCAACAGTACCGATGCGTGATCGCCAGGGAAACTCTTGCTGGAACGGTCTTTCAGTTCCCAGGTTTTTTCCAGGTTCGGGTAGTAGTCGCTCAGGTGCACGACATTATCAAACACCATTGATGGACTGTCGTGTTGCCAGCCCATCGCGTCCACCCACTTGGAAAACAGCGCGCGAATCACCACTAACAGGAGTAGCGTGACCAAAAAGCCGAAGAAGGCCTCGCGGACCTGAGCGGCCTTGAACACCCAGTTGCCACGGATCAGCAACGCCAGAAGGATCAGCCCGACGACGATGTCGAACGGGCGCAGGCTGCCGACGGTCCAGATGTAGCGCCAGGCCGTATTCTCGGCCAATGGGGCGTTGAGGCTATGGAATAGCCACTCGTCGAAAGTCAGGC
This sequence comes from Pseudomonas sp. 51_B, assembly GCF_017491595.1. NCBI lineage: Bacteria > Pseudomonadati > Pseudomonadota > Gammaproteobacteria > Pseudomonadales > Pseudomonadaceae > Pseudomonas > Pseudomonas sp. 51_B. Next base: position 104,586 of record NZ_JAFGYW010000008.1, read on the forward strand.
AAAGAATCTGGCCAAAGGGCCATAACCAGAAACACAGTAGGGCAATGGGCAGCAAGGTACAGGCTGCCAAGGGTCCCCATGACCACCTTGCTTGGAACAGTGGCTGATTGTCCATAAACTGTTTCGATCTCCAGTGTGGAATAGGCGCTTTTTCAGCGCTCTGCGACGGTTTTAAGTGACCGGTAATTATTTTGTCATCATTTTCAGATAGCCAGACAACCATGAGCGACTTGCCAGATAAAGATTTCACCCAACGTTTCATCTTCGACGAGCGCGATGTGCGCGGCGAGTGGGTGTCTCTCGACGATAGCTATGCCGCGGTGCTGGCGCGTCACCCTTACCCTCAGCCCGTGCAGACCCTGCTGGGCGAACTGATGGCCGCCACTGCCTTGCTGGTCGGCGCCCTCAAGTTCGACGGCCTGCTGATTCTGCAGGCGCGCTCTCAAGGCCCAATCCCGTTGCTGATGGTCGAATGCTCGGGTGACCGTGACATCCGCGGTATGGCTCGCTACGAAGCTGAGCAGATCCCGGCCGATGCCACGCTTGAGCAACTGATGCCCGACGGCCACCTGACCCTGACCATCGATCCGGTCAAAGGCCAGCGCTACCAAGGCACCGTCGACCTGGATGGCGCCGACCTGTCGGAGTGCTTCACCAACTACTTCGTTCAATCGCAGCAGCTCAATACCCGCTTCTGGCTAAACGCCGAAGGCGGCAAGGCGCGTGGCCTGTTGCTGCAGCAACTGCCACGTGACCGCCAACCCGACGACGAAGAGCGCGAAGACAGCTGGCAGCACGTGATTGCCCTGGCCAAGACACTCAAGCCTCAAGAGTGGTCGGAAAGCAACGAAACCTTGCTGCACCGCCTGTACCACGAAGACGCGGTTCGCCTGTTCGACGTGCAGCCGCTGCGCTTCAACTGCAGCTGCTCGCGGGAACGCTCCGGCAATGCATTGGTCAGCTTGGGCGAGCAGGACGCCAAGGCGTTGGTCGAGGAGTGCGGTGGTACGGTCGAGATCGATTGCCAGTTCTGTAACCAGCGCTATTTCTTCGATGCCACCGATGTGGCGCAACTGTTTGCCGGTGGTGGCACAGAAGCGGCGTCAGAAACTCGTCACTGAAACGTTTAAGCTCAGGAGAATCTCCTGTCGAATTGCGCAAAAACGCAGTTACGACAGGAGGGGCCTACTTTTTTTGGGCGTTTCTGGCATAATCCGGCCACTTTTTTCGCTGTAGTAGTTTTTTTAAGACGACTACAAAACGTTTGGAGCACTCGGCCTCGGGCCGGATGGGGTATCTCATGACGCAAGCCAACAACACCGTGTACACCGACCTGAGCGTCGATGAGCTGGTTAAAGAAGCGCTGTCCCGCGGTGAAGGCGTGCTGGCCGATACTGGCGCACTGGTAGTCGAAACTGGCCACCGTACTGGCCGTTCGCCGGCCGACCGTTTCATCGTCGAAGAACCTTCCACCCAGGACGCTATCGCCTGGGGCCCGATCAACCGCAAGTTCCCGGCCGACAAGTTCGATGCCCTGTGGGCTCGCGTCGAGGCGTTCAACAACGCCCAGGACCACTTCGTTTCCTACGTTCACGTAGGGGCTGCGGCCGAGCACTACCTGCCGGTCAAGATGACCACTCAGACTGCCTGGCAGAACCTGTTTGGCCGCTGCCTGTTCATCAACCCGGAGCAAGGCCAGTTCAACCCGGCCGGTCGCGAGCAGTGGCAGATCCTCAACGTTGCCAACTTCGTGTGCGAGCCTGAGCGTGACGGCACCAACTCCGACGGCTGCGTGATCATCAACTTCGCACAGAAGAAGGTACTGATCGCCGGTATGCGTTATGCCGGTGAAATGAAGAAAGCCATGTTCTCGGTGCAGAACTTCCTGCTGCCGGCTGCCGACGTGCTGCCAATGCACTGCGCTGCCAACATCGGCGAAGAAGGCGATGTGACCCTGTTCTTCGGCCTGTCCGGCACTGGTAAAACCACCCTGTCCGCCGACGAAAGCCGTTACCTGATCGGTGACGACGAGCACGGCTGGGGCGAAGGTGTTGTCTTCAACATGGAAGGCGGCTGCTACGCCAAGTGCATCGACCTCTCCGAGAAGAACGAGCCGGTCATCTGGAAGGCCATCAAGCATGGCGCGGTGCTGGAAAACGTCGTACTCGACGCCAACAAGCACGCCGACTACGCCGATGTCAGCCTGACTCAGAACAGCCGCGCTGCCTACCCGCTGGAGCACGTCGCCAAGCGCGCCGAGGCCAACCTGGGTGGTGAGCCGAACGCTGTCATCTTCCTGACCTGTGACCTGACCGGTGTTCTGCCTCCGGTTTCGATCCTGAACAACGAGCAGGCGGCTTATCACTTCCTGTCCGGCTACACCGCATTGGTAGGCTCCACCGAAATGGGCTCGGGCGGTGGCATCAAGTCGACCTTCTCCACCTGCTTCGGCGCACCGTTCTTCCCACGCCCAGCTGGCGAATACGCCGAACTGCTGATCAAGCGCATCAACGCTTTCGGCTCCAAGGTCTATCTGGTCAACACCGGCTGGACGGGTGGTGGCTACGGTGTTGGCAAGCGCTTCAGCATCCCGACCACCCGTGGCGTAATCGCCGCCATCCAGAGCGGTGCTCTGGTCGGCGCCGAAACCGAGCACCTGGACATCATCAACCTGGACGTGCCGAAGGCTGTCCCAGGCGTCGACACCGAGCTGCTCAACCCGCGCAACACCTGGGCTGACAAAGCGGCGTACGATGAGGCCGCCAAAGGCCTGGCCAAGCTGTTCACCGAAAACTTCAAGAAGTTCGAAGTTTCCGACGCCATCAAGGCTGCAGGCCCACAGCTGTAAGCTGACGCTAGCTGTAACCAGCAAGCCTGAGTCTGAAAAATCCGACACCAGTGATCTGGTGTCGGTTTTTTTTTGCGCGATTGGCTATAGGTTCAGGGCGCCAGTGCGATCGATCCCCGACGCCAAGCCCAACCCGCTGGAGCACGGTTTAGGCAGGGGCCTAGGCCTTCCTAGCCCTGTTGTGGGAAGCTTGGCTCTCAAGTCACTCGCTGTGGATGACCCATGACCGAATCCCCGAACCGCTGCGCGTTCACCCACTTCCACCCGATCCTCACCCGCCCCCAGGACAACGACGTCAACGGCCACGTCGCTGGCGCAACCGTGCATGGCTTTTTCGAAACAGCCATTCAGGCATTTCTCGTCGAGCAGGCAGATGTCGACCTGCGCGATGGCGAGCTGGCTGCGTTCGTGGTGAGTTCGGCGGCCGACTTTTTCGCTTTGCCGGGCTTTCCGGATGTGCTCGAGGTCGGGCTTGGGGTGACGCGGCTGGTAGGCAGCACCGTGGAGTATCGCCTGGCGCTGTATCGCCCTGGCGAGAATGAGGCCTGCGCGGCCGGGACGGTAGTGCAGGTATTCATCGAGCGCGCCAGCGGCCGGCCCGTACCGCTGCCCCAGGGTTTGCAGGCTACCCTGGCTGGCCTACAGGTAGAGCTTCAGGCATGAAAAAGCCCTGCCGGTCGGGGCAGGGCTTTTTTACCAACAAGGCCTGGCCTGAGGTATCAGTGACGCCAGTGGCGATGTTTGCGGTGGCCATAATGGCGGCCACGGTCATAGTGGCGACGGTCGTCGTAATCGCGACGGTAGCGACGGTCGTCGTGACGCTCGTCTCTATCGGCCTTGTTGCCCATGTAGTTACCCAGTGCACCACCAGCACCGCCGCCAGCGGCTGCACCAATGTAGCTACCGGTGGTGCCACCGACCGAGCGGCCTACCACGTTACCGCCAGCAGCGCCCAAAGCGCCGCCGATGGCGGCCTCGCCACGCTGACGCTTGTCGGCACCCAGGGCGCCGCCGGCCGCGCCGCCCAGGCCTGCACCAATGGCACCGCCTGTGCTACCGCCGATGGAGTTGCCCACTACGGAGCCGAGTACCCCACCCAATGCGCCGCCAATGCCGGCCTCGGTGGTGCCGCCTGCCATGGCAACGCCGCTGAGCAAGCTGAAAGACAACAACAAAATCGAGGAGTACTTCTTCATCAAGAGAGCCTCATAGGGATGACGAGGCGAATTTGAGGCTAGCAAGGGCGGCTGGCAACGAAAATCCGACGAGTAACACGAGTTGTACACAATTCGCTAAGTTGCTGTATTTGCTATGAAACTTAATCGGTTTTCGCTTGTCAGAGGTATTTGTGACAAAGCCCTGGACCTCGCGATTCAGGGCTTTTTTCGTTCAGACAGGTGGTAGCGCTTTACAGGATTCGCCCATCGTCCCGAGCGCGTTCGAGCTTGATGGCAACGAACTTGGACGTTGGTGTATGGCTGCCGTCACCAATGCTTTCAAGCGGCACGAGCGGGTTCACTTCTGGGTAGTACGCCGCCGCTTGCCCCGCTGGAATATCGAAGGCCAGCAAAGTGAAGCCCTGCACACGGCGTACGTGCGTATCGCCCCACAACGAAACGATATCGACCTTCTGCCCCGGCTGGAAGCCCAGGCGGATGATGTCGGCCTCGTTGGCGAACAGCACTTCGCGCAGGCCGCGTACGCCACGATAGCGATCGTCCAGGCCGTAAATGGTGGTGTTGTACTGATCGTGGGAGCGCATCGACTGCATGATCAGGTCCGGCACTTGGCCGCTGGCGCGCACGCGCTCATCGAGCAAGGTGTCTGGCAGCAGGTTGGCCTTGAAGTTGGCGCGGCCCGTGGTGGTCTTCCACTGGCGGCTGGCGGCGCTGTTGCCCAGGTAGAAACCACCCGGCTGGGTCAGGCGCTGATTGAAGTCGGCAAAGCCTGCAATGGTGTCGCCGATAAGGTCGCGAATGCGCGCGTAATCGGCCACCAGCCAGTGCCAGTCCACCGGATGCTTGCCCAGCGTGGCGGCGGCAATACCGGCTACCACCGCAGGTTCCGAGCGCATCTGCGTCGACAGCGGCTTCAGCTGGCCATTGGAGGCGTGGACCATGCTGAACGAGTCTTCCACGGTGACTGCCTGAGGCCCGTCGGCCTGCAGGTCGATGTCGGTACGGCCCAGGCACGGCAGAATCAGCGCCTGCTTGCCATGGATGAGGTGGCTGCGGTTGAGCTTGGTGCTGATGTGCACGGTCAGCTCGCAGTTGCGCAGGGCTTGCGCCGTGCGTTCGGTGTCCGGTGTGGCTTGGGCGAAGTTGCCGCCCAGGCCGATGAAGACTTTGGCACGGCCTTCGAGCATGGCGTGGATGGCCTCGACGGTATTGTGGCCATTGTGCCGAGGTACCGGGAAATTGAAGCGTTTCTCAATGGCATCGAGCAGGGCCGCTGGCGGGCGCTCGTTGATGCCCATGGTGCGGTCGCCCTGCACATTGCTGTGGCCACGTACCGGGCACAGGCCGGCGCCTGGCACGCCGATGTTGCCGCGCAGCATCATCAGGTTGACGATTTCCTGAATGGTCGGCACAGAATGGCGGTGCTGGGTGATGCCCATCGCCCAGCACATGATTACCCGTTTGCCACGGCAATACATGCGCGCCGCCAGCTCGATGTCGGCCAGCGGCAGCCCGGACTGTTCCTGGATGTGCTCCCAGCTGGTGGCATCCACCGCTGCCAGGTACTGGTCCACCCCATGGCCATGCTCGGCGATGAACACATGGTCGAACACCGCCGGCTCGCCCTTGGCCTGGGCTTCGCGCTCCCACTGCAGGACGAACTTGGCCATGCCTCGCAATAGCGCCATGTCGCCGCCCAATGCCGGGCGGAAGAAGGCTGTATTGGTCGGGCGGTCGCTGTTGGTCAGCATTTCCAGCGGGTTTTGCGGATGCTGGAAGCGCTCCAGCCCACGCTCCTTGAGTGGGTTGACGCACACCACCTGAGCGCCGCGTTTCACTGCGTCACGGAGTGGGTCGAGCATCCGCGGGTGATTGGTGCCTGGGTTCTGGCCCCAGACGAAAATAGCATCGGCATGCTCGAAATCATCATAGGTAACGGTGCCTTTGCCCACGCCCACGCTCTGGCCCAGGGCCACGCCGCTGGCTTCATGGCACATGTTCGAGCAGTCTGGGAAGTTGTTGGTACCGTAGGCGCGCACGAACAACTGGTAGAGAAACGCCGCTTCGTTGCTCGCGCGGCCAGAGGTATAGAACTCGGCCTGGTCTGCGCTGGCCAGTTTATTCAGCTCACGGGCGACCAATGCAAAGGCGGCCTCCCAGGTGATCGGCTGGTAGCGATCGCTTTTGGGGTCGTAGACCATTGGCTCGGTCAGGCGGCCCTGGTACTCCAGCCAGTAGTCACTCTGCTCAAGCAAAGCGCTGACGCTATAGCGGGCGAAGAACGCTGCGTCGACACGGCGTTTGGTCGCCTCCCAGTTGACCGCTTTGGCGCCGTTCTCGCAGAACTTGACCATGCCGCTTTCCGGCGAATCGCCCCAGGCGCAACCGGGGCAGTCGAAGCCCCCGTTCTGGTTGGTCTTGAGCAGGGCGCGGATGTTCTTCAGCGCATTGTCGCTGCCGACCCAGGCCTTGGCCACGCTACGCAGCGCGCCCCAGCCACCGGCGGGGCCGTGGTAGGGCTTGTAGCGAGGAGGGGAGGCTGGGGCGTTGTCAGGTAGTTGCTGGTACGAGGTCACGGCTGTTACGACTCCGCCGCAGGGCTATAGACCCGCGGTGCACTGTGTTTGGGCAAATGAATGAGGTTGAGGTTGTGCTTGCGCGCCCATTGCAGGGCAAGGCCGGTGGGCGCCGAGAGGCTGACCAAAGTCTGGATACCGGCGCGCAGTACTTTCTGGATCAGCTCCAGGCTGCAGCGGCTGGTGACGATGGCAAGGCCCCCTTCGGTGCTGATGCCTTGGCGCAACAGGGCGCCAATCAGCTTGTCCAGGGCGTTGTGCCGGCCGATGTCTTCGCGGCCCATCAGCAATTCGCCCTGGGCGTTCATGAACAAGGCGGCGTGTACGGCGCCGCAGTGCTGGCCCAGGGGGGTGAACGCATCGATGCGCTGGCGCAGGCCCGCCAGCCATTGCGCTGGCGGCAACGCGGCCCCAGGCAATGCGCTGAGCTCCGGCAGCGCCTGCTCCAGGGCCTCGACACCACACAGCCCGCAGCCGCTGGTGCCGGCTAGCTGGCGGCGCTGGTTCTTCAGGTTCCAGAACGCACGGCTGGAAATCTCAAGGTCTGCGTACATCGCAGAGCCACTTCCAGACAACTTGAGGTCGTAGATTTCCGCGGTGCCCTCGACGATCCCGCTGCCAACGCTGAACCCGACTGCGAAGTCCTCCAGATCGGTAGGGCTGACCAGCATGACCGCCTGGTTCAGCCCGTTGTAGGCAATGGCCAAGGCGACTTCTTCGGCCAGGGGCGTGCAGGCGCGCTCGCCATCGCTGAGCTGGACGTAGTCGTAGCTATTGCTGGCGGCGGGCAGGGCCAAAGGTGTAGAGGCCGCGCAGACCGGAGGTTTGCTTTGCATCGGGAGGCTGACTACCGGCGGTTTTTCGATAGCACCAAGCCTAGGCGCGTGGGCCGGCTGCGTCTAATCGCTAGGGTCTATGCCTTGATAGAGCGCGTCGATTGGTCGCAGTAGGGCGCAAGGTGCAATCCTGGCCTAGACTCGTGGCTTCAAGGTTTACGTCAACAAGGAGCGCGTCATGAGCCTGTTCAGTTTCGTGAAGGAAGCCGGCGAGAAGTTGATCGATCTGCTGACCCCCGGCAACGCCAATGCCGAAGAGCAGTTGAAGAAACACGTGGAAAGTGTCGGCCTGGGCAACCCGAACATCACGGCCACCGTGGAGGGTGACAAAGTCATCCTCAAGGGCGAGGTCGCGAGCCAGGAGGAAAAAGAGAAGATCATTCTCGCCGCCGGCAACATCGAAGGTGTCGCCAGCGTGGACGATCAGATCACCGTCACCGGGCCAGTGGCTCAGGCGGCACGCTTCGTCACCGTCGAGAAGGGCGATACCCTCAGCGCGATCTCCAAGCGGGTATATGGCGATGCGAACAAGTACCAGAAAATCTTCGACGCCAACAAGCCGATGCTCAAGGATGTGAACAAGATCTACCCAGGCCAGGTGCTACGTATCCCTGACTAAACCGTGCAGCCCGGTTCGGGCTGTTCGCGGGTAAACCTGCTTTTACCAGTTCGGCGCATCCTTTGAGGTGATCGCCAGCCGGTAGGCACGGGTTTACCCGCGAATAGGTTTCACAGGCCTGCCAGTAAATCCCGGTAATCTTCGACCGCTGCGAACTCCTCGGTATCGCGCGGCTGCGCCTGGCTATCCGGCTGGCGCACGGCCAGCAAATGGCCTACGCCGTACTGCCGCGCGCTGCGCAGTACGCTCAGGGTGTCATCGATGAACAGACTGCGCTGCGGGTCAAAGCCAATATCGGCCTGCAGTGCATCCCAGAACTGCGCATTCTCTTTGGGGAAGCCGTAATCGTGGGAGCTGATCAGCCGCTCGAAGTACGCTGCCAGCTCCACTCGCTCCAGTTTCAGCGACAGCGAATCGCGGTGGGCATTGGTGATCATTATCACGCGCTTGCCAGCCTTGCCGATGGCTGCCAGGAAGGTATCGGCATCGGGCCGCAGGGCGATCAGGTCAGCGATTTCGCGTTTTAGCTCGCGAATGGGCAGGTTCAGCTCCCGGCTCCAGAAGTCCAGGCAGTACCAATTGAGCGTGCCGGCATTACGCTCGAACAGCGGCTGCAGCTCCATTTCTGCCATGGCCCGGCTGACCCCATGCAGCTCGGCATAGCGCTGGGGCAGGTGGTCGAGCCAGAAGCGGTTGTCGTAGTGCAGGTCGAGCAGGGTGCCGTCCATGTCCAGCAGGACGGTATCGATGGCGGACCAGGGAAGAACAGGCATGGGAAATTCTCGATCAGTCGGCAAGCCACGGTATAGTAACCCGTTCACGCCAAGGAGCTGCCCCATGCGCCAGAAACCCACCGTCCTCAGCCGCGAGATCGTCGCCAGCAGCCGCCTGTTCCGGGTCGAAGCCGTGCAACTGCGCTTTAGCAACGGCACCGAGCGCACCTATGAGCGCCTGGTGGGCCGTGGCAACGGTTATGGGGCTGTGATGATAGTGGCCATGCTCGACGCCGAGCACGCGGTGTTGGTGGAGGAATACTGCGGTGGCACCGATGAGTACGAATTGTCTTTGCCCAAAGGCCTGATCGAGCCGGGTGAGGACGTGCTGGCCGCCGCCGATCGGGAACTCAAGGAAGAAGCCGGCTTCGGCGCCCGCCAACTGGAACACCTGACCGAGCTGTCCCTCTCCCCTGGCTACATGAGCCAGAAAATCCAGGTGGTGCTGGCAACCGATCTGTACGAAGAACGTTTGGAAGGGGACGAGCCGGAGCCGATGCGGGTCGACAAGGTCAACCTGCGTGAGCTGTCGGCCCTGGCCATGCACCCGCAGTTCACCGAAGGGCGCGCGCTGGCAGCGCTTTACCTGGCCCGCGACCTGTTGATTCAGCGGGGGCTGCTGGAGGCATGAACGATCAACAGCTGATGCACGAAGTAGTCAAACTCGCTCAACTGGCCGGGCAGGCCATCCTGCCGTTCTGGCGCGCCGACGTCGCGGTGGTCAACAAGGCCGACGATTCGCCGGTGACGGCCGCCGACCTGGCGGCACACCAGGTGATCGCCGATGGTTTGCTGCGCTTGGCGCCGCATATTCCGGTGCTTTCCGAAGAGGACTGCGACATCCCGCTGGCCGAGCGCCAGGGCTGGAGCCGCTGGTGGCTGGTGGACCCACTCGATGGCACCAAAGAGTTCATCGCCGGTAGCGAGGAGTTCACCGTCAACATCGCATTGATCGAAAATGGCGAGGTGGTGTTTGGCGTGGTAGCGATGCCCACCAATGGCCGCTGCTATTTCGGTGGCCGTGCGCTAGGTGCCTGGCGCCGTGACGGGGCTTGTGAAGCCGTGGCTGTTCAGGTACGCAACGGGCCGCCTGCCGACGGCCGCTTTACCGTGGTGGCCAGCCGTCGCCATTCCAGCCCACAACAAGAGGCGTTGCTGGCAGGGCTGAGCGCCGCGGTGGGCGAACTGGAACTGGCGAACATCGGCAGTTCGCTGAAATTCTGCCTATTGGCTGAAGGCAGCGCCGATTGCTACCCGCGCCTGGCGCCGACCTCGCAATGGGACACGGCGGCAGCGCAGGGGGTGTTGGAGGGCGCAGGTGGCGAGGTGATCGAAGTGGATGGCCAGCCTTTCCGTTACCCGCCGCGCGAGTCGCTGCTCAATCCGTTCTTCCTGGCCTTGCCTGCTCAGGCAAGCTGGCGGCAAGCATTGCTGAGCCTGATCTGACGGTCCTGGCTCCCGCGCGAATAGGCTGGCACAGGTAGACAAGGCGGACACGATCACCGCGACCCTGCCGGCCGTCCTCTTCAGCGGTGCAGGACGTACTGCCCGCTGAAAGTGACTGCCGGTTCATCATCGCCTGCATTGCTGACCGTCGTGTGCAGCGTCAGCCGTGCCCGGCCACGGCGCTGGTACATCGTCACAAATCGCTCCCAGGCCTTCTCCTCTGGTGCTGTACAGCGCGCCACTGCTGCGCCAGTCACCGGCAGCGGATAGCTGATCTGCCCCTCCTGGATGACGATATGCCCATCGTCGATGCCCAGCTCACGCAGGCGCAGGTGCAGCCAGCCCCACCCGGCCAGCACCGCAGCACAGTACAGGCTGCCGCCGAACATGGTGCTTTTGTGGTTGACGTTGGCCGCCAGCGGCAGCTGCAGGCGCAAGGTGTGGGCTTGCCAATCGATGACTTCCAACCCCATGTCACGGGTCAGCGGAATATCATCGTGCAGCACGGACTGCAGGTATTGGCTATCGGCACTCATGGGCGGTGTTCCTCGTGGTCGTCGCTGGCGCTGCTGCCGCCTTCGAAATGCAGGCCGTGCTTACGCAGCTTGTCATGCAGGGTTTTGCGCGGGATGCCGAGCGCTTCGGCCAGGCTGCGCATGGAGCTATGGCGCTGGGCCAGTTCGGCGGCGATCAAGGAGCGTTCGAACTGCTCGACCTGTTCGCTGAGGTTGCCCAGCAGTATTGGCGTGGCGCTGGCCGCAGGCGCTGCTGCCTGGCCATCCAGAGCCAGCTCCAGGCCCAGCGCAAAGCGCTCGGCGGCGTTTTGCAATTCGCGAACGTTGCCCGGCCAGCCGTGGCGCAGCAACATGGCCCGCTGGGCCGGTTGCAGCTCGTGTGCTGGCAGGCCGTGGCGCGCGCTGGCAGCGTCGGTGTAGTGCTGGAACAGCACCAGGATGTCATCGCCACGCTCGCGCAGCGGCGGAATACGCAGCGGCGCCACGTTCAGGCGGTAGTACAGGTCGGCGCGGAAGCGGCCTTGGTCGGCGCTGGTGCGCAAATCTTCCTTGGTGGCCGCGACCACACGGATATCCAGCGGGATGAGCTGGTTGCCGCCCAGGCGTTCGACCACCCGCTCCTGCAGCAAACGCAGCAGTTTCACCTGCACATCCAGGCTCATGCTCTCGATTTCGTCGAGGAACAGGGTACCGCCGTTGGCGAACTCGAATTTGCCAATACGCCGCTTCTGAGCGCCGGTAAAGGCCCCTGGCTCGTGGCCGAACAACTCGCTTTCCACCACCGACTCGGCCAGGGCGCCGGCATTGATGGCCACGAATGGCCCATCGCGGCGGCTGGACAGGTCGTGCAGCGCACGGGCAACCACCTCTTTACCGGCACCGGTTTCACCCAGAATCAAGACATCGGCACGGGTGCCTGCCAGAGCGCCGATCTGTTCGCGCAGGCGCTGCATCGACGGTGAATGGCCAACCAGCCGGGTAGCCAGTTGCTGGCGGTCGCTCAGCGCCAGGCGCAGGCTGCGGTTATCCAGCACCAGCCGGCGTAACGCCAGGGCGCGGCGCACACTGTCGAGCATGGCATCGCTGGCGAAGGGTTTTTCCAGAAAGTCGTAGGCCCCCGCACGCATGGCCTGCACGGCCAGCGGCACATCGCCGTGGCCGGTGATCAGCAGCACCGGCAGTTCACTGTCGCGGCTGTGCAATTGCTCCAGCAGTTGCAGGCCGTCGATGCCAGGCATGCGGATATCGCTGACCACCACGCCGGGCCAATCCGGTTCTATACGCTCGGCCAGGCCCTGGGCATCGGCCAGGGCGATCACCTTCAGGCCGGCCAGGTCCAGGGTCTGGCTCAGGGCCTGGCGCAGGTGCGGGTCATCATCGACCAGGATCACCTGCGCCTGGCTGTCGATGTACGGCTCGGTCGTCATGCCGAAGGGTCCTCCGAAGTGGGCAAGGTAGCGCCGGGGGCAGCCACGCGCAGTTGCAGGGTGAGCAGGGCGCCACCTTCGGGGTGGTTGGCCAGCAGCAGTTCACCGCCCAGTGCGCGCATCAGGCTTTCGCAGATGGCCAAGCCAAGGCCTAGGCCCTGGGTGCGGGTCTTGGTGGTGAAGAACGGCTCCTTGGCGTGCTCTAGGGCCTGGCGGCTGAAACCTGGCCCGTTGTCACGAATGTACAGGTAGACGTAGTCGTCGCGTTGTTCGGCACTGAGCCACAGGCGCCGGGGGTTGGCCTTTTCGGTCAAGGCGTCGAGGGCGTTGGCCAGCAGGTTGCCGAGCACCTGACGCAGCCGGGTTTCACCTGCTTGAACCCACAAGGTGGCCTCGGGCAGGTCGCGGATCAGCTCCACCGCCATTGCCCGGCGGCGTTTGGCCAGCAATGCCAGGGCGTCATCCAGCGCCGGCTGCAAGGCGACGCTTTCCGGCGCGTGACGGTCGCGACGGGCGAAAGCGCGCAGATGGGCAATGATCGAGGCCATGCGCCCGGTCAGTTCGCCAATCAGCTTGAGGTTGCCGCGGGCATCTTCGGTGCGCTGGTGGTCGAGCAGAATTTCGGCGTTTTCCGCGTAGCTGCGAATGGCTGCCAGCGGTTGGTTGAGCTCGTGGCTGATGCTTGCCGACATGGTGCCCAGCACCGACAGCTTGCCAGCCTGGACCAGTTCGTCCTGGGCGCGCACCAGCTCCTGTTGGGCATTTTCACGCTCCAGTACGGCGCTTTTGAGCCGGGTATTGAGGCCTTCGAGGGCCGCGGTACGCTCGGCCACACGGGTTTCAAGCTCTTGCCTGCCCCGCGCCTCGAAGTCGATGCGGTCGATGTAATGCCTGCGTCGCTGCATCACCAGCCCAGCCAACAGCATCAGCACCAGCAGGGCGCCGGCGCCAATGGCCATCACCGTTTGCACCGAGCGATCGACCAGCATGCGCGGCGCGAGGATGCTCACCTGCCAGCCGGTTTCTTTGATGTCGCGGGTCTGGGTGAGCCAGGCGTCCTGGTTCAGCACCAGCGGTTGTGGGGCCTGGGTTGGGTAGGGCTGGATAGCGATGATCGCTTGCCGCTCGGCTTCGCTGAGCGGGCGAGTGGCGCGGAAACGCCAGTCTGGGCGCGACGTGAGGATGACCACGCCATTGTGATCGGTGACCAGCAATTGCTCAGGGGTGCGGCCCCATAAGGTTTCGGTGTGGTCCAGGTCGACCTTCACCACCAGCACCCCAACGATGCGTTCCCCATCGCGCACGGCGGCGGCGAAGAAATAACCGCGCTTTGCTGAGGTGGTGCCCTGGCCGAAGAAGCGCCCCAAGCGGCCGGCCATGGCCTCGTTGAAATACGGCCGGAATGAGAAATTACGCCCGACGAAGCGGTCCTGCTTGTCCCAGTTGGAGGCGGCCAGGGTATTGCCGCTGACATCCATCAGGTAAATCACTTCGGCGCCGGTTTGTTGAACGATGTCCTTGAGCAGGCGATTGGCGTTGGTGACCGCTTCCAGGCGGAACGGGTCGGCCAGCACACCGCGCAGGGCGGGCAGGTCGCCGAGGATTTGCGGCAGGGTTTCGTAGCGGTGCAGGGTGCCCAGCAAGTTGGCGACGTACAGGTCGAGGGTCTGGCGGTTCTGCGAAGCCAGTTGATCCTGGTAGTAGCGCTCAGCCAGGTGGTGCAGCGGCCACAGCAGCGGTGTCAGGCACAGGGCTAGCAGGGCCAGGCTGCGCCAGCGGGGACGGCGAGGGGGCGTGGGTTTTGCAATCATCGCGTAAAGGCGCCAGAGAGGGTCTGGCGCAATTATGCGCTAGTTGAGGCAGTCGATCAGCGCTTGCTGCCAGTGCGGCAGGCGCACATCCCACTCGCGGGCCAGGCGCGAACAGTCCAGGCGGGAGTTGGCCGGGCGTCGCGCCGGGGTCGGGTACTCGCTGGCAGGTATAGGCAGCAGTTCGGCGCAGGGCAGGCCGCGTGCCTTGAGCTGTTCGCCGATGGCCTGGGCGAAGCCGTACCACGAGGTTTCGCCTTGGGCAGCCAGGTGATAAGTGCCCCAGGCCCCGTGCTGGCCACTTTGCCAGCGCTGGATCAATTCACGGGTGGCGATGGCAATGGAGGTGGCCCAGGTGGGGGCGCCGATCTGGTCATCGACCACCCGCAGTTGCGGTTTTTCCTGCAGCAGCCGTTGCATGGTCAACAGAAAATTGCGCCCATACAGCGAGTAGACCCAGCTGGTGCGCAGTATCAGGTGCTCGCCCGCTGCTGCGGTAATGGCTTGCTCCCCGGCCAGTTTGCTGCGGCCATAGACACCCAGCGGGTTGGGGCGGTCTGCCTCGGTGTAGGGCAGGGGGTTGTCACCATCGAACACGTAATCGGTGGAGTAGTGAATCAGCGGCGCACCCAGGCGCTGTGCCTCTTCGGCCAACACCTGGGGGCTTTGCGCGTTGATCGCGAAGGCCTGGCCCGGTTCGCTTTCGGCTTGATCGACCGCCGTATAGGCAGCCGCATTGACGATCAACTGCGGGGCCAGCCGCCGCAGCGGCTCGCGCAGTGCCTCGGGGCAGGCCATGTCCAGGTGCTCGCGGCCAAGCACCTGCACGTCTCCCAAGCCACGCAACTGGGCCTGCAGTGCCTGAGCAACCTGGCCGTTGTGGCCACAGACGAGAATTTTCATGGGAACAGGTCGGCGTCCTTCAACAGTACGGCAGCTTGGTCCTTGGCGGACAGGGTCGGGTTCGCGACCCCCCAGTCGATGCCCAGGTCAGGGTCATCCCAGCGGATCGAGCGCTCGGCGGCGGGGTTGTAGTAGTCGGTGGTCTTGTACAGGAAATCCGCTGACTCACTCAGCACCAGAAAGCCGTGGGCGAACCCCGGCGGAATCCAGAACTGCAAATGGTCGGTGGCATTCAGGCGCCGTGCAACCCAGCGGCCGAAGGTGGGCGAACTGCGGCGGATGTCTACGGCTACGTCCAGCACTTCGCCTTGCACCACGCGCACCAGTTTGCCTTGCGGGTTATCGATTTGATAATGCATGCCCCGCAGCACGCCGCGTTGGGAGCGGGAGTGGTTGTCTTGGACGAAGTGGCCATCGAAGCCGGTCTGCTTCTTGAATTCGCGAGCATTGAAGCTTTCGAAGAAAAAGCCACGGCTGTCGCCGAAGACCTTCGGTTCAATGATGACTACGTCGGGTATTTCGGTCGCTATGATGTTCATGGCAATTCTTCGGTCAGTGTGCTGAGGGTCCGACCTTGGAAGGTCCGCTTGGTGTCCGCCGCCTTGGCAAACTGAGCCTAGATCGGCTGGCCGTGCGCCAGCATGCGCCCTTCGTTAATTTCATCTTCGCACCTAGGTATCGGCCATACCCCAGGTATCTCAAGGGCCATCATGAAATAGCTTTCATCTTGAAGGGTTTTGGCACGCGCGGGCACCCTGCGCCAAGGAATTATATAGAAGGTGGAATTCGGCCTGACCGTAGGTCGCCTTATTTCGATTCATATCGACAAATATGGAATTGAAAATTCAGATATGGCCGTATTTGTGCTTTCAAAGCCGATATATATCGGTTATAAAATAGCCAGCCGCGAGGGTCGCAGCCAGGCCGTCGCTGATGTCACACTTTCCTGCTATCCATTGACCATCGGCTAGCGCCTTTGCAGAGGTTAACCATGAAAACCCTCAACTCCACTCCCCGTGCCGATGGCTTCCACATGCCCGCCGAATGGGCGCCGCAAAGCCAAGTCTGGATGGTATGGCCGGAGCGCCCGGACAACTGGCGCCTGGGCGGCAAGCCTGCGCAGGCTGCCCACGTCACGTTGGCAAAGGCCATCGCCCGCTTTGAACCTGTGACCGTGGCCGTTTCTGCCGGCCAGTACGAAAACGCCCGTCGCCAACTCGACCTGCCGAACATCCGTGTGGTGGAAATCAGCAACGACGATGCCTGGGTGCGTGACACGGGGCCAACCTTCGTCATCAACGAGCACGGTGAAGTGCGTGGGGTTGATTGGGGCTTCAACGCCTGGGGCGGCTTCGACGGCGGCCTGTATGCACCGTGGAACCGCGATGAAGAGCTGGCGGCCAAGGTACTGGAAATGGAGCGCTGCCAGCGCTACCACACCGAAGGCTTCGTGCTTGAAGGCGGTTCTATCCACGTCGACGGCGAAGGGACGCTGATCACCACCGAAGAGTGCCTGCTCAACCGCAACCGCAACCCGCACCTGAGCCGCGAGCAGATCGAGCAAACCCTGCGCGAGCACCTAGCGGTCGATACCATCGTTTGGTTGCCCGAGGGCCTGTACAACGACGAAACCGACGGCCACGTCGATAACTTCTGCTGTTACGTAAGCCCTGGTGAAGTGTTACTGGCCTGGACCGATGATTCCAACGACCCCAATTACGCACGCTGCCACGCCGCTTACGAAGTGCTGAAAAACACCCGCGATGCCAAAGGGCGTGAGTTCGTGGTGCACAAAATGCCGATTCCCGGCCCGCTGTTCGCTACTGAAGCAGAATGCGCCGGCGTCGATCATGTGGCCGGTAGCCAAGAGCGTGACCCATCCGTGCGCCTTGCCGGCTCCTACGTCAACTTCCTGATCGTCAACGGCGGCATCATCGCCCCGAGCTTCGACGACCCGGCAGATGCGCAGGCCAGAGCGATTCTGGCCAAAGTCTTCCCCAGCCACGAAGTGGTGATGATCCCCGGCCGCGAGCTGCTGCTTGGCGGTGGCAACATCCACTGCCTGACTCAGCAGCAGCCTGCACCGTTCAAGCGCTGATCGGCGCGTTATGAAGAAGCCCGTCGCAAGACGGGCTTTTTTGTTCGCGCCGATACCCGGAGCGGGGGATGGCATAGGTTTTGTATTGTTTTCAGAGAGTTACCCGGCAGACCGGGCTCTCGGTACTGTAACAATCAAGACGTAAATTAGCCGCTCACGGGCCAAGGGAGTACGTGCGAACATGAATGCAGCAAGTGAGACGGCTTTGCGCCCACTGGCAATCAACCATCAATCGCTGAAGGTCATGGCGCATTGGTTGAAACAGCATGGAGGCAAACGGGTCAGGACGACCGACCCACGACGTCTGCTTGACGGCCGCTACCCACAAGGCCTGATCAGCGATGCAGAGCTGGATGCACTGCTGGGGGTCTGGCCCTGACGGGTCATCAGCCCGCCCAAGGCAAAACGCCACCGCCTATGCGGTGGCGTTTTTATTTGTGGGTGCGCAGGCTTTTCTTGGGCTTGAACAGGGTTTTCAACGCAGCCTCGTAACCTTTCTTTGCAAGGTAAATTGTCCTTCCTATAGCCAGGGATGCATTGAAATGCCCTGCGGCCAGCGTGGTTCTTGGTCATATCAGCCTGCATTTCACGAGTTTTTGACATTTGTAATCGCACACCGCTAGGATTCGGCCAACGCTTGCTGGCCACCCATGGTCATGCTGCTGCGAGAGGCCCGCCACACACACCGTTGGCGGGCTTTTCAGTTCGGATCCGCATAGCGTCGAACCTACGAAGGGGCGTTGGTTCCAGGCGTAATGGTGCAAAGCGTTTTTGATTAAGAAACAAGGAAAACAACATGTTGAAAACCAGGATCAGCCTGCTCGCCCTGGCGATGATCGCCGCGACCCAGGCCCAGGCCAATGACCAGGCCCAGAGCAACGGCTTCCTCGAAGACAGCCACGCCAACGTGCTGCTGCGCAACGCTTACATCAACCGCGACAAGAAGCATGGCAACCGCGACCAGAGCGAATGGGGCCAGGCGTTCATCGGCAAATTCTCCTCCGGCTTCACCCAAGGCACTGTAGGCGTGGGCGTCGATGCCTTTGGCCTGTACGCACTGCGCCTGGATGGCGGCAAAGGCCGCAATGGCGGCGCTGGTATCGACTTCTTCAAGCCTAGCGATACCGCCCCTACCAACTCGCCGCACAACCTGGCCCGTGGTGGTGCTGCCATCAAGTTCCGCGTCTCCAACACCGTGCTCAAGTACGGTGACATGATGCCCGAGCTGCCAGTGCTGCAGTACGACGACAGCCGCCTGCTGCCAGAGAGCTACACCGGTACTTTCATCACCTCCAAGGAAATCGAAGGCCTGGAGCTCAATGCCGGTCATTTCACCCAAGAGGCGCGCAAGAGCGCTGAAGGCCGTGACAGCGGCCACCTGAAGACGATCGATGTGTTCGGTGGCAGCTACAAGTTCACTGAAAACTTCACCGCCTCTGCTTACACGTCGAACATCGAAGACGTGATGAAGAAGCACTACCTGGGCATGAACTACGTCTACCCGATTTCGGCAGACCAGTCCCTGACCCTGGACTTCAACGGCTACAAGTCGGACATCAACAGCAAGTACGTGCAGAAAGCTCAGCTTGCCGGTGACGACAACACCATCTGGAGCCTGGCTGCTACCTACGCCTTCGGCCCGCACTCGGTGACCCTGGCGCACCAGCGCAGCACCGGCAGCACCGGCTACAACTACGGCTGGTACCAGGACCGTGGTGGCGTGGGTGACGGCGGCTCGACCATCTACCTGGCCAACTCCTACTGGTCGGACTTCAACGCCGAAGACGAGCGCTCCTGGCAGTTGGCCTATGGCCTGGACTTCGGCGCCTTCGGCATGCCGGGCCTGACCTACAAAATCGCCTATGTGGCGGGTGACAACATCAACACCCACGGCTACGGCGAAGGTAAAGAGCGCGAAATCTTCAACCAGCTGCGTTACGTCGTACAGGACGGCCCGGCCAAGGACCTGTCGGTCAAGCTGCGTGGTTCCTGGCTGCGTACCAACACCGCCGTCCAACAGAACGGTTACAACGACGACGGCAACGAAGTGCGCGTATTCGTCGAATACCCAATCAGCATCTTCTGATACTGAGCGCAAGCGCTTGATGCTCGCCACCTGAGCATCGGCGCGTAGGCAAGGGTTTGAAAAATCCGATACCAGTCATCTGGTGTCGGATTTTTTTTGCTCGCTTGAAGCTTCCAGCTAGCGCGCCGCCGCAACCGCCACGCCAACCCGTTAAGCCTCGCGGCTTGCAGTGGGCAAGAACACGCTGACCCGCAACCCACCACCTTCACGATTGTGCAGCAGCAGCTCCCCGCCATGGCTGCTGGCGATGCGCTGGGCGATGCTCAGCCCCAGACCGTAACCGCCGGACCCGTGGTTACGTGAGCCCTCGCCGCGCACGAAAGGATCGGTGACGGTGTTGAGCAAGCCTGGCGCGATGCCTGGCCCGCGGTCGTCGATATGGATGTACACACCGCCAGCAGTGGCCTGCAGGTTTAGCGAAACCTCCTTGGCATACCGCAGCGCGTTGACCACCAGGTTCTGCAGGCAACGCTGCAGCAGCAATGCATCAGCCCGCAGGCTGCCGCCCTGGCCATGCACCGGCAAAGGCTCCGCCGCGCTGGCAAGGTCGGCGCAAAGCCGCGCGACCAAGCGATCCAGGTCGACCAGTTGCAGGTTCTGCTGCTCACCTGTGCGCAGGTAATCGAGCACCTGGCCGATCATGTCGTCCATCTGGGTGATGTTCTGCCGCAGGCGTTCGCGCTGCTCGTCGTCCGGCAGCCGCTCCAGACGCAGGCGCATGCGCGTCAGTGGGGTGCGCAGGTCGTGGGAAACGGCTGCCAGGAAGTAGGCCTTGTCGTTGACCATGGCAATCAACCGCTGCTGCATGGCGTTGAATGCTTGCGCGGCCTGGCGCACTTCTTCTGGGCCGTCCAGGGCCAGGGCGGGCTGCTCCAGATTGCTGCCCAACCCCCGCGCCGCATCGGCCAAGCGCCGCAGTGGGCGCAGGCACAAGCGCACGGCGATCAGGCAGACCACCAGCACGGCGACGATGCGCAGGGCATACACCCGCAGCAAATAGTCGCTGATCAACACCCAGGCCGACTCACCGCTCCAGCCCTGTAGCTCCTGCCCGTCGATGCTCAGCCAATGGCCGTCTGGCAACGCAACGGCGAACTGAATGTGCGCCTGGGCGGTGCGCAGGCCGAACAGGCTACGCCAGACAATCGGATGGCCCTGCTGATCGGTCAGTTGCACGCGCAGCAAGCGCACCTGCTGGGCATGCCCCAGCTCGTATTCGAGTGCCTGTTGCAGCAGCAGCTCGGCGCGCCTGCGCCCGCGGCGCTCATCTACCCCCGTCGCTGGCACGGCGTCGGCACATCGCACCCGATAGTGAGCCGGTGCCTGTATGCCCTGGGCATGGCAGCCGGCCTTGGCAATCAAGGGGGCGCTGCGCGCGGCCATGAGCCGGATCGGAGCCTCGAGCACCTGGGCGAAACGCACATCGAACCAGATGCTGCTCGACATCAGCTGCACCACCAGCGTGCCGCTGACCATGATCAGCAACAGTTGACCAAACAACGTGCGCGGCCACAGGCGGCGGAGCCAGCGCATATCAGTTGCCGGCCTGGGCGTCGGCGACACTCAGCAGGTAGCCCTCGTTACGGATGGTCAGTATCTGAATATCGCCGGCCGGCGCGTGGCGCAATTGCTGGCGCAGGCGGCTGATGCACATATCCACAGAGCGATCGTCAGGGTGGTGGTCGCGGCCAAAGGCACGACGGGTCAATTGGTCGCGCGACACCACTCGATTGTTGGCCTCGAGCAGCTCCCGCAGCACCCTGTGGTCGGAGCGAGGCAAGGTCAGGGTGGCGCCGTCGGGGCGAGTCAGCAGGCGCTTGACGTGGTCCAGGCTAAAGCCTGCGAAGTGCTCGGCGTCGCACGCCGGTGCCTCTTCAGCACCCTCCAGCCGCTGCGGCCGGCGCAGCACCGCTTTGATACGGGCAATCAGTTCACGCGGCTCGAACGGCTTGGCCAGATAGTCATCGGCACCCACCTCCAGGCCGATGATGCGGTCCAGCGTGCTGCCCTTGGCGGACAGCATGATCACCGCCAGGCCCGGCATCGCTTGCAACTGGCGGCACAGGCTCAAGCCATCCTCGCCAGGCAGCATCAGGTCGAGCACCACCAAGTCGACCTTGCTCGCGGCCAGTTGCTGGCGCATGCCATCACCATCGGCCGCCGCCAACACGGTGTAGCCGGCGTCGCTTAGGTAATCGCAAAGAAGTTCGCGGATTTCGTCGTCATCGTCGACAACCAGCAAGGTTGTGCTCATCGGTAATACACCTGGTGGAGGAGGGCTAGCAGCGCTCGTTACGTTCCATTACATCCCCGTACAAGTCGGGCATGGAGCCCAGAGGGCTGATGCCTAGAATCGTAACAAAAAATCATCTGCGAATACGAAGCCTTCCCAAATGAAACCTAATAGTGCCATGAACGACTTCACCTCTGTTGTCCGGGGCGGCAGCCGCCTGCACCCGCTTGCCTTCTTCGTTGCCGTTGCCATCAGTGGCAGCGCCTTGGCTGCCGAAAGCCAGCCACTGGTGCTCGATGCCACCCAGATCGAGGACAGCGCGCTCGTACCCGCAGATGACACCGGCCAGCTCGGCTACACCGTCGAGAGCACGCGCAGCTCAACAGGCCTGAAGCTCACCCCCCGGCAGACGCCGCAGTCGGTCACCACCATTACCCGCCAGCAGATGGACGACCGCGATGTGCACTCCATCGAGCAAGCGCTGGACACCACGCCAGGGGTCAGTACCAGCAAGTCCGAAGTCGGCGGGCGTACCGACTTCCGCGCACGTGGCTATTCCATCAGCAACTGGAAGGTCGATGGTTTGCAGTTCCAGGGTGGTTCGGACTTCAACGGCGGCGGCAATGCCCTGAACATGGACCTGTACGAACGTATCGACATCGTGCGTGGCGCCAACGGCCTGCTCGGTGGCACCGGCGACCCCTCGGCCACCGTCAACCTGATCCGCAAGGCCCCGACCAAAACCTTTGGTGGCAGCGCCTACGCCACCTACGGCAGTTGGGACAAACGCCGCCTGGGCGCCGACCTGAACCTGCCGCTGTCCGAAGACGGCCGCCTGCGCTCGCGCTTCGTAATGACCCAGGGTGATGCCAACTCGTTCCGCGACAACCAGTCAGAACGCTCCCGCGCCGCCCTTGCCAGCTTCGCCTTCGACATCGACGACGCCACCACCCTGGGCGCCGGTTTTCAGTACGAATACAACAAGGTGGTCGGTGGCGGCTGGGGTGCGAACATCCCCATCTGGTACGGCGACGGCAGCAAGACCGACCTGCCACGCAGCACCAACCTGGTACCCAGCTGGAGCTTCGGCGAGTACACCACCCGCACCGCCTTCGGCTCGTTGGAACACCGCTTCGACAACGACTGGAGCCTGGACCTGAAAGTCGCGCAAAGCACCTCTGACGTGCTCAACCACCGCGGCCTCGCCAAGGTCAACTCGGCCGGCCGTGGCCGCTACGGCGGTTATTGGAACCAGGATGGCAGCGGCGCGGTGCTCAACGGCCTGCACAGCTCCAGCGACACCACCCAGCAGTCTGCACAAATCGACCTGTCCGGCCCGTTCCAGCTGTTTGGCCGCACCCACCAGGCGATGGTCGGCTACAACGACAGCCGAACTGTGGCCTGGTCGCCGCAATACAGCTGCACCATGGTCAGCGACGACCGCGTCAGCGCGCCCTCGGTGGGCTGCCAATTCCGCGCCAACAACGGTTTCCCGATCAGCGACTGGCACAACGGCGTCGACAGCGATTACGACATGATCGCCACCCGCACGGGCCTGCACACCAAGACCACCACCCGCCTGCAGGGCATGTACGCCGCCACCCGCCTGAGCATCACCGACCCGCTGTCGGTGATCGTCGGCGTGCGTACCACCGACTACTCCGCCACCACCAACAGCGTTGCCGGTGTGCGCAGCAACCAGCAGAACAACGGCATCGTCACCCCCTACCTGGGCGCGGTATACGACCTTAACGACACCTATTCGCTGTACGCCAGCTACACCGACATCTTCAACCCACAAACCGCCGAAACCGAAAGCGGCACCAAAGTCGAGCCGATCCGTGGTCAGAGCTACGAAACCGGCATCAAGGGCGCCTGGCTGGATGGCCGCCTGAACGCGTCTGCTGCTTACTTCCGCACCAAGCAGCAGAACAAAGCCGTGCTCGACGACGGCCTGACCACCCCAACCGGCGGCGATGCCTACAAGGCAGGCACCGGCCAGGAAACCGACGGTATCGACCTTGAAATCGCCGGCGCCCTGACACCGAACTGGAACCTGTATGCCGGTTATACCTACCTGCACTTCCGCCGCGTGGACAGCGACGGGCGCAGTGACCCCTCGCACCTGTTCAAGGCCTCGACCACCTACCGCCTGTCTGGTCCGCTGGACCGCCTGACCCTAGGTGCCGGGGTGAAGGCGCAGACCAACATCCGCGCCATCTCCAGCCCAGCAGGGCAGCCGGTGAATGGCGTGAGTGGGGGGGCGACCGATGTGAATTGGTCTGGTTATGCGATTTGGAATGCCATGGCCAAGTACCAGCTGACGGACGACACCACCGTTAGCGTCAATGTCGATAACCTGTTCGACAAGCATTACTACACCCGGTATGGCTTCTATGCGGGGGCGATTTACGGGGATCCGCGCAGCATGTCGCTGACGGTTAGCACTGCGTTTTGATCGAAGCGAATGCCTGAGCTGGCGGTAAGGCTTTTTGTCGAAAACACCTGGGCCGCTTTGCGGCCCTTTTCGTGGCTATCAAAGCCTGCACAGGCTTGGTGGGAGCGGGTTTGCCCGAGATTCCGGCGCGTACTGGCATCAGGCGGACGTTTTATTACTTTAAAAGCGGGGAATTCGCGTGGGCTGGGATTTAGGAGATTTTGAGGTGTACCAATAGCAAGATTTGGTCTGAAGACTTCGTAGCCTAGCCTAAGCCAGCAATGCGACCACCTTTAGTGCCATCCTGAATGTTTATGGTATCTAGGTTGTGAACATCAAGACTAAGTCGAGGCAGGTCAGCCAAAATGGCTCACGCAAGTGCATGCCGGTGACTCCCGCCAATGTCCGATCCCAGCGGCCCGTCGCTGGTCACGGCTGCAAAAGCGTTGGGCGACCTTTTTTCTGTCACATATCGATTTCGGGATAATTGGTTGTCATTTACTTGACTATATATCGATATCGATATAATCTTGCCCCGTTGATGCCGTAAAACCCGAAAAAGCCCGATGTCAGGCCAGCGGGGGCATTAGCAAAACCACCACAGTGAGGAAGCGCCGATGAATCGTAGAAGAAATCCCCTTGATAGAAGGAACCTTGATAATGGTCGAAGTCCTGAAACCCATCTATTGGGTGGGCAGCAGTAAGGAAGATTTGCGGGATTTTCCTGAGGTGGCCCGTCAGCGGGCTGGGTACCAGCTTGAGCTGATCCAAGACGGTGAAGAGCCATCAGATTGGAAGCCGATGGAAAACGTCGGGCAAGGGGTGCGGGAAATCCGCATCAAGTGTAAAGACGGGGCTTTTCGCGTGTTTTATGTGGTGAACCGGCCGGAAGCAGTTTATGTACTGCATGCTTTCCGCAAAACCACTGAAAAGACGGAAAAGCGCGATATTGATCTGGCTAAAGAGCGGTTCAAGTCGCTGGACTGATGGTGTGGCAAACGCCCCCGCGCCGAGTAAGGCGTGGGGGGAGAGGACATCCTTCACTTGGCGGTGTAGGGATCTTCCTATTCGAGTCCAACTCGATCATTTCTCTGAATGAAGATGTAACTGAGGAATCAATGATGGCAAACGAACGCTCTACCTCCGTATGGGATGCGTTGGTTGATTCGCCAGAAGAAGCCGAAAACCTTCGGCTGCGCTCCCAGCTCATGAGGGTATTGACCAAGACCGTGAAGGCTTGGGATCTCCCACAAAAGGATGCAGCCCGCCGGCTGCACGTGACACAACCTCGCTTAAGTGAGCTGCTGAATGGGAAGATCGATAAGTTTTCCCTGGATGCCCTGGTGAACCTGCTGGCCAGCGCCGATCTGGAGATTGATATCACCGTGAAGAAGAAAGCGGCCTAACCACAGGCTTATAGTTAAGGGCTAGCCAGTCGGCCGGCCCTTCTCATTTTTGCGCGTTAGAAGGGGCCTAGTATTGGCTACACTGCGCCGCTATCAAAGCCAAGAGTACATGCCTATGAGTAACTATGATCCGCAGGTCTGCTATGACGGGTGCGGGGTGCGTCGCCCAGCCCGACCACCGGATAGCTGCCGAGGATAGTCAGGCCTTCGCGGCCATCGGGTTTGACTTACCTGAGCCGCTAGCCTTTGCGGCTGATGGGTTGCACAAGCCGTTGCCGTCAAAGAGCTTGTACTCGCGCTTTCTGAGCTTTGCCGTGCGGCAGATGATGCCTGTATGCGGGGCAAGGGTGGGGCCCTAAAGGGAGTCTCCGATATTGAAAGGGACATCTACCGTTAAAACTACCCTTATCAGCGCTAGCTACCCTCAGTAGCCTACGGAACCCCAAAACGAAAAAACCCGCCAGAAGGCGGGTTTTTCGGGGATTCCAGAGATTTTGAAAGCTTTCTATGGAACCTTGAATGGTGCCGGCACCAGGAATCGAACCCGGGACCTACTGATTACAAGTCAGTTGCTCTACCATCTGAGCTATACCGGCAATGGGGCGTCATTATAACGATCGTTTGGCGCCTGTAAACCACTTAGTTGCGATAAAGCGAAAATGACCTAAGTCACCGAGCCAAAAGGAGAAATTTCCTACCAGCCGCGGTGGATGGTATTGACGTTTGGCTCGCTCTTGCCGGGGTTGAAAATCAGCTTGTCGTTGTCGCAGCCACGCTTGCGGCAGGGGCTTTCGGTGCGCAGTGGCAGGCCGTAGTCACCGCCCAGCTGCATGCCGGGGGTGTTCCAGTCCAGGCTGCTGGCGGGGTGCTCGGCGGGGCTGTGGCTGCAGGCGCTCAAGGCCAGGGTCAGGGCCAGCAGGGCGAGGGGTTTGGCGTAGGTCACGATGGTGTAGTCCGTTAGTCCGTTGTCGAATCCGGCGCAACGCCAGATGGTCGCAAGGCTGGCGGGCAGCGTGCGACTAGCTTTCAATATTTTGGGGGGCGGATCATACACCGGGAACGCGCCGTGTGGGGAACCTGCCCACCAATGACTGGGCTGATTTGTGAGGAAATTCCTAAGTTAAGACCAAATGCTTCAGGATTTTGGTGTTTGGGAATTATCCTACGCTGCTAGTCGAGCCTTCACTGTTGGCGGGAAGGTGGCCCAGGGATAACGTTTCCGGGTTACCAAACCCTGGTGACCGGGTGTGAGAAACCCGATAAGGAGTTACTGGCTAGCCAGTTTATGGCGGTTGTACACGGGCAGACTTCGGTCTGGCCGAGCTTTGTAGCTCCCTCGGTTTTCTCACCCCGTGTACGACCGCCACCTTAATTCGTGAGAAAAATTGATGTGGTGGTTCCTCTCATGGAGCTGCTTGCATGAAAAAGATCGTCCCCGATCCACCCCATCCGCTTGTCCAAACCCCGTATTTCTCTGTCCACAGCGATATCTCCCCCGAAGACGCCTTCGTCCACGGTATCGAACTCATGCGCGGCGTGGTCGAAACCATCGATGAACATTGCCGCCTCCACGCCGGTGAGCCAGGCTTGACCACGTTGGCCAACGCCGCTTCTGCCGTCGATTCGGCCTTGATACTGTTCCAGCACGCGCTGGCGACCTTGAGCGATGCAGGGGAGCAGCGCGATGAATGATGCCGAAACCGCCAAACCCATCCAAACCGCCGGCATGGCGACGTTCCTGGAAGCGGGCAACCCGCCAATGAACCTACTGCGTGTGCAGCCGGGTATCCCGGTCGATCATGCTTACGAACATGTGTCGATCCTGCTGGGCTATATCAAGCACTTGGTTCGTGAAGGGGACATGGAGGATGACCACAAGCTGCTGGGCGCCTCGGATTATCTGCTGGGCATGGCCAAAGCGCTAATGAACGACATCGAGTTGGCCAAGCAAAAAGCACTCAGGTAGCCCACCAGGCCCGCTGCAACCCAGCGGGCTTTGCCTAATCGAATTTTGGTTTATGCACAAGAGGCAATAACGCCTTGCGCGAAACGCAGGCCGCTCGCCCCAACCACTGGTCTTTGCGCAAATGCCTGTTTTTGCTGGGCTCCAGCCGCGCTGCTGCATAAGCACAAGCCTTGAAATAGCGAAGTGATCCAACAGGTAATCACAAGCTTGTTCACAGAGTTATCCACAGGTTGTGCTGCGGCTATTGGTCACGTTCTGCCAGCAGCAGCAGGTTGCGCGGGGTCAGTGGATAGGCGCAGAAAGTCCCCAAGCGAACATCGTAGCCTTGCTCGCTCAAGTACAGCGCGCGGTCCAGCACCAGCCACAGTTCCAGCGGGCGACGGAACAGGTTGCGCAACCGCTCCAGGTTGCGCACCTCGGCCAGGCGTTGCCAGCCTGCGGCCTCCAGCGCGGCCCAGTCCGGGGTGGTGCTGATCGGCACCGCTCGCAGCGCCGCCAGCTCGCGGCAGTACTGCTCGAACGGCTTGGCCAGCCAGGCCACCGGCAGCGATGGGGTAGGCAGGTATTCATCGCACTGACGCTGTTTGCGTTGCAGCAGGTCGAAGCCCAGGCGGCGGGCCATGGAGCAGTCGCGTTGGTGGCGCACGCGGGCGCCAGCCGTGACGGTCTCGCTCAGCGGCAGGCCGAGGTCGGTGATGCTCAGGTGCAGCGCCGAACCCTGCGCGGCTGTGGATAACGGCTGATAGCGATCGCCGCCGATGCGGTTGTAGCAGCAGGGGGCCACGGCCAGGTGGCGGCAGCCTTGCTGGCTGGCCTCGCGCAGCAGGTGAACGTGCAGGTCACCGCAGGCATGCAGGGCGACCACGCTTTTGTCCTGGCCCAGGTGCTGGCGGCTGCCGGTAGCCATGACATCTTGGTGAACATGGTTTGCAGGCAGGTGATGGTGATCGCTCAGCGCCTGGCCTGCTGCGACCAGTTCGGCGTTGTACTCAAGGCACGTCAGCTGCTGGCCCGGTTGCAGCAAGCGACGGCCCAGGTGGCCTTTGCCGGCGCACCAGTCCAGCCAATGGCGAGTCTGCTCGCGAAAGCTCACGCGGCGGCTGAAGGCTTCTATCTGCTGCCATTTGCGGCCTGGCACATTGGCGTCCAGACGGTGCCCGGCGCTGGGCAGGCCGGTATCCGGGAGCTCGCCCACGGCTGCCAGCTGTTCGGCTTGTGCGGCCAGTTGCGGGAACGGGGCGGGCAGTTGCGCTGGGGCAACGTCGGCCTCTGCGTCGGCCAAGGTACAGCCGCGCAGATAGGCGGCAAGCTCAGGATGGCTGGCCTCCCAGTCCAGGCGCAGGGCGGTGAAGGGCCTGGGTTTCCACAGTGCCTGGTGCTCGGTCAGGAACTGGTCGAGGGCCTTGAAGCGGGCATGCAACTGGTGGCTGTGCAGGTAGCTGGGCATGGGGGGTTGAGGCGAGGGTGGGTTTGTCGGGCCTACTCGCGGGGGGCTCGCCCCTACAGACGTGCGCTTGGCTCAAGGTTCGCGCACTGGCTGTGGGAGCGGGTTCACCCGCGAATGCGATAGTACGGCTCAGCGGCCCTGGCAGGCGTCCACGCGCAACCAGCGTTCGAGCAGCTTGAAGCCTTGCACCAACACGAACGAGATCACCAGGTAGAACACACCGGCTGCGAAGAAAATCTCCACCGGCAGGTAGGTCCGGGCGATGATGGTACGGGCCATGCCGGTCAGCTCCAGCAGGGTCACGGTGCTGGCCAGGGCACTGGCCTTGAGCATCAGGATCACTTCGTTGCTGTAGGCCGGCAGGCCGATGCGCGCAGCGCGCGGCAGCATGATGTAGAACAGCGTCTTGCCCCGGGACATGCCCAGCGCCCGCGCCGCTTCTATCTCACCTTTGGGGATCGACTGCAGCGCACCGCGCAGGATCTCGGCGATGTAGGCAGCGGTGTGCAGCGTCATGGTCAGCACCGTGCACCAGAACGGGTCGCGCAGGTACGGCCACAGCGAGCTGGCGCGCACGGCATCGAACTGGGCCAGGCCGTAGTACACCAAGAACAGCTGCACCAGCAGCGGCGTGCCGCGGAAGAAGAAGATGTAGCTGAACGGCACAGCGCGTACGTACCAGTGGCGCGAGGAGCGGGCGATACCCAGGGGGATGGCCAGAATCAACCCGGCGACTACGGCGATGGCCACCAGCTCCAGGGTCAGGGTCGCGCCCTGGGCCAGGCGCGGCAGCCACTTGATGATGACTTCCCAATTCATTGTTCGGCCCTCGCAAAGCCGCGAGCGGCGCGTTTTTCCATGAAGTGCATGCCGGTCATGGCAATGATGGTCAGGCTCAGGTAAATGCAGGCGGCAACCATGTAGAAGGTGAATGGCTGTTTGGTCACGGTCACGCCGATCTGGGCATGGCGCATGATTTCTTCCAGGCCGATCACCGATACCAGCGCGGTGTCCTTCATCAGGATCATGAACAGGTTGCCAAGGCCGGGCAGGGCGATGCGCCACATCTGTGGCAGGATGATCCGCGACAGAATACGGCCCTTGGAAAGGCCCAGCGCCATGCCGGCTTCACGGTGGCCCTTGGGGATGGCCAGGATCGCGCCACGGAACACTTCTGTGGCGTAGGCGCCAAAGCACAGCCCCAGGGCAATCACGCCAGCGGCGAAGGAACTCAGTTCCAGGCCCGGCATGTTCAGGGCTTCGCCCAGGGCGTTCATCACCCCAACGGTGCCGAAATAGATGAGCAGCACCCATAGCAGCTCGGGCACGCCGCGTACCAGGGTGGAGTAAAAGCCGCCCAGCCACCGCAGTGGCGTGACGGTAGATGTTTTGGCCAGGGCGCCGAGCAGGCCCAGCACCAGCCCCAGCAGCAAAGCGCAAAGCGCCAGTTTTACGGTCATCAGCGTGCCAGCCATCATGGCCGGGCCGAATCCGTGCAGGTCGATATTCATGGGCAGGTCATTCTAGGGACTGGCGCGCCGCATGGGCGCGCCGGTCAGGGTGGGTCACTCGATGCTGAACGGGAAGTACTTGTCGTTGATCTTCTTGTACGTACCGTCGGCTTTGATTTCTGCCAGGGCTTTGTTCAACTCGTCGCGCAGCTTGGTGTCACCTTTGCGCACGGCGATACCGATCTTGTCGCTGTCCATCACCGGCTCGCCCTTGAACTCGAAGTTCATGCCGTCTTTGCTCTTGAGCCACTCGTACTGCACATACTTGTCGGCCAGGATGCCATCAATGCGGCCAGACACCAGGTCCAGGTAGGCGTTTTCCTGGGTGTCGTAGAGCTTGACCTCTACATCCGGGTAGTTGTCTTCAAGGTAGGTGCCGGCCAGGGTGGCGCGCTGGGTGCCGATCACCTTGCCCTTGAGCGAAGCCTTGTCAGTCTTGAAGTCGACGTTCTTCGGTGCGATGAACTGCAGCTTGTTGGAGTAGTACGGGTCGGTGAAATCGACCGCCTGCTTGCGCTCGTCGGTGATCGACAGCGACGACACCAGGAAGTCGAACTTCTTGGCGTTCAGGGCTGGGATGATGCCGTCCCAGTCGGAGGTCACCACCGAACATTCGACCTTCATCTTGGCGCACAGGGCGTCGCCTATGTCTTTGTCGAAGCCGACGACGTTACCGCTGGCATCCTTGTTGTTGAACGGTGGGTAGGCGGCTTCGATACCCATGCGCAGTTTTTCCGCGGCCATGGCGTTTGCCGACATCACCAGGGTGGCAGCGGCTGCCAGGAGGAACTTCTTGTAAGTGTGCATGTATTGCTCCGTTAGCGGTGGCTGGACATGAATTGCTTGCAACGCGCCGAGGTCGGGTTTTCGAAGACCTGCTGTGGCGATCCTTGCTCTTCAACCAGGCCCTGGTGCAGGAAGACCACTTCACTGGACACCTGGCGGGCAAAGTTCATCTCGTGCGTCACCAGCAGCATGGTACGGCCTTCTTCGGCCAATGCGCGGATAACGTTAAGCACTTCCTGGACCATTTCCGGATCGAGCGCCGAGGTTGGCTCGTCGAACAGGATCACCTTGGGCCTCATGGCCAGGGTACGGGCGATGGCAGCACGCTGTTGCTGGCCACCGGAAAGCTGGGCGGGGTAGCTGTGACGCTTGTCGTAGATGCCAACCTTGTTCAGCAGGGCTTCGGCCGCTTCGGTGGCCTCGGCCTTGCTCTGGCCAAGCACCCGGCGTGGCGCCTCGATGATGTTGTCGAGGATCGACATGTGCGGCCACAGGTTGAAGTTCTGGAAGACAAAGCCGATTTCGCTGCGCAGGCGGTTGATCTGGCGGTTGTCGGCGGCGATCAGGTCGCCGTTCTTTGCGGCCTTGAGCTTGAGGCTCTCGCCGGCAACCAGGATTTCGCCCTGATGGGGGTTTTCCAGCAGGTTGATGCAGCGCAGCAGGGTGGACTTGCCGGAGCCGGACGACCCCAGGATGGAGATCACGTCACCGTCGCGCGCGGTCAGCGATATGCCTTTGAGAATTTCCTGCTCGCCGTAGCGTTTGTGCAAATTGCGGATTTCCAGCGCGGGCGTGGCCTGGGCCATGTGCGGTCCTCATGTGATCGGGTGCGTTCCCAGCTGTTGGCGGCCTTCCTGGCGAGCGCCACGCTAGCATAGCGGCATTGGACGGCCAACAGGGTCGCAGGGGGCTCAAGGCTTTGCCGGGGCAGTTTGTCGCATCGTTGCAGTGCAACGTCGCGCAGATGTCCGCAAAGGGGCGCGCCGGCTCCATTGCCTTGATGAAAAAAGGCGCGATGGTGCCATTTTTGGCCGGTGCTGGGAAGCTGTTTTAGCCCTGTCGCTCAGTGGCGCGGGGCCAGGCAGGTGCGACTGGGGCATCTGAAGTTGAGGTATTGGGTTGTACCTGGGGTTGCACTAATGTGCTTTGCAGTGGTGCATAGGTGTTACCTAGGAGCACCTTTGGTGCGTTTGTAAGTGGGTATTTCAGTAATCCATCGTTTGCAGCTTCCTTCAACGGCCTTTCGGTCAAACCCTGGCCGAATGGGCTGCAAACCGCGCCCTACAAGGGGTAATGGGGCTGTCAGACGAATGTACCTCATACCTGGCGCGCTAATTGCGAGTAGCCATACGCCGATTGCAGCGATGCCTAGGTCAACCCCAGGTGCGCTCTGTTTCCGCAGTCGGCGTGGTCCACTCCTTACAAAGGTAGTTTTGATGAGCGGTAACAATTCCAATGACCTCGCTCAGGGGCTCAAACAACGGCATGTCACCATGCTGTCCATTGCTGGCGTCATCGGCGCCGGTCTTTTCGTAGGTTCCGGCCACGCCATCGCAGCCGCCGGCCCGGCCGTGCTGCTGGCCTATGCCGCCGCCGGCACCTTGGTGGTGCTGGTCATGCGCATGCTGGGCGAAATGGCTGTCGCCTCGCCGGATACCGGGTCTTTCTCCACCTATGCCGACCGCGCCATTGGCCGTTGGGCTGGCTTCACAATCGGTTGGTTGTACTGGTGGTTCTGGGTGCTGGTCATTCCTTTGGAGGCCAACGCAGCGGCGGCCATCCTTCACGCTTGGTTCCCGTCTGTGGACCTGTGGGCCTTCTCCCTGCTTATTACCCTGGCGCTGACCCTGACCAACCTGTGCAGCGTGAAGAATTACGGTGAGTTCGAGTTCTGGTTCGCCTTGCTCAAGGTGCTGGCCATCATCGGCTTCATCGTGGTCGGTTGCATCGCCATGTTCGGCTTCGTGCCAAGCAGCCAGGTCAGCGGTGCTTCGCATCTGTTCGATACCCAGGGCTTCATGCCCAATGGCTTGGGCGCTGTGCTTGCGGCCATGCTGACCACCATGTTCTCGTTCATGGGCACCGAAATCGTCACCATCGCAGCTGCCGAATCGAAAGACCCAGGCAAGCAGATCAGCCGTGCCACCAACTCGGTGATCTGGCGTATCTGCCTGTTCTACCTGGTGTCGATCTTCTTGGTGGTGGCGCTGGTGCCTTGGAATGACCCGGCCCTGGCCGAAGTGGGTTCGTATCAGACAGTGCTCAGCCGTATCGGCGTGCCGAATGCCAAGTTGATCGTCGACATCGTGGTGCTGGTCGCTGTCACCAGCTGCTTGAACTCTGCGCTGTACACGTCTTCGCGGATGCTGTTCTCGCTCAGCAAACGTGGCGACGCTCCAGCCATTGCCCAGCGCACCACCAAGGCCGCCACGCCCCATGTGGCCGTGCTGCTGTCCACCGCTGCGGCATTCCTTTGCGTGTTCGCCAACTACGTGGCGCCGGCGCAGGTATTCGAGTTCTTGCTGGCAAGCTCTGGCGCCATCGCGCTGCTGGTGTACCTGGTGATTGCGGTGTCGCAGCTGCGCATGCGTAGCCAGCGCGAAGCCCGCGGCGAGAAGATCGTGTTCAAGATGTGGCTGTTCCCGGGCCTGACCTGGGCGACCATTGCCTTCATCGTTGCCGTGCTGGCGGTGATGGCACTGCGTGAGGATCACCGGGCCGAGATCATCGCGACTGCGCTGCTGAGCATTGGCGTGGTGGCGGCGGGCTTGCTGGTGCACCGCAAGCGTGAAGCAGCCGCGCGCGTGGCGCTGGACAACTGATTCGCGCTGTTTGAAATGAAAAGGCCGCGTCCTTGGCAGGGCGCGGCCTTGTTGTTTTCCCGCAAGCCTAAGGGCCCAAAGCAGGAGTCAGCCGAACTGCTTCTGCTGTTGCTGCTGCTTGGCCACCAGCTCGGAGGCGGCGATGTAAGCTTGCTGGAACTCATCGCTCTCCAGCCAGGCCATGGTGGTGTCCTCGTCGGCGCCGTCCAGCCAGGTGCGGTAGGCGTTGAACACCAGCACGATGTAGTCGGTGGCGTGCTCTTCTTTGTGGCCTTTGAGTACCAGAGCCAGCAGCGGGTCCACCAGGAACACCGAGATCATCGCCACCAGGCTGGTTTCTTGGGCGGCTTTCATCTTCTCGAACAGCTCTTTGTAGCTGTCGGTTTCCATGGCCTTGTTGAACACCTGCTCGATGCTCGCGCTGTCACCGGCACTGGCCTTGACTGCCTGGCCGCTGCGCACCATGCGGTTCTGCTTGGCCTTGCTGGCGGCGCGCTTGGCGCGTTTCTGTTGCTTTGACGTGGTGGCCATGGCTCATCCTGGGGGTGTTCTGAAAGTGCGCGTATTGAAGCGCAGCCGCCCAGGCTATTCAACTGGCTAGCGGTGTTGCCTGGTTTTGCTCGAGCGGCGGGGGAGGGGCCAGTTTTCAATGGCCAACAGGGTCGGTACTTCACGAAGGTGAAATCCCAGACAACAAAAAACCCGCACTGGGCGGGTTTCTTGTTGTCGCTTCGGGTAACTTTGCAACCACCAGAAGCTTGAAGGTGGTGCCCAGAGACGGAGTCGAACCGCCGACACGAGGATTTTCAATCCTCTGCTCTACCGACTGAGCTATCTGGGCGACGAGGTGAATTAAATAGATTTTCAGACCGCCCGTCAACGACTTTTTGAAAAAATTTTAAATTAATTCCGTCGCTTACGATCCGTGGGGTCATTCGGCCGGTGGAACGTAACCTTCGGCCTGAGCGTATTCCTCGCCCGCGAAAAACTTGTCCATCTCGACCTGGAGGAATTTGCGGTCCTCGCCGTTCATCATGTTCAGGCGCTTCTCATTGATCAGCATGGTCTGGTGTTTCTTCCAGTCTTCCCAAGCCTTTTCCGAGATGTGGTCATAGATGTCCTGACCTTTTGCGCCAGGGTATGGCGGGCGCGCCAGGCCTGGGAGTTCTTCTTTGTATTTGCGGCACATCACGGTGCGGGTCATTGGGCTTCTCCTGCAATCAGTTCGTCGGCCGCGCGTTTGAGCAGCTTCTTGACCGGGGCGGCGAGGCCCAGGCGCGGCGGGGTGGCGAGGTTATACCAGAGCCAGTCGGCCTCGGCCACGTGCTGGCCGACCGGGTCGACGCGCACAAGCCACGGCTCGATCGCCAGCTGGAAGTGGCTGAAGGTGTGGGTCAGGCCTTCCAGCGCACGGCTGCCAGCCAAGCGCAGGCCGTGCTGGTAGGCGAGGTCATCGAGCTGGCCGATGTCGTCCAGCTCCGGCAGGCTCCACAGGCCGCCCCATAGGCCGCTGGAAGGGCGGCGATAGAGCAGGATGGCGCCTTCCTGGTTGGCCAGCAGTGGCATCAGCGTGCGGCGTTGGGGCAGCGCCTTGCGTGGCTTGGGCTCGGGGTAGCGGGTTTCTTCGCCGTGCAGGTGCGCTTCACAGCCGCGCTGCAACGGGCAGATCAGGCAGCTGGGCTTGCTGCGTGTGCACAGCGTCGCCCCCAGGTCCATCATCGCCTGGGTGTAATGGTTGGCGCGCTGCTGCGGGGTGAACCGCTCGGCGGTAGCCCACAGTTGGTTGGCCACCTTGGGCTCGCCCGGGTAACCGGCCTGGGCGGTATAGCGCGCCAGCACGCGCTTGACGTTGCCATCGAGAATCGGTGCGCGGATGCCCATGCTGATGCTGGCAATGGCCCCGGCGGTGGAGCGGCCAATGCCGGGCAGCTCGGTGAGCTGCTCGACGCTACGGGGGAATTCACCGCCATGCTGTTCGACGATGATCTTCGCGGCCTTCTGCAGGTTGCGCGCGCGGGTGTAGTAACCAAGCCCGGTCCACAGGTGCAGCACTTCGTCCTCCGGCGCTTGCGCCAGAGCCTGCACGGTCGGCAGGGCCTGCATAAAGCGGTCGAAGTAGTTGAGCACGGTGCTGACCTGAGTCTGCTGCAGCATGATTTCCGAGACCCACACCCGATAGGGGTTGATGCCCTGTTGCCAGGGCAGGTCGTGGCGACCGTGCTGGTCGTACCAGTCCAGCACGGCGCTGGAGAACTGCGTGGGGGTCATCGCTTGAACAGCCCCTTGAGCGCGTCTTTCAATTCTGGGCTCACTTTGTCTCCAAGTTTTTCATCGATCTTGTCTTTGAGGCGGTTGCCAGCAAGCTTGGCTGCGACTTTGCCCAGGCCATCCTGGTCCAGGCGGCAAGCCTTGGCGCCCAGCTCCAGCGGGCCGCGGCAGCGCAGCGGCACTTCAACACCGACGTAGCGCTCATTGACCTGGCAGGCCGGGTCCGGCATGGCGCGCTGGTCGCCTTCGACGATCACCCCAACGTTGTAGTCCATGCCCAGCACGCGCAGGTCGAGGTCACCCTGGCCGTTGACGGTCAGGCCCGGGATGCGGGCTTTGAGGTCTGGGTTGCTGGCCACGCCATTGCGAATCACCAGGCTGCCGCGCAGTTCCTGGAACGGGGTGTCCTTGCCGCGAGGTTCGCCACTGAGGTGCTTGCGGTTGAGGGTGGCGATGGCCTGGCAGAGTTGCTGCTCCAGGTTGGCATTGACCAGCACACCGTCGTTGATGGTGAAGTTTGCGCTGCCGTTGAGGTTGTCGACTAGTGCCTTCTGGCTGTTGCCGGTGGCGGTCAGGTCGCTGTTCAGGGTCAGCAGGCCTTTGACCGGTGGGGTCTGCGACTTGCCTTCGGCCTTGATGAAGTGTTCGACCGGGACGCGGTTGATCTTGGTGTTCAAGCCCAGCTGCGGCACGGCAGGGCGCACGTCGATATTGCCCTTGGCCTCGAAGGAGCCGTTGTACAGGCCCCCGCGCAAGGCCTGCAAGGTCACCAGGCCGCCCTGTGCGCTAGCCTGCAGCTGGGCGTCGCTGATGGGCAGCTTGTCCAGCGTCAGCGAGCCGAAGGCCAGGTCGGCCTGCAGGTCGAGCCCGCGCAGGCGGTCGACCGGGAGCAGTTTGTCCTGGCTCCAGGCCACCTGGGTCGGGGCGTCGGGCAACGGCGAGCTGCCGGCACCGGCCACGGCGCTGGCTTCCTGTTGCTGAACCTCGGCCTGGCGCGCAGCAGTGGCCCCCTTGGCTTGCTCGCTCTTGGCAGGCATGTAGCGGTCGGCGTCGAAGGTGTCACCTTTGAGCTGCAGGCGCAGGGC
This sequence comes from Pseudomonas sp. 51_B, assembly GCF_017491595.1. Lineage (NCBI taxonomy): Bacteria > Pseudomonadati > Pseudomonadota > Gammaproteobacteria > Pseudomonadales > Pseudomonadaceae > Pseudomonas > Pseudomonas sp. 51_B. Next base: position 141,660 of record NZ_JAFGYW010000008.1, read on the forward strand.
CTGTTTGGCAAAGTCTTCGATGGCCACGCGGCCGGTGAAGGTACTGTCATCCAGTTTCACGGCAAGGTCAGCCAGTGTCAGGCTGGTTGGGGTGCCTTGCAGGCGGGTGACCAGCTCCAGCTTGGCGAATGCGGCCGCGTCCTGGGTGGCCGGCAGTGGGTGGCCGATGCCGTCGAGGAAGCTGCGCAGGTCGAACTGGGCGATGGACAGCCCGCCGCTGAGCTGCGGTTGCTTGTCGAGGTCGCGCAGGTTCAGCTCACCGAGTGCCCGCAGTTGGTTGGCAGACACTTTAAGGCCGCTCCACGACGCCACGTTGGCGCCCATGTCGACCAGCAGTTGGCCCTGGGCACCAAAGGTGACGGTCTTGCCACCGGTCGGCTCACCCGAAGTTTCGCCGCTCAGGCGCATGTCTTCGAAGTTGTAGCGCTTGAGCGCGCGGTCGAAACGCAACTGCCCGGCAAGCTCCGTGCGGGCCTTGATCGCTGGTTGGCTGGCGCTGAGGAAAGCGCTGGCCTTCAGGGCGATGTTGGCGCCTTCGTGAACGGGGCCCGTGCTCAGCTGGATGCTTTCGGCGCTGTAACTTTGGCCGCTCTTGGCATCGGTGTACTGCACCCGGGCGTTGTTCACGGTTAGGCTGTCGATATCCAGCTTGACTGCGCGTTCGCTGCTCTGAGCAGGCTTGGCCGGCTGCTCGGCAGGCGCCTGGGCAGGCGCATCGGCAGCGCCCTGGTCTGCCGTGGGCAGCGGCTTGCCGATGTCTTCCCAGTTGCCATGGCCGTTTTCGTCGCGCGCCAGGGTCAGGTTCAGGCCCTCGACCCGCACATCGCTCATCTGCACTTCGCGGCGCAGCAATGGCAGCACGCGTACAGACAACCCAAGCATCTGCAAGTCGGCGAATGGCGCTTGCGGGTTGGTCAGCGTCGCGATGCTGGCGTCATGCAACTCCAGGCCCAGCCATGGGAACAGGCTCCAGCCGATGTCGCCGTTAAGGGTGAGCTCGACGTGGGCCTTGTCGCGCGCCAGTTGGCGGATCTCGTCTTTATAGTCGTTGGGATCGAACAAGTGGGTCAGGGCGAAGCCCAGCGCCACAATGATCAGCAGCAACCCGAGAAGCCCCAGTCCCAGGATTTTGCCGAACGCTTTCATGGGCGAGTCCTTGTAGTCTGTAGTGGTGATTCCGAACGCCAGAGTATAGCGCCGCAGGGGAGGGCCCTGCTTGATCGGCGCACGATGCAGGGCGAATCAGGTGGTTTGGAGGTTCGACAGTTGTGATTGCGCCAGTTCCTTCACGGCTGGATTCTTCGCCGGTGGCTCGCCTTTGGGAGAGTCATCAAAGCTTTTGCGTGCGAAGCGGTCGGCAGTGAAATACCGATTCAGCGTTGGCAAAAATAACGATATCAGATTGCTTTCATGTCACCTGTGAGCTGGTACTCTTGTGCCGCTTTGCGGCGTGGCCGCGACCCATTGTCGCGGGCCGTTACCCAAGGATAAGGCCCCTCGCCCTGCGTGCGAGTACAAGAGCCTGGGACGATATCCGCCGGCACTGTCTACCTACAAAAGGATCGAATCCATGAGCACTACAATCGGGGCGGGGGGGGTGGCCAGCGCGCCAAGTTTCCTGTCCAAGGAGCGCATCATCGCCCGGCCGGGCTTCAACCGCTGGCTGGTTCCGCCCGCGGCCCTGGCCATTCACCTGTGCATCGGCATGGCCTACGGCTTCTCGGTATTCTGGCTGCCGCTGTCTCAAGCCATCGGCATCACCGCGCCTGTGGCCTGTTCGGCGGACATGGGCTTCATCGCCCGTATGTTCAGCGCGCAATGCGACTGGCCGATCTCGATGCTGAGCTGGATCTATACCCTGTTCTTCGTCTTCCTCGGCTGCTCGGCGGCGGTGCTCGGCGGCTGGCTGGAACACGCAGGCCCTCGTAAGGCTGGCCTGGTGTCGGCGCTGTGCTGGTGCGGCGGCATGCTGATTTCTGCCATTGGTGTGAAGACGCACCAGCTGTGGCTGATGTGGCTGGGGTCGGGGGTCATTGGCGGTATCGGCCTTGGGCTTGGCTATATTTCGCCGGTTTCGACCCTGATCAAATGGTTCCCGGACAAACGCGGCATGGCCACTGGCATGGCGATCATGGGCTTTGGCGGCGGCGCGATGGTTGGCGCACCCCTGGCTACCGCGCTGATGGGCCATTTTGGCAACGAGCATGAAGTGGGCGTGTGGCAGAGCTTCGTCGTCATGGCTGCGATCTATTTCGTGTTCATGACCGCAGGTGCCCTGGCTTACCGCGTGCCGCCCACCGGCTGGAAGCCTGAGGGCTGGACTGCACCGGTCAAAAAAGCCAACGCGATGGTCACCGACCGCCACGTCCACGTCAGCGTGGCTTGGAAAACTCCGCAGTTTGCGCTGATCTGGCTGGTCCTGTGCCTGAACGTGTCGGCGGGTATCGGCATTCTCGGCATGGCATCGCCACTGCTGCAGGAAGTATTCGCCGGCAAGCTGCTGGGCAACGAGCTGACCTTCAGCGAACTGAACGCTGCGCAACTGGCGCAAATCGCTGCCATCGCCGCCGGCTTCACTGGCCTGCTCAGCCTGTTCAACATCGGCGGCCGGTTCTTCTGGGCGTCGTTCTCCGACTACATTGGCCGCAAGAACACCTACTTCGCCTTCTTCGCCCTGGGGGTTGGGTTGTACAGCCTGGTGCCGAACATGGGCCACTTGGGTAATGTGGCGCTGTTCGTGGCGGCGTTCTGCATCATTCTGTCGATGTACGGCGGTGGCTTCGCTACCGTGCCAGCCTACCTGGCCGACCTGTTCGGTACACAGATGGTCGGCGCCATCCACGGTCGCCTGCTGACCGCCTGGGCTGCTGCTGGCGTGCTGGGCCCAGTGCTGATCACCTATCTGCGCGAGTACCAGTTGGCGGCGGGCGTGGAACGTGCCGCGGCCTACGACATGACGCTGTACATCCTCGCCGGCCTGCTGGTGTTGGGCTTTATCTGCAACATGCTGGTGCGCCCGGTGGCCGACAAGCATTTCATGAGCGATGCCGAACTGGCTGCCGAGCGTGCGCTTAGCCACGACAAAGGTGCCGAAGGTGCGCGCTCGCTGGAATGGCACCCAGCCCCTGGCAGCCTGCCGCTGGTGCTGATCGCCTGGGCCGTGGTGGTGATTCCGCTGGCTTGGGGTATTTGGATCACCTTGCAGAAGACCGCTGTGCTGTTCCACTGATGGGGCCAGCCTGAGCGCATCACTGGGGCCTGTGAGGGCCCCTTTACGGCTGGAGCAGGTAGGTCGGCCAGTTGCTTGGCAAGGTGTGTCGAACCTGGCAGCGCCGACTTTACCCACCCATGCCTAATGCCATATGTCATCCGCGTTTCAAGCCGGCGCGTTCTGGGCCTATAATGGAGCCCTTTTCGCCCAATGATTTTGCGGAGCTGGTGATGGTCGAACGTAAGGCTTCCGTCGAGCGCAATACCCTGGAAACCCAGGTCAAGTGCTCGATCAACCTCGATGGCAGTGGCAAGGCCCGATTCGATATCGGTGTGCCTTTCCTTGAACACATGCTGGACCAGATCGCCCGTCATGGGTTGATCGATCTGGATATCGAGTGCAAGGGCGACCTGCATATCGACGATCACCATACCGTCGAAGACGTCGGTATCACCCTGGGCATGGCATTCGCCCAGGCCATTGGCGACAAGAAGGGCATCTTCCGCTACGGCCACGCCTACGTGCCGTTGGACGAAGCGCTGTCACGCGTGGTCATCGACTTCTCCGGCCGCCCAGGCCTGCAGATGCACGTGCCATACACCCGCGCCTCGGTGGGCGGCTTCGATGTCGACCTGTTCCAGGAGTTCTTCCAGGGCTTCGTCAACCACGCCTTGGTGACCTTGCACATCGACAACCTGCGTGGGCACAACACTCACCACCAGATCGAAACCGTGTTCAAGGCATTCGGCCGCGCCCTGCGCATGGCCGTGACGCTCGACGAGCGCATGGCCGGGCAGATGCCGTCGACCAAAGGGTGCCTGTAAATGCAGACGGTAGCGGTAATCGACTATGGCATGGGCAACCTGCACTCGGTAGCCAAGGCGCTGGAGCATGTTGGCGCCGGTAAGGTGCTGGTCACCAGCGACGCGGCGGTGATCCGCGAGGCTGACCGTGTGGTGTTCCCCGGTGTGGGCGCGATCCGTGACTGCATGGCTGAAATCCGCCGCCTGGGCTTCGACAGCCTGGTGCGCGAAGTGAGCCAGGATCGCCCGTTCCTCGGCATTTGCGTTGGCATGCAGGCGTTGCTTGAGCACAGCGAAGAGAACGACGGTGTCGACTGCATCGGCCTGTTCCCTGGCCAGGTGCGTTTCTTCGGCAAAGACCTGAAAGAAGACGGCGAGCACCTGAAGGTGCCGCACATGGGCTGGAACGAAGTCAGCCAGACCATCGACCACCCGCTGTGGCACGACATTCCAGACCGTGCGCGTTTCTACTTCGTGCACAGCTACTACATCAATGCCGGCAAACCGAGCCAGGTAGTCGGCCGTGGCCACTATGGCGTCGACTTCGCTGCAGCCTTGGCCGATGGCTCGCGCTTTGCCGTGCAGTTCCACCCCGAGAAAAGCCACACCCATGGCCTGCAGCTGCTGCAGAACTTCGTGGCCTGGGACGGGCGCTGGTAAATGAGCCGTTCGAAGACCAAGGCCCCGACCATCACCCTGGCTGCCCAAGAGGAACGCGAGGCGCTCGATACGCTCAAGCGCTTTCTCGAAGACCGCTTCGAGCTGCAGCTGGGGTCGTTCGAAGTGGCCGAGGTCCTCGAGCTGTTCAGCAAACAAATTGCACCCCTTTACTACAACAGGGCGATTGCCGATGTTCAGCTGCACCTCAAGGAGCGGTTCGAGAGCATCGAAAGCGATCTGTGGGCGCTCGAGAAGCCCTGAAACCCTAAGAACATACAGGTTCCCAAGATGCTCATTATCCCCGCTATCGATCTGAAGGACGGTGCCTGTGTGCGCCTGCGCCAGGGCCGCATGGAAGATTCCACGGTATTCTCCGACGACCCGGTGAGCATGGCCGCCAAGTGGGTCGAAGGTGGCTGCCGCCGCCTGCACCTGGTGGACCTCAATGGTGCCTTCGAGGGCCAGCCGGTGAATGGTGAAGTGGTCACGGCCATCGCCAAGCGCTACCCGACCCTGCCGATCCAGATCGGCGGCGGCATTCGTTCGCTGGAAACCATCGAGCACTACGTCAAGGCAGGCGTCAGCTACGTGATCATCGGCACCAAGGCGGTCAAGCAGCCTGAATTCGTCGCCGAGGCGTGCAAGGCCTTCCCAGGCAAGGTCATCGTCGGCCTGGACGCCAAGGACGGTTTCGTCGCTACCGATGGTTGGGCCGAGGTCAGCTCGGTGCAGGTCATCGACCTGGCCAAGCGTTTCGAGGCTGATGGTGTTTCGGCGATCGTCTACACCGATATCGCCAAGGACGGCATGATGCAAGGCTGCAATGTGCCGTTCACCAAGGCCCTGGCCGAAGCGACTTCGATCCCGGTGATCGCCTCGGGTGGCATTCACAACCTGGGCGACATCAAGGCCCTGCTGGACGCCAAAGCGCCGGGCATCATCGGCGCCATCACTGGGCGTGCCATCTACGAAGGCACCCTCGATGTCGCCGAGGCCCAGGCTTTCTGCGACAACTACCAAGGCTGAGGACTGAACCATGGCACTGGCCAAGCGCATCATCCCTTGCCTGGACGTGGACAACGGCCGGGTGGTCAAGGGCGTTAAGTTCGAAAACATCCGTGATGCCGGGGACCCGGTGGAAATCGCCCGCCGCTACAACGAGCAGGGTGCCGACGAAATCACTTTCCTCGACATCACCGCCAGCGTCGACGGCCGCGACACCACCCTGCATACCGTCGAGCGTATGGCCAGCCAGGTGTTCATCCCGCTGACCGTGGGCGGTGGCGTGCGTACCGTGCAAGACATCCGCAACCTGCTCAACGCCGGTGCCGACAAGGTGTCGATCAACACCGCGGCGGTGTTCAACCCGGAATTCGTGGGCGAGGCGGCAGACCGTTTCGGCTCGCAGTGCATCGTTGTGGCCATCGATGCCAAGAAGGTGTCCGGGCCGGGCGAAGCCCCGCGTTGGGAGATCTTCACCCACGGTGGGCGTAAGCCTACCGGGCTGGATGCCGTTGAATGGGCGAAGAAGATGGAAGGCCTGGGGGCAGGGGAGATTCTGCTGACCAGCATGGACCAGGATGGCATGAAGAACGGCTTCGACCTTGGGGTTACCCGCGCCATCAGCGATGCGCTGGGGATTCCGGTGATCGCGTCGGGTGGTGTGGGTAACCTGCAGCATTTGGCTGATGGGATCGTGGAAGGGCACGCCAGTGCGGTGCTGGCGGCGAGTATCTTCCACTTTGGTGAGTACACGGTGCCTGAGGCCAAGGCCTACATGGCTTCACGCGGGATCGTGGTTCGCTGAAACATTGATTGGGGCTGCTTTGCAGCCCATCGCGACCTCGCGGTCGCTCCTACAAAAGCACCCGTGCCCCCCGTAGGAGCGACCGTTAGGTCGCGATGGGCCGCAAAGCGGCCCCAATTGCATCACCCGTGGGTCTTGCCGAGCAACGCGTGATAAAGCTCGGTATCCCCAAGAATCCCCACCACCTTGTCGTTATCCTGCAGCACCAGCTTGTTGCCAGTCTGGTAGCGAATCTGCAGGGCATCGCGCATGCCGATGTCGGCGTGCACCACCGTGGGCCTGCGCCCCAGCAGTTCCACATCCTGCCCTGGTGCCCAATTTTGCATGTCCAGGCCGTTCTGGCCCTGGCGCGCACGCTTGAGCGAACCGCCCTCACCCAGGTCCAGCCAGGAGTCGATCCCTGGGTCCAGGCAGACCGAGCCGTTGACCCGTTTGCAGTTGTCCAGGCTGCGCATCAGGCTGCGGCCGCACAGCACATTCAGCGGATTGGTGTGGGCGACGAAGGTACGCACGTATTCATCGGCCGGGTTCAGTACGATCTCTTCCGGCTTGCTGTACTGGATGATCCGCCCGTCTTTCATGATGGCGATGCGGCTGCCCAGTTTCAGGGCCTCGTCCAGGTCGTGGCTGACGAACACGATGGTCTTGCTCAGCTTGGCCTGCAGGCCCAGCAGCTCGTCTTGCAGGCCCTGGCGGATCAGCGGGTCGAGGGCCGAAAACGGTTCGTCCATCAGCAGGATGTCGGCATCCATCGCCAGCGCCCGGGCCAGGCCCACACGCTGCTGCATGCCGCCGGAGAGTTCGTCCGGCTTCTTGTTACGCCATTGGGTCAGGCCAACCAGTTCGAGCTTCTCGTCGACCAGCTTGCGCCGCTCCTTCTCGGGGCGGCCCTGCATTTCCAGGCCAAAGCTGATGTTCTCGCGCACCGTCAGCCACGGCATCAGGGCGAACTTCTGGAACACCATGGCGATGCGTTTGGTGCGCATCATCTTAAGTTCGGCCGGGGTGCAGTTGGCGATGTCGATATGCTTGCCTTCGTGCTCGACGAACAGCTTGCCGCGGCTGACGGTGTTGAGGCCGTTGATGCAGCGCAGCAGGCTCGACTTGCCCGAACCGGACAGGCCCATCAGTACGCAGATCTCGCCTTTGTTGATATCGAGGTTGGCCTTTTCCACACCCACCACCAAGCCGGTTTGCTTGAGGATCTGTTCGCGGGTCTTTCCTTGGTCCAGAAGCGACAGCGCTTCGCGTGGCTTGTTGGAGAAAATGACGTCGACGTCTTCGAATCGAATGATGCTCATGCCTCACCCCTTACCGGCAGTTCCGGTTGCTTGCAGATACGGTCGAGCATGATCGCCAGCAGCACGATCGCCAGGCCTGCTTCGAAGCCCAGGGAGATATCGGCGGTGTTCAGTGCGTTGACCACAGGTTTGCCCAGGCCGTCGGCGCCCACCAGGGCGGCGATCACCACCATCGACAGCGACAGCATGATGCACTGGGTAACGCCGGCAGCGATGCTTGGCATCGCATGCGGCAGTTCGATACGGGTGAGCAGCTGACGGCGCGAGCAGCCAAACGCCTTGCCGGCGTCCATCAGCTCTTGCGGTACGTCACAGATGCCCAGGTAGGTAAGACGAATTGGCGCGGCGATGGCGAACACCACCGTCGAAATCAGCCCCGGCACTACGCCGAGGCCGAACAGGGTCAGGGTTGGAATCAGGTAGACGAAGGTCGGCACTGTCTGCATCAGGTCCAGCACCGGGCGCATGGCGGTATAGAACATTGGCTTGTGCGCGGCGACGATACCCAGCGGCACGCCGATGGCCACGCAAACCACGGTGGCGAAGCTCACCTGGGCCAGGGTTTCCATGGTTTCCTGCCAGTACCCCAGGTTGAGGATCAGCAGAAACGAAAAGGCGACAAAAGCGGTTAGCGCCCATTTGCGCTGAATGAAGTGCGCCAAGGCGGCGAATATGGCAATGAGCACGAATGGGTTGAAAAAGGTCAGGGTGCTGGTGACCCCATGGATCATGAACTCCAGGCCTCGGGCGATGGCATCGAAGTACGAGGCGCCGTTCTGGGTCAGCCATTCCACGAACGACGCGATGTACTGCCCCAAGGGTATTTTCTGATCGATAAGCATGATAGCGAGCTTCCACCTGCAAAGATTGAAATCAGTCCGGGGCAGGCACGGTCCTGCCCCGCGGTGTTGCCATGGCGTCTTGCGTTATTGCGTCAGCTTGGCCTTGGCCGCCTCAAGGCCGGGTTTGCCATCCACGGTGGTAACGCCTGCAAGCCAGGTATCGAGCTTGCCGGGGTTATCCTTGAGCCACTTCTTGGCGGCTGCGTCGGGCTTCATCTTGTCGTCCAGGACATAGCCCATCATGGTGCTTTCATCCTTGAGCTCGAACGACAGGTTCTTCAGCAGTTGGCCGACGTTGCTGCATTCCTGCGTATAGCCCTTGCGGGTGTTGGTCAGCACGGTAGCCTTGCCGAAATCGGGGCCGAAGAACTCGTCCCCGCCGGTCAGGTACTGCATCTTGAAGCGAGTGTTCATCGGGTGAGGTTCCCAACCCAGGAACACGATCGCTTCACCGCGTTTCTGCGCGCGGTCCACTTGCGTCAGCATGCCGGCCTCGCTCGATTGCACGATCTTGAAACCGGCATCCTTCAGGCCCCAGGCGTTCTTGTCGATCATGCTCTGGATGGTGCGGTTGCCATCGTTGCCCGGTTCGATGCCGTAGATTTTGCCGTCCAGTTCCTTCTTGAACTTGGGAATATCGCTGAAATCCTTCAGGCCCTTGTCGTACAGCGCCTGGGGTACGGCCAAGGTGTACTTGGCGTTTTCCAGGTTAGCGCGCACGGTTTCCACCGTGCCTGCGTCACGGTACGGCTTGATGTCGTTCTCCATGGTCGGCATCCAGTTGCCGAGAAACACGTCCAGGTCCTTGCCGGTGGCCAATGACTTGTAGGTCACCGGTACCGAGATCATCGTGGTGTGGGTCTTGTAACCCAGTGCTTCGAGCACAGCGCTGGTGGTGGCGGTGGTGACGGTGATGTCAGTCCAGCCGACATCGGAGAAACGTACCGTCTTGCACTGCTCAGGCTCGGCGGCCTGGGCCATCAGCGGCGCAGCAAGCATCGCAACCAACAACAGCGAGGGTGAACCTTTCATGGATGGACTCCTGTGATTTTGTCTTCGGGTTCGCGTGGGTCGCCGGACGTTCTCAGGGTCCGGTCGACCAGGCCTGCAGAGGGCAGGTTGCGTGGCCGTGCTATACGAGTCGCTTTCGATAATCCTCCAGCGCAGGGCAATCGCCTACTGGTGGGGTCGTAACCAGTACGCAACGGGTCGCATCCAGTATGGGCGATGTCGTTTATGAGTTTTTCCACCCCTGTAGCCGTATTTTTGCGTCAGCTGGCCGCTTGAAAGCGGCGCGCGCCTGGCCGAAATGGCCGCGGCGCTGCTGGACAAAAGTACGTCGGTTGCAGACGGCGAGGGGGTAGGCAAAAGCCCGATGATGCGTGCATTCGTGGCGGCTCGCAGCTTCAGCCTAGCAGTTGCCCCGCCCTGCGCATGGCGCGCAGAGACAAGCCCAGCAAGAGGTGAAGCGACAATGGCCATCAGCGTGTTCGACCTGTTCAAGATCGGTGTCGGGCCTTCCAGCTCCCACACCGTAGGCCCCATGCGCGCTGGCGCCCTGTTCGTTCAGGGCCTGCGTGAACGCGGCGAGCTGGAGCAGGTGCAAAGGGTCGAAGTGCGGCTGTACGGCTCGCTTTCGGCAACCGGTATTGGCCATGGCACCGACAACGCCACCATCATGGGGCTGATGGGCGAATGGCCAGACGCCATTGACCCAACCCAGATCGTCCCGCGCATTGCCGACCTGCGCGAAACCAATATCCTCAAGCTGGATAATCGCCTGCCCATCGAGTTCGTCTGGGCTCGCGACATGCTGTTGCTGGACGAAAACCTGCCGTACCACCCCAACGCCATGACCTTGATCGCCGAAGGCGCCCAGGGCGAACTGCACCGTGACACCTATTATTCGGTGGGGGGCGGCTTCGTAGTGGATGCCGCCCAGGCCGCCAGCGGCGTACTGGACGCTGACCAGACGGTGTTGCCGTACGATTTCAACAGCGCAGCCGAACTGCTGCGCCTGTGCAAGCAAAACGACCTCAGCGTGTCGCAATTGATGATGGCCAACGAGAAGGTCTGGCGCAGCGAGGAAGAAATCCGCGCCGGTCTGCACAAGCTTTGGGAAGCCATGCAGGAGTGCGTCAACAACGGCCTCAAATACGAGGGTACGTTACCTGGCGGGCTCAACGTACGCCGCCGTGCTGCCAAGCTGCACCGCAGCCTGCAGGAGATCGGCAAGCCCAACGTGATCGGTTCGACCATGAGCGCCATGGAGTGGGTGAACCTGTTCGCTCTGGCAGTTAACGAGGAGAACGCCGCTGGCGGGCGCATGGTCACTGCACCTACCAACGGCGCGGCCGGCATCATCCCGGCGGTGCTGCATTACTACATGCGCTTCAGCGATGCGGTGGACGAGTCGAGCGTGGTCGACTTCTTCCTCGGTGCAGCTGCCGTGGGTATCTTGTGCAAGAAAAACGCCTCGATCTCCGGGGCAGAAGTCGGTTGCCAGGGTGAGGTTGGCTCAGCCTGCGCCATGGCGGCAGCAGGCCTTGCCCAGGTGCTGGGTGCTACCCCGCCGCAGGTGGAAAACGCAGCCGAAATTGCCCTGGAGCACAACCTCGGGCTGACCTGCGACCCGGTCGGAGGCTTGGTGCAGGTGCCATGCATCGAGCGCAATGCCATTGCCGCGGTCAAGGCAATCAACGCCGTACAGATGGCCCTGCGCGGCGACGGCGAGCACTTCATCTCCCTCGACCAGGTGATCCGCACCATGCGCGACACCGGTGCCGACATGCACGACAAATACAAAGAAACCTCCCGCGGTGGCCTGGCGGTCAGCGCCATCGAATGCTGATGCGCCGATAGCGGTCTGCACCCTGCGCGACGCCCCTTTTTGGGGCGTTTGTATTTCAACCAATCGTCAGGTGTCGCGATCAGTGTCTGCATTGTCGGTGACACTAAAGAGTGTCGTTTCTGGGCAACCGGCGCTGGGCCTGTCACCAAATTGCTCAGCCGTAACCCGCAAGGCGCTAGCACGCCGGTTTGCGAAGGCTGGCCAAGTTGAGCGAAGTGCCTGATTTGCCGAACGAAGGCGTCGTTTTCAGTTTTTTTCGGATGCGCGTTCAACTTTAGGCACGGCCTTTGCGTTGAGTTTGCTATCAAGCCCCCAGCATCGAAGTCGGGGTCATAACAAGAAAATCAGTGCCCGCCTGAGGCACCCCTGCATTTGTGTGAGGAGAAACCGCGATGACGTCGTACACCTCCGGGAACCCAACCCAGAACCGCACAGCCCCCCAGTCCATCGGGTTTCTTCTGTTGGACAATTTCACCCTGATTTCCCTGGCATCGGCTGTCGAGCCGCTGCGCATGGCCAACCAGTTGTCCGGCCGCGAGCTTTATCGTTGGCACACCCTGACCGTCGATGGTGGCCAGGTATGGGCCAGTGACGGCTTGCAGATCACCCCCGATGCAGCCATGCACAGCGCACCGCCGATCGATACCGTGATCGTCTGTGGTGGCGTGGGTATTCAGCGCACCGTGACCCGCGAACATGTTACCTGGCTGCAGGCTCAGGCCCGCCAGTCGCGCCGCCTGGGTGCGGTGTGTACCGGCAGCTGGGCGCTGGCCTGTGCCGGGCTGCTCGACGGCTTCGATTGCAGCGTGCACTGGGAGTGCCTGGCAGCGATGCAAGAGGCCTTCCCAAGGGTCAATATGAGCACCCGCCTGTTCACCCTCGACCGCAATCGCTTCACCAGCTCCGGTGGCACCGCGCCGCTGGACATGATGCTGCACCTGATCAGCCGTGATCATGGCCGCGAGCTGTCTGCGGGAATTTCCGAGATGTTCGTCTACGAGCGCATCCGCAACGAGCAGGACCACCAGCGCGTGCCGCTCAAGCACATGCTCGGCACCAACCAGCCGAAGCTGCAGGAGATCGTGGCATTGATGGAGGCCAACCTCGAAGAGCCGATCGACCTCGACGAACTGGCCGTTTATGTGTCGGTATCGCGCCGTCAGCTCGAACGGCTGTTCCAGAAGTACCTGCACTGCTCGCCGTCGCGCTATTACCTGAAGCTGCGCCTGATCCGTGCGCGGCAGTTGCTCAAGCAGACGCCGATGTCGATCATCGAAGTGGCGTCGGTGTGCGGCTTTGTATCCACGCCGCACTTCTCCAAGTGCTACCGCGAGTACTTCGGCATTCCACCGCGTGATGAGCGTGTGGGCTCCAACACCACGCAACAGGTGGCGATGATGCCAATCCCGCAGGCCATGACCCTGTCGCCCCACGGTGGGCCGATGGCTGCCCTCAGCCAGGCGCGCAACGAATCGACGTTCGCCAGCGTAAGGCTCTGAAACGCTAATGGCCTACTCGCGGGGTCATCCGCGAGTAGGCCAAGTCAGAAAATAATCAGCCGCGTCGGCTGAACTGGGCCAACGCTGGTAACAGCTGCTTGTCGATGGCCTGGCGCACGGCAGGCAGGATGGTCGCGCTGCCGGTGTACATCTGTTCCACCATGCCTTTGAGCGCCCGTGCGTTAGGCTCGGTCAGCCCACGAATCACCGCCTCGCAAGCCTGCTCGGCACTGGCCCCGGCTGGAATGTCGAACCCGCGCGCGCGCAGGTGGCCTGCCAGATCGTCCTGGTCAATCAAATCCGCATGCATCATGGCTGTTGTCCCTTTTTATCGCTAAAAGAGTGCTGCTTTGATTTACGACCGATTCTGTGGCGCCCGCGACATGCCCGCAACCACAGAATGCGGGCATGGCTGCTTTGGCTAAGAACAGGTCGTTTCCGGCTAAATCCAGCACCTGCGAACCCAGCACACTGCAAGCATTCACGGCCTCAGAGGGTTTGGTCACCCTCGCTCATGCACAGTGGATGTTGCTCGCTCTTGGCCCCGGACGCTCACGGCTTTCCGGGGTTCTTTTTTGCCGCCGTTGCACCAGCCGACCACCTGATATTTTTGCCAGGTTACCCACCTGCGTGCTCCTGCTCTGATAGTGGCGACGGTTCGCACACGGAGCGCGGAGGGTGCAGCGCTGGGTACCGTCGACCACCATGACGCAGCACGGCGTTTCAACGAACGCAGGGAAACCGTCGAGAACTACTATCCACCGGTACTGATCAATGTCACGGTCTTCGATAATCCTGGCATGCAGGGCGACAGTTGCAGCTTCGATCTGCCGGCGGGGAATATGGCTACGACGATGATCGAGGACGTGTGTGGCAGTGCTTGGGTACGCAAAGTATGGTCGGCACGGGTCAAGAACATGACCGCAGGCAAGACGCTGCGCTTGGGTAACAGCGTGGCGTATCACAGCTATACGAGCACAAGTTATGCAGGTGACTTTGATGTGCCGACGTTATCGGCGCATCCCCTCGAAATGCCTGAAGGTATGGTCTTGACCCCAAATAATGGCAACTTGACCAAGTTGATTGAACAGGTAGAAATCCGACCTCTCTGAGTGCAATCGGTGCAAGGCAGCATGCGTCCATGCTGCCTTGCCTGCGCCTATCGACCGGGCAGCTTGATCGTGCGCCCTACATACTCAGGGGTAGGCAACTCTCGTTGCTCGTCCACTAGTAGTTGCAATGAGCTGGAACTGGATGCACTGAACGGCGCCGACTTCGGCCCCGCCAGGTCCACATGCAACAGCATTTGCTCACTGCCGGCCAGCACTTCATCGAACCCTGCCCGGTGCAGGCTGTGATAAATGTGCAGGCGTTTTTGATCGAAACCGATGATCTGCGTTTGCACCCACACGTGTGCACCCAACTTCACCTCATGCAGGTAGTTGATATGGGCTTCGAGGGTGAACAGCGAGTGGCCACTCTGCCCGCGATTGTCGGCATCCAGGCCGATGCGTTCCATCAGTGCGTCGGTGGCGTAGCTGAATATCAGCAGGTAGAAGGCATCACGCAGGTGCCCGTTGTAGTCGACCCAGTCCTCCTGGATTGGGGTGCGGTGGGTGATCAGTGTGGGCATCGTGGGCACCTCAGTCGCCGAAAGCCATGCCGTGGTTGGCCTTGCTGGTTTTCACCGCGTCCAGCACCGCCAGCAGGGTGTCGTCACGGTAACGCTCAAGCGCGGCGATGCTGCGTTCGCCCTGTTGCTCAGCGGTGCCGTCCACCACGTCGTCTATCAATTTGTCGGTCAGCTCCGGCGCGGGCAGGTAAGTCCACGGCAGTTTCAGCGCCGGGCCAAATTGCGACATGAAGTGGCGCATGCCGGCGTCGCCACCGGCCAGGGTGTAGGTCAGGAACGTGCCCATGAACGACCAGCGCAGGCCTGCGCCAAAGCGGATCGCGTCGTCGATTTCACCGGTTGTCGCCACACCATCGTTGACCAAGTGCAAAGCTTCGCGCCATAGCGCTTCGAGCAGGCGATCGGCGATGAAGCCTGGCACCTCCTTGCGCACATGCAGCGGGCGCATGCCCAGTGCGGTGTAAATGGTTATAGCGGCTTCGATGGCTTCGGGCGCGGTGCGTTTGCCGCCGACGATTTCGACCAGTGGCAGCAGGTAAACCGGGTTGAACGGGTGGCCTACCACGCAGCGCTCTGGATGCGTGCTGGACTCATAGAACTCGCTGGGCAGCAGCCCGGAGGTGCTGGAGCCGATGATCGCCTCGGGCTTGGCCGCCGCACTGATCTTGGCGTGCAGGTCGAGCTTGAGGTCCAGGCGCTCGGGTGCGCTTTCCTGTATGAAGTCAGCGTCGCGCACGCATTCTTCGATGGTTGCCACGAAGGTCAGGCGATCTTGCGCCGCCCCTGGCGCAAGGCCTTGTTTCTCCAGCGCCGGCCAGGCGTTGGCGATGCGCTTGCGCAGGGCATGCTCGGCACCGGGTGCCGGGTCCCAGGCGATAACGTCCAGGCCATGGGCCAGGGCGCGAGCGACCCAGCCGCTGCCGATCACGCCGCTACCCAGGGCGGCGAAGGTCTTGATCTTGGTGATGAAGGGCATAACGAACTCCTGAAAGGATCAGCGGCGCTTGAGGTTCATTTTTGCCCGGCCTTCTGCCGGGCTGAGCACGCGGCCACCCATGCGGGTGATGATTTCGGCGGCGCGTTCCACCAGCTGGCCATTACTGGCCAGCACGCCACGGTCCAGGTACAGGTTGTCTTCCAGGCCAACCCGCACGTTGCCGCCCAGCAACACGGCCTGTGCCGCCATCGGCATCTGCATACGGCCGATGCCAAAGCCGGCCCAGGTCACGTTCGCAGGCAAGTTGTCGACCATGGCTTTCATGGTGGTGGTGTCTGCCGGCGCGCCCCATGGGATGCCCAGGCAAAGCTGGAACAGCGGGTCTTGGAGCAGGCCTTCTTTCATCATCTGTTTGGCGAACCACAGGTGGCCGGTGTCGAAGATTTCCAGTTCGGCTTTTACGCCCAGTTCGGTGATGCGCTTGGCACCTGCGCGCAGTTGCGCGGGGGTGGAGACGTAGATGGCGTTGCCGTCGCCGAAGTTGAGCGTGCCGCAGTCCAGGGTGCAGATTTCCGGCAGCAGGGCTTCGACGTGGGCCAGGCGCTCCAGTGGGCCAATCAGGTCGGTGCCGGGGCCGAATTCCATTGGCGATTCACCCGGGCCGATTTCCAGGTCGCCACCCATGCCGGCGGTGAGATTGACGATGACGTCCACGTCGGCCTCGCGGATACGTTCCATGACCTCGCGGTAGAGGTTCACGTCGCGGCTGAAGCGGCCGGTCTGCGGGTCACGCACGTGGCAGTGAACAACGGTGGCGCCGGCTTTGGCGGCCTCGACGGCCGATTCTGCGATCTGTTTCGGGGTGACCGGGACCAAGTGGCTCTTGGCGACCGTGTCGCCGGCGCCGGTGAGGGCGCAGGTGATGATGACGTCGTGGTTCATGGCGGTTCCTTGTGGTGTCGGTTTTGGCTTTTCGCGGGTGAAGCCGCCCCCACAGGGGCCGTGATGGCCCTGGCATGTGCTTTGGCTGTGGGAGCGGGTTTACCCGCGAAGAGGCCGGATCAGTTGGCGGTGAGCTTGAGGTTGTCTGCAGCCGGCTTGCCATCGAAGGTAGTCACACCTTCCAGCCAGCGGGCTTTGTCCTCGGGGTGGTCCTTGAGCCACTGTCGGGCCGACTCCAGCGCGTCCTTGTGGTCGAGCAGCGGTTGCATCATGCGGCTCTCGTCTTCGGCGCTGAAGTTAAGGTTGGCCAGCAAGCGGTTGGCATTGGGGCAGCGCTCGGCGTAGTCCGGCGCGGTAACGGTCCAGACCGTGGCGCGCCCTTCGTCAGGGCCCAGGGCGCCTTGGCTATCGCCCAGGTAGGCCATGTCGATGTTCACGTTCATCGGGTGTGGCGTCCAACCGAAGAACACCACCGCTTCCTTGCGCCGCACGGCCCGGTCGACGGCGGCGAGCATGCCGGCTTCGCTGGACTCCACCAGCTGGAACTTGCCCAAATCGAATTGGTTCTTGGCGATCATTGCCTTGATCTGGGTGTTGGCACCGGAGCCTGGCTCGATACCGTAAATTTTGCCGCCCAGCTCTTTCTCGAACTTGTGAATATCGGCGAAAGTCTTCAAGCCTTTGTCGTACAGGTACTTCGGCACGGCGAGGGTCGCGCGGGCGTCCTCCAGGCTGGGTTTTTCCAGGACCTTGACCTGATTGGCGTCGATGAACGGGGTGATGGTCTGGGTCATGATCGGGTTCCAGTAACCCAGGAACATGTCCAGGCGCTTGTCGCGGATACCGGCGAAGATGATCTGCTGCGAGGCGCTGGTCTGCTTGGTCTGGTAACCCAGGCCATCGAGCAGCACCTGGGCCATGGCGCTGGTGGCAATGACGTCGGTCCAGTTGACCACGCCCAGGCGCACGTTCTTGCAGGCTGCGGGCTCAGCGGCGAAAAGTGGGGTACAAGCGATGCTGCTCAGTGCGAAGGTCAACAGACTGCGGCGGATCAAGCTGTGCATGGTGGCTCTCCATCGGCAGGGCATTTTTTATAGGTTCGGGCCTCTGTGGGCCGTGTGAACACGCTACGCTGCACCCAGGGTGGAAAATCGCACCCTGGCGACCAAGATTTGCACGGAGGCGACCACCTTTTGCCGTGGAGCATGCAATGCCGCAACTGATCCATTTTCTGTTGTTGCCAGGGTTTTCGGCGATGGGGTTCATCAGTGCCGTAGAGCCTCTTCGTGTGGCGAACCGTTTCAATGGCCCTTGTTATCGTTGGCAGGTGCTGAGCCTGGACGGTGGTGCCGTGCAGGCCAGCAATGGCATGTCAGTGAACGCCGACGCAGCGCTCGGGGCGGCCGAACCCTGTGGCATTGTGCTGATCGTGGCGGGCTTCGATCCGTTGGCCTGCTATGGGCCGGCACTGCAGCAAACGCTGCGTCGCCTGGACCATGAACGCGTCATCCTCGGCGGCATAGATACCGGAGCGGTGGTGTTGGCCGAGGCCGGCTTGCTCGATGGCCATCGCGTTACCCTGCACTGGGAAGCGTTGGACGCGTTCAAGGAAAACTACCCGAGCCTGCAGGCGACCCAAGAGCTGTTCGAAATCGACCGGCGGCGAATCACATGCGCCGGCGGCACCGCGTCGATCGACCTGATGCTCGACCTGATTGCCCGATCCCATGGCAGTGAATTGGCGGTGCAGGTGTCGGAGCAATTCGTGCTCGGCCGCATCCGGCCGCGCCAGGATCACCAGCGGATGCAGATTGCCTCGCGCTATGGCATCAGCAACCGCAAACTGGTGCAGGTGATCGGCGATATGGAAAAGCATACCGAGCCACCGCTCAGTACATTGGACCTGGCCGCACGAGCCATGATCACTCGGCGACAACTCGAGCGCCTGTTCAAGCTGTACCTGAATGAAACGCCGAGCGGCTTTTATCTGAGCTTGCGTCTGGACAAGGCGCGCCAGCTGCTGTGTCAGACGCAGATGAGCATTACGCAGGTCAGCGTGGCGTGTGGTTTCGAGCTGCCGTCGTATTTCACCCGCCGTTACAAGCGACGCTTTGGCCGCTGCCCACGTGAAGAGCGCCAGGCGCTCAAGCCACAATTGCCGGATCAGAGCTGATCCACATTGCAGAGCGCTTGCAGGCGCTTTTCAACTTGCGATCGCCTCGCCTCGAAAGCCTGAACATCAAGCTTCGCGCCCAGGTGGTGCAAATGCAGTCTCAGGTGCGTGCGAGGTGAGTCAGGGTCGGTTGCACAGCATAGGTAAAACACGATTGCCATATGGCTACCCTCGTCATCCAGGTCAAATTCGATGTGCATGTGCGAACTGGCCGAGGTGTTGCGCAACAAGGCGAGGTCTGGCTGTTTCAAACCATGGAGTATGTCGCTGGCAACCCTTCGGAACTTGAGGTTGCGCGCCTGGGGGGCGGGAATCCAGCCGGTGAAGACATCTTGAAACACGGCGTCCGTGGGGACGTAGTCGAGGCTCTTCGCTGTCCGCTGCACCAGTTCGACACCGCTGTCTTCCAGGCTCCGCAAGAAACGGCTGAACCAGCGCTGGCCGTCTTGCTGGCGATCGTACGTCTGGTTGGCCTCCAGCTGTGCCAGGCGAAGGCAGGCATGAAGGTCGTCCAAGGCGTGCGCGGCGGGTTTTGCGGGCATGCTTCTGGCCCCTCGCTGCAAATGTCGGAAGGGATACCCGACGCCGCCAGGGCGACGCCGGGCCCGGGTCAGATGTCCAGTGCCAGGATGTCGAACGCCTGGCTAGCCAGCTTCAGCCTCACGGTTTCGCGCATGGCGTTGAAGTGGCGAACGCTGAACGAGCCTTGCTGGGAAGCCCGGTAAACGCGGGTGTTCGACTTGTCGATAAGGCGACCGGCAGAACCAGCAGCTTTTTCAACCTTGTCATAGCTGAGCTGAACGCTGGTCATGTGCATGATCGGCAGCCCTTGCGGGGTCATTTCGCAAGCCGAAATCTGAATGGTGCTGGATTTGCCCGAAACGCTCAGGCTGCTCTCTTCGAGCAACTGCTGCGCCTTTGGCGTTTGCACGATCACTTCGAAAGAGCGCCTCACACAACGGCTCAGTCGATGGGTGCTGCCAATCTGCACGGTGACGATTTCAGGGGCCAGGGTGGCCAGGGTGTGGGTGTCCTTGTCGAGGGCTTCCTCTACATGGGCAGCGCCGGTCAGGGTCCAGCCGAACTTGCCTAGGCCATCGTTGTAGAAGTTGTACCACTCGCGCTGTTGGGTTTCTTTGTCGAACTTTTTGTTCGCCGACAAATTCATCAAGCGCATACCATCGAGCACGTCTTCGGCAACGCTGGCAGGTACATCCGGGGCAAAGATGCAGACGGTATTGGCGACCATGACGGCGCGTTCTTCGCCTTCCTTCTTCAGGGCAGCGATGGCGGTGTCCATGTCGGTTTTGCTGATGTTGGAGGTCATATCTTGGTTCCTGTTCAGTACATTCCGGCGCCTCGGGTGAGGCGCTTGGCATGCACTGTGGTTCGGATCGCCAAGACAGATAAGCTGAAAGCTTTTCCTGTTCAGCCGAAGCTTCTATTGCTGGCCGATAGACTGCAGGTACTCCGAGCGGTCATCGCTACGCTGCGCCACGCAGGTATCCCAGGCTGCCTGCAACGCTTTGCTGCCTGGCTTTTCGGCATAGGTTTCGACCTTGCAGTCGGCGTCACGCAGCTGGGTCCACAACTTCTCGGCAGCGTCCATTTTCCCAACAAGGGCACTCGCCTTGTCGCCATCGTCGGCATACTGGTCGCGAATGCGCTGAATCAAGTCGTCATACGCCGACTTCAATTCGCGCTCGGCGGTCTGCTTGTTGAACGCCGCACAGGCGTAGGTCTGCTGGTCAGTCTCGACGTTGTCGCAGGGGGTGCTTTCTTCTTCGCCGGCCTGTGCGCCCGACACCACGGCCAGCAATACCAGCCATGCCAATGACTTCATCCTTTTCTCCTTAACAAGGCTCACCCATCGGCTGGATTCTCGCTCAGCTACCCGCAAGACGATAGCTCTCTGACGAAATGTTCATCAAGCGGCGGCAGGTGCCGTTATCGCGACTGCCTCTCATTGCCGTACGGCGTGCCAGAGGGCGCGATGTCGCGCATTGACGCTTTCGGCAAACCCCCTGTCGTTTTTGCATCGGGGCGCTGCTGGGCACAGGCATATGCTGGCCTCAAAGCGCCGGCAGAAGATTCGGCGCAGCACAAGTCATTAAAGGGGACAGCCTGATGAGCCCAGCCGAACTTCACGCCGACAGCATCGTCATCGACGGCCTGATCATTGCCAAATGGAACCGCGAGCTGTTCGAAGACATGCGCAAAGGCGGTTTGACTGCGGCCAACTGCACGGTGTCGGTCTGGGAAGGCTTCAAAGCGACTGTCGACAACATCGCCGCCAGCCAGAAACTGATCCGCGAGAACAGCGACCTGGTGATGCCGGTACGCACTACTAGCGACATCCGCAAGGCCAAGGAGCTGGGCAAGACCGGCATCCTCTTCGGCTTCCAGAACGCCCATGCATTCGAAGACCAGATCGGCTATGTCGAGGTGTTCAAGCAGCTGGGCGTGGGCATCGTGCAGATGTGCTACAACACCCAGAACCTGGTGGGCACCGGTTGCTACGAGCGCGACGGCGGCCTGTCGGGCTTCGGCCGCGAGATCGTCGCCGAGATGAACCGCGTCGGCATCATGTGCGACCTGTCCCACGTAGGTTCCAAGACCAGCGAGGAAGTGATCCTCGAATCGAAGAAGCCGGTCTGCTACTCCCACTGCCTGCCTTCGGGCCTGAAAGAGCACCCGCGCAACAAGTCGGACGAGGAGCTGAAGTTCATTGCCGACCATGGCGGCTTCGTCGGCGTGACTATGTTCGCGCCGTTCCTGGCCAAAGGTATCGACTCGACCATCGACGACTACGCCGAGGCCATCGAATACACCATGAACATCGTCGGTGAAGACGCTATCGGTATCGGTACCGACTTCACCCAGGGCCACGGCCAGGACTTCTTCGAGTACCTGACCCACGACAAGGGCTACGCCCGTCGCCTGACCAACTTCGGCAAGATCATCAACCCACTTGGCATTCGCACTGTCGGCGAATTCCCCAACCTCACCGAGACCCTGCTCAAGCGCGGCCATTCCGAGCGCGTGGTCCGCAAGATCATGGGCGAGAACTGGGTAAACGTCCTTAAGGACGTCTGGGGCGAGTAAGCCGCTCTCCAAAGCCTGATAGCCCCTGCCAGCAACGCCGGGGCACCCACATAAAAATTTTCTGGAGTTGAGTTTCCATGGCCAAGATCGCCCCGCAATTGCCAATCGAAGTCGACAGCGAGACCGGTGTCTGGACCAGCGACGCCTTGCCGATGCTGTATGTGCCGCGCCATTTCTTCGTCAACAACCACATCGGTATTGAGGAAGTGCTGGGCGCCGACGCCTATGCCGAGATCCTCTACAAAGCCGGCTACAAGTCCGCCTGGCACTGGTGCGAGAAAGAAGCTGAATGCCATGGCCTGGAAGGCGTAGCGGTGTTCGAGCATTACATGAAGCGCCTGAGCCAACGTGGCTGGGGCCTGTTCGAGATCCAGGACATCGACCTGGATAAAGGCACCTGCAGCGTCAAGCTCAAGCACTCGGCGTTCGTGTACGTCTATGGCAAGTGCGGGCGCAAGGTCGACTACATGTTCACTGGCTGGTTCGCCGGTGCCATGGACCAGATTCTCGCTGCCCGCGGCAGCTCTATCCGCACCGTGGCCGAACAGGTCTATGGCGGTTCGGAAGAAGGCCACGAAGATGGCCTGTTCGTCGTCAAGCCGTTGTAAGCCGGAGAGAGCGTCATGGCATTCGAAGCAATGTTCCAGCCGATCCAGATCGGCAAACTGACCATCCGCAACCGCGTGCTCAGCACTGCGCACGCCGAGGTCTACGCCACTGACGGCGGCATGACCACCGACCGCTATGTGAAGTACTACGAAGAGAAGGCCAAGGGAGGTATCGGCCTGGCCATTTGTGGCGGCTCGTCGGTAGTGGCCATCGATAGCCCGCAGGAATGGTGGTCGTCGGTCAACCTTTCGACCGACCGCATCATCCCGCACTTCCAGAACCTCGCTGACGCCATGCACAAGCATGGCGCCAAGATCATGATCCAGATTACCCACATGGGCCGTCGCTCGCGTTGGGACGGCTTCAACTGGCCGACCCTGATGTCGCCGTCGGGTATCCGTGAACCGGTGCACCGCGCCACCTGCAAAACCATCGAGCCAGAAGAGATCTGGCGCGTGATCGGCAACTACGCGCAAGCCGCGCGGCGTGCCAAGGAAGGTGGCCTGGACGGCGTTGAGCTGTCGGCTGTGCACCAGCACATGATCGACCAGTTCTGGAGCCCGCGGGTCAACAAGCGTACCGACGAGTGGGGCGGCAGCTTCGAAGGCCGCATGAAGTTCGGCCTGGAAGTGCTCAAGGCCGTGCGCGCCGAAGTGGGTGACGACTTCTGCGTGGGCATGCGTATCTGCGGCGACGAGTTCCACCCCGATGGCCTCAGCCACGAGGACATGAAGCAGATCGCCGCCTATTACGATGCCACCGGCATGATCGACTTCATCGGCGTGGTGGGGTCCGGTTGCGACACCCACAACACCCTGGCCAACGTCATTCCCAACATGAGCTACCCGCCAGAGCCATTCCTGCACCTGGCGGCGGGCATCAAGGAAGTGGTCAAGGTGCCGGTGCTGCACGCGCAGAACATCAAAGACCCGAACCAGGCCACGCGTATTCTGGAAGGCGGCTACGTCGACATGGTCGGCATGACCCGCGCGCACATCGCCGACCCGCACCTGATCGCCAAGATCAAGATGGGCCAGGTGGACCAGATCAAGCAGTGCGTCGGTGCCAACTACTGCATCGACCGCCAGTACCAGGGCCTGGATGTGCTGTGCATCCAGAACGCCGCGACTTCCCGTGAATACATGGGCGTGCCGCACATCATCGAGAAGACCACCGGGCCCAAGCGCAAGGTCGTCATCGTCGGTGCCGGCCCTGCCGGTATGGAAGCGGCCCGTGTGGCGGCCGAGCGCGGCCACGATGTGACCGTGTTCGAGAAGAAAGACCAGATCGGCGGGCAGATCACCATCGCCGCCAAGGCCCCGCAGCGCGACCAGATTGCCGGTATCACGCGTTGGTACCAGCTGGAGTTCGCCCGCCTGAAGGTCGACCTGCGCCTGGGCACCGCCGCAGACGTGGCGACCATTCAGGACCTGCGGCCGGACATCATCGTGCTGGCCGTCGGTGGGCATTCTTACCTGGAGCAGAACGAGCACTGGGGCGCCGCCGAAGGGCTGGTGGTCAGCAGCTGGGATGTGCTCGATGGCAAGGTCGCGCCGGGCAAGAACGTGCTGGTGTACGACACCATCTGCGAATTCACCGGTATGTCGGTGGCAGACTTCATCGCCGACAAGGGCAGCCAGGTCGAGATCGTCACCGACGACATCAAGCCGGGTGTGGCCATGGGCGGTACTACCTTCCCGACCTACTACCGCAGCATGTACCCCAAAGAAGTGATCATGACCGGCGACATGATGCTGGAAAAGGTCTACCGCGAGGGCGACAAGCTGGTGGCGGTGCTGGAGAACGAATACACCGGGGCCAAGGAAGAGCGCGTGGTCGACCAGGTGGTGGTGGAGAACGGCGTGCGCCCGGACGAGCAACTGTATTACGCGCTGAAGGAAGGTTCGCGTAACAAGGGCCAGATCGACGTGGAAGCGCTGTTCGCCATCAAGCCACAGCCGATCCTTAGCCAGCCGGGCGAAGGTTACCTGCTGTACCGCATCGGTGACTGCGTGGCCCAACGCAACGTGCATGCGGCGATCTACGACGCTTTGCGCCTGTGCAAGGACTTCTGATCGCTCCGCCTCTCTAGAGGCGGGACTGGCCCCCCTGTAGGAGCGAGCGTAGCTCGCGATGGCGTCAGCCTTGGCACCCGGGTTGTCTGTTCGGGCGCTATCGCGAGCTTCGCTCGCTCCTACAGGGGTCCGCGTAGCCCTTGAGGCGGCGCAAGAATTCAGCTGTTGTGGGAGCCTCCCATGTTGAACACCCTTCTACCCATTTTGCTGTTCGCTGCCCTTGGCCTGGCAGTGCTCGGTGCCCTGCGCCGGGTGCGCATGTGGCGGCGTGGCCGGCCATCCAAGGTCAACCTGATCGGCGGCCTTCTGGCCATGCCGCGGCGCTACCTGGTGGACTTGCACCATGTGGTCGAGCGCGACAAGTACATGTCCAACACCCACGTGGCCACCGCTGGTGGCTTTGTCTTGTCGGCCGTGCTGGCGATCCTGGTGCATGGGTTCGGCCTGCAGAGCAAGATACTCGGCTACGCCCTGTTGATCGCCACGGTGATCATGTTCAGCGGCGCCATCTTCGTCTTCAAACGCCGCCTGAACCCGCCTTCGCGCCTGTCCAAGGGCCCGTGGATGCGGTTGCCCAAGAGCCTGCTAGTGTTTGCCGCAAGCTTCTTCATCGCCACTTTGCCGGTTGCCGGTATCCTGCCGGCCAACACTGGCGGCTGGGTCATGGTGGCCATTCTTGGCCTGGGCGTGCTGTGGGGTGTGTCGGAGCTGTTCTTCGGCATGACCTGGGGCGGCCCGATGAAGCACGCCTTCGCAGGTGCCCTGCACCTGGCCTGGCACCGCCGCGCCGAGCGCTTCGGCGGCGGCCGCTCCACCGGCCTCAAGCCACTGGACCTGGAAGACCCGAACGCGCCCTTGGGTGTGGAAAAACCGGTGGACTTCACCTGGAACCAGCTGCTCGGTTTCGACGCCTGTGTGCAGTGCGGCAAATGTGAAGCCATGTGCCCGGCGTTCGCTGCAGGCCAGCCGCTGAACCCAAAAAAACTCATTCAGGACATGGTCATCGGCCTGGCCGGCGGCAGCGATGCCAACTTTGCCGGCAGCCCGTATCCTGGCAAGCCGATTGGCGAGCACAGCGGCAACCCACATCAGCCAATCGTCAATGGCCTGGTCGACGCCGAGACGCTGTGGTCGTGCACTACCTGCCGCGCTTGCGTCGAGGAATGCCCGATGATGATCGAGCACGTCGATGCCATCGTCGACATGCGCCGCCACCTCACCCTGGAAAAGGGTGCGACCCCGAACAAGGGCGCCGAAGTGCTGGACAACCTCATCGCCACCGACAACCCCGGCGGCTTCGCCCCCGGTGGGCGGATGAACTGGGCGGCCGACCTCAACCTGCAGCTGCTGTCGCAGGTGCAGGCTACCGAAGTGCTGTTCTGGGTCGGTGACGGTGCCTTCGACATGCGCAACCAGCGCACCCTGCGTTCGTTCGTCAAGGTGCTCAAGGCCTCCGGCGTCGACTTTGCCGTGCTTGGCTTGGAGGAACGCGACAGCGGTGACGTGGCGCGCCGCCTGGGCGATGAAGCGACCTTCCAGCAACTGGCCAAGCGCAATATCCAGACCATGGCCAAGTACAAGTTCCAGCGCATCGTCACCTGCGACCCGCACAGCTTCCACGTACTGAAGAACGAGTACGGCGCATTGGGCGGTGAGTACCAGGTGCAGCACCACAGCACCTACATCGCTGAACTGATTGCGGCCGGCAAGTTGAACCTCGGCAAGCACAAGGGCGGCAGTGTCACCTACCACGACCCGTGCTACCTGGGCCGTTACAACGGTGAGTACGAAGCGCCGCGCGAAGTGCTCAAGGCGCTGGGTATCGAGGTACGCGAAATGCAACGCTCAGGTTTCCGTTCCCGTTGCTGTGGCGGCGGCGGCGGCGCGCCGATCACCGACATCCCTGGCAAGCAGCGGATTCCGGACATGCGCATGGACGACATCCGCGAAACCAAGGCCGAGCTGGTGGCCGTGGGTTGCCCGCAGTGCACTGCGATGCTCGAAGGTGTGGTGGAGCCGCGCCCACAGATCAAGGACCTCGCCGAGCTGGTGGCCGATGTGCTGCTCGAAGAGCAAACGCCTGCGGCCCCAAAGCCGCCAACGGTTAAACGCGAACCTGCGGAGGTGCATTGATGAGCGACATCATCCGCCGCGATCCACGCGCCGAGTGGATCGCCCGTAACCGTCTGCATCCGCTGCACGCGGCGATGCAGACGCAACAGACCCGCTGGATGGGCCCCAACGGCCTGATCCGCAAGAACCCCCATGCCATCGCCGCCGGGTTCATCGGCCCGGCCGGCCTAAAACGTATCGACCGCAGCGGCGCCCAGCAGGGTACCGGTGTTGGTGGGCGGCGTACGGCGGCTGCCGAAGTGCAACTGCCGCTGCACCAAGTGCCAGCGCCTGCGTTCTACGTTGCCGTGGTGCCGGATATGATCGGCGGCCGCTTGAGCAGCCACGACCGCGACTTGCTCGGCTTGGCCCATGGCCTGGCCGGCAGCGACGGCGCAGTGCTGGCGGTGGTGTTTGGGGAACATAAGGAAAGCAACTTTTCCACAGCCGGTGTCGATCGCCTGCTGGTCCTTGAAGGCGAGCAGTTTGAAGGTTATGCACCGGAGCAGCTGGTGCAGGGGCTGCGCGCTGTGGACAACCAGTTCGCCCCACAGCATTGGCTATTGCCCGACAGCCGCACAGGTGGCGGCGAACTGGGCCGGCGCCTTGGCGCGGCCCTGGGCGAACGCCCGGCCACGCGGGTCTGGCAGGTCAAGGACGGCCAGTGCATCGGCCGTGCCGGTGCCGGCCAGCAAGATCTGCAGCGCGCCGTACCACGCCTGATCCTGGGCGCGGCGGAGTGTGCCGAGCCAGTCAGTGAAACCCGTCACGAAGCGTTGCCGGTGGAGTTGTCCACAAGCGTAGTGCGCAGCCTGCCGCGTATCGAGGACTTGGGCGCTGTGGCAGTGGACCCTGCGACCATCGCCATGGCTGAAGCCGAGTTCATTGTTTCCGGTGGCAACGGCGTCAAGGACTGGGACCTGTACCACAAGGCCACCGCCGCCTTGGGCGCGACCGAAGGCGCCTCGCGGGTGGCGGTGGACGACGGCTTCATGCCGCGTAACCGCCAAGTCGGTGCCACCGGTACCTGGGTTACAGCACGAGTCTATGTGGCTGTGGGTATCTCTGGCGCGATCCAGCACCTGCAGGGCATCGGTGCCTGCGACAAGGTGGTGGCGATCAACATGGACCCTGGCTGCGACATGATCAAACGGGCTGACCTGTCGGTGATTGGCGACAGTTCGGCGATTCTCCAGGCACTGATCGAAGCTGTGGACAACTACCGCAGCGGCGGCCAGCGCGACGCGGCATAAGGGCACGAGCATGAGTACGAAAGTGATCAGCCTGGTATCCATCGGCGCACACCCAAGCTCCGGTCGCGCCCGCCGCGCCGAACAGGATTCCCGCGCGGTGGAACTGGGCTTGCAGTTGGCTGGGGATAACTTGCAGGTGGTGCATGCCGGCGACCCTAAGCAAGAGGCCCTGCGTGCCTACCTGGGCATGGGCCTGGAGCATCTGGACGTGCTGGAACAGCCAGTCGGTGCGGATGTGCTGGGCGTGCTGGGCGATTACCTGCGCGATGCTGGCGCCCAGTTAGTGCTGACCGGTAGCCAGGCTGAAACCGGGGAAGGTTCGGGCATGCTGCCGTTTCTATTGGCGGAAAAGCTTGGCTGGCCCCTGATTGTGGGGTTGGCTGAGGTGGAGTCGATCGACAATGGGACTGCTCAAGTGCTGCAAGCGCTGCCACGCGGCCAGCGCAGGCGGCTGAAGGTACGCCTGCCGCTGCTGGCGACTGTGGATAACGCAGCACCCAAACCACGGCAAAGCGCCTTTGGCCCTGCGCGGCGGGGGGTATTGGCGGCGCGTGACGTTGCGATTGTCGAGGACGAACTGTTGGCCGATGCTCAGTTGCAACCAGCCCGCCCTCGGCCCAAGCGCTTGAAGGTGATCAAGGCCAAGAGCGGGGCCGACCGGATGAAAGCCGCAACGGCCAAAGCAAGCGGTGGTGGCGGTAAGGTGCTGAAGGATGTTTCCCCGCAGGAAGGTGCCGAGGCGATCCTCAAGCTGCTGGTAGAAGAAGGCGTTCTACGCTGAATGTGTGGTTAGGGATTGATGAGCGGCCTGTGTGCGCTTGGTTTCATTTGGCTGAGGCTGGGTGGACTCGATCTGAGTAGCCGTCACGCACCAAAGCGCTTTATTCACAGGCCATAGCCCTTATCCGCTAATGGCGCGATACCCGAAGTTTTTTACCCACAATCGCTGTTAGCCGGTCTGTGGATAATCTGTTCAGTAGCGACTGCGAGCCCTTAAGAGCGAGGCTTGGGGAGAATCGATCAAAAAATGATCAAAGGGCAGTGAAATGCTGGTCAAAGATAAAATTACGGTTCACAAAGCGCTTATCCACAGGTGCGTGGTGGTTAGCGTGATCGTTGTTCACAAAGTCTGTTGGTGTCTCTGTGGACAAGATGTACGAAGTAGGCTGTAGCCCTCACCACATCAGGGTTGCGCGGATTTGATCAAATTATGATCAGGTGTGTGGGAGCATGGTATCTCCGGCAGCGGAAACAATGAAGTTAAGTGCTGCAAGCGCTGTGTATAAGTCCTGCATACCTAGCAATTCTGCCAGTTGTCGAAAATGCTCGAGTTGGATAGGTTTACCAAAGATTATCGCTTGAGCATCGATCATGCACGGCACGCTAAAGGCCACATGTATCCAGGGCCGGGGAGTTTCGAGGGCCTATTCGCCGTATGGGGCGTACCGGGCGATCGATGGTGGATGCCTGGCTTTCACTGGCCAATTGTTCGATTCTCACGTTGGCGGCTACCACCTGGGTAATGGCCGACGAACCTATAACCCGGTGCTGATGCGTTTTCACTCCCCTGACTCTCTCAGTCCCTTTTCCACAGGCGGGCTGAATGCCTATGCCTACTGCGCTGGTGACCCAGTCAACCGGGTAGACCCCAGTGGCGCGAGCTGGCTAAGCCACTTGATAACCGGCGTCAGAGTGCTTTCAAGTACGGTAACGGCGGGTGGGGCCGTGTTACGCACGGCGAGAAATGTGGTCAATCGGCTGGAAAGCCAGCATTCGGGCACTCTTTTGGTTAAGCCGAGCTTCAGCCAACGTGTAGGTAACATTGCTTTCGCCTGGACAGGCGTGCTGGGCGTTGGGAGCGCGGTAGCAGCCCCTATCCAAAGCGGGTCGGTGAGTAATGTGTTGACCAGTACCAGCCAACGCTTGGGTATGAGCAATGTGCTCGGCAATATTGCGGGTGGCATGTTCTCCAATAGCGGAGTTGCACAGGCGGTTTGGCGTGGGGTGGGGCGGCCAGGCGTGTCAGCGGGTAGGGTGGCGTGGGAGACTGTTTATGAAGTCACAGGCGCCAGGATGGCGGTTGAGGGGGCGACCTATTTGTGGCGCGGGGCCGGGGTCTTGGGCATGCATATCAGGGCGGCGTACAACGCTGCGACGGACGCTTGGCGTAATTGGGGTGCGCGGCAATCATCCGAGGCTGAACCCGTGACGACAATCTCCATCAGGGAAACATCTTTGTGATTCAGTAAGGCTGTTTGATCACGGGTTTGGCTAAAGGACCTGATATTTTTGCCAGTTCTGGTGGGGCGGTGCAGGGCTTAGTATTGGGGCTGTCATCTTTCCAGCGAGAGCCGGCATGGCCACGAAAACGCGGTGTCTGGCGGTAGATAGGCAATGTACGGTCCTAGCTGGCGAGAGCGGCATCACTCGGCGTTATACGGTGTATGGCGCGCTTGCCAGCAGCGATTGCCTGATCACAGGGTTCACCGGAGAAAACCGTGATCCAGTGACCGGTTGCTACCACTTGGGCCAGGGCTACCGAACTTACAATCCGCACTTGATGCGGTTCCATTCCCCGGATGATCTCAGCCCATTTGGGCTGGGTGGCATCAATGCATATGTCTATCGTGATCCAGTCAACGCTCGGGACCCCTCGGGCCATTCACCGATAACTATTTCGGCATTCACCCAACGGATCATGACGGCGAGCTTCGGCAGTGTCTCGGTGGTTAAATCCTTGGTGAGCAAGGTCCCCTCTACTGGGCTGGAGATACTCATCTCCCGGCTCACCTTTGGGGGAGGAGCATTGTCCATAGCAGGCGCAACGGCCCAAGCGGCGGGTTGGGGTCCGGGGACGTTCGTATCCAACGTCGGTGTTGTTGTCGCAGGCACAGGCCATGTCCTTCAGCTCGCAAAAGCATTCTATGTCGGGCGAAACCAGATCTACGAGAATGTGACTGGCAACTTACGTAGTCTGATAGGTATGAAAGCGAAGGGCACGGATCATATGGTGAGTAGGCCGGCCCCATCGGCGCCGCCACCAACCCCACTTCCGCAGATGCCTGATCCTCCAGGTTTTCGGCCAAGTATGACGAGTGGTCTGTCCTATAACTCTGATTCTCCAAATGTGTCCCAGCGGTCTGCTCCTGCACAGCTGTCCTCAGGGAGTGGTGATGAGGCCTATGTTTCACGGAAATTTTCGCAACCACCTAACTCGGACATGTCGGGCAAGGGGCAGATGCAGAGGATCCGAAAATCCATCTGAATAGAAAGGGGCATAAAGGCCAAGCCATTCTCAGGTCCGCTGTATCAACGCCCTGAGCTGTGTCGCACATCACGAACCCTCCGTGATGTGCGATGCTGCCCAGGTTACTGAGCCTTCACCTCTGTCAGGTACGGAGCAGGTTCAGCGCCAAGATTGGCCAGCATGCGATTGCTGTACCAGTCAATGAAGTTCACCACGCCGAACTCGTAAGTTTTCGAATACGGCCCAGGCTGGTAGGCGGTGGAGTTGATGCCACGCTGGTTCTCTTCGGCCAGCCGGCGGTCCTGGTCGTTGGTCGCGTCCCACACCTTGCGCATGCGCTCTGGATCGTAGTCCACACCTTCGACGGCATCCTTGTGCACCAGCCATTTGGTGGTGACCATGGTTTCTTGCGCGCTGATCGGCCACACGGTGAACACGATCATGTGGTCGCCCATGCAGTGGTTCCAGGAGTGCGGCAGGTGCAGGATACGCATCGAGCCCAGGTCTGGGTTCTTGATCCGGCCCATCAGCTTCTGGCAAGCCTGCTTGCCGTCCATGGTCATCGACACGGTGCCCTTGAGCAGCGGCATGCGCACGATGCGGTTACGCAGACCATGGCTTTTGTGCAGGTAAGGGATCTTCTCGGCTTCCCAGGCGGCGGCAGAGGCGGCCACGTGGTCCTTGAAGGCCTGGTCGGCACGCGGGTCGTTGGTGTCGTCCCACTCCAGCAGGGTTTGCAGCAGCTCTGGGTGGGAGCCTGAGCAGTGGTAACACTCGCGGTTGTTTTCCAGCACCAGCTTCCAGTTGGCCTTTTCCATCAAGGTGGTTTGCACCGCCACCTTGGTGTTCTCCATGTCGTACGGTTCCATGTAATGGTCCAGGGTGGCTAGGAACTCGTCGATCGCTGGCGGGTTTTGCGCCAGGCTGATGAAGATGTAACCCCCAGCGACCTTCACGTTCACAGGCTTGAGGCCGTACTGCTTCATGTCGAAGTCGGCGCCCATCTCGGTGCCGGCGAACAGCAGCCTGCCGTCCAGTTCGTAGGTCCATTGGTGGTAGTGGCAAACCAGCTTGGCCACCTTGCCTTTATCGCTGACGCACAGGCGCGAGCCGCGGTGGCGGCACACGTTATGGAAGGCATGCACCTTGCCTTCGGCACCGCGCACCACCAGGATCGGGTTGTTGCCGATCTGCAGGGTGATGTAGTTGCCCTTGGCCGGGATCTCGCAGGTCATGCCAGCGATCAACCATTCTTTCTGGAAGATCTCCTGCATGTCGATCTGGAACAGACGCTCGTCGTTGTAGAACGGCTGGGGCAGCGAGTAGGTACGCTCGCGGGTCTGCAGCATCTCGGCAGTGGCCTTGCGTGCAGGTTCCAGTGGATCGCCCAGGCTCAGGGTTGCGGTGACGTCCATCGTGTATTCCTCGGGGCCGTGTGCGGCCGGCAAAAGGTGGCTAATCGTTGTGGTGGTGCCGCAAGGCTGTCTGTTGAAAAACAGCGGATTGTTTTGCCGTGGAGTGTGCGTCCGAAGGCGCCGCGAACCGTATCCATGGGCGACATGGCCGATTTGAATTACGACGCGCCAGCCCTTGTAGTGCGGGGCTGGTCGCGATAAGCACGCCGATGTCGCTGGCAGGAATGTACGTCGTCGCAAGCTTGCGCATCATCCCAGCCATAAAAAGGCCAATCGTCGGCCGCTGGAGATGAACATGTCTGATACCTTCCTCAATCCGGTCACCACTCAGACCTGGGCCAACGGCCGCCACATCGTGCGCTGCGTCAAGGTCATCCAGGAGACCTGGGACGTGCGCACCTTCTGCTTCATGGCCGACCAGCCCATCATGTTCTTCTTCAAGCCAGGGCAGTTCGTCACCCTGGAGCTGGAAATCGAAGGCAAGCCGGTGATGCGCTCGTACACCATCTCAAGCTCGCCGTCGGTGCCTTACAGTTTCTCGATCACGGTCAAGCGCGTGCCGGGCGGGCTGGTGTCCAACTTCCTCCACGACACCATGCACGAGGGCGCCGAGTTGCCGGTGCACGGCCCGGTGGGCCTGTTCAACGCCATCGACTTCCCTGGCGCCAAGGTGCTGTACCTGTCCGGCGGTGTCGGCATTACCCCGGTGATGTCGATGGCGCGCTGGTTCTATGACACCAACGCCAATGTCGACATGGTGTTCGTGCACAGCGCCCGTTCGCCGAAAGACATCATCTTCCATCGCGAGCTGGAGCAGATGGCCTCGCGCATTCCCAACTTCAGCCTGCACATCGTGTGCGAGAAGCACGGCCTGGGTGAGCCGTGGGCCGGCTATCGCGGCTACCTCAACCAACGCCTGATGGAACTGATCGCGCCGGACTACATGGAGCGCGTGGTGTTCTGCTGCGGCCCGACACCCTATATGAATGCGGTCAAGCGCATGCTCGAAGCGGTCGGCTTCGACATGAGCAACTACCACGAAGAATCGTTCGGGGCTACACCGCCAGAGGCCAAGGCCGATGCGGTGGAGCACGCCGAGCAGGCTGCCGATGCGCCGGAGCTGGATGTATCGCAGCTCAACCTGGTGGAGTTCATCGGCAGCGACAAGAGCATCCGCGTAGCCCCTGGCGAGACCGTGCATGCAGCGGCGGCCAAGGTAGGGTTGATGATCCCCAAAGCCTGCGGCATGGGTATCTGCGGCACTTGCAAGGTACTCAAGCTGGGTGGCGAAGTGGAGATGGAGCACAACGGTGGTATCACCGAGGACGACGAAGCCGAAGGCTACATCCTGTCGTGCTGCAGCGTGCCTAAAGGGGATGTGCGCATCGATTACTGATCGGCCGGGCCGTGGTTGGGTTGAATAAGCCACGGCTTAACTGACCGGCGGTTGATCCAGGTCGGAACAAGGGGCGCGATACCCTGTCAATCTGCGGTGAAGAAACCTTGAGAATCCGATATTTAATGGCGGGGGCTCACGCTTTTCTTTATCGTGTGCGCCCTTTGCAACAACCCGAGATATACCCATGCTGGAAACCTCCCTGAATCAACTCGAGCAACTGGTCAGCGACCTGATGCAGAAAAACGCTCAACTCACCGAGCAGAACACCACCCTCGGCCAGGAACTGGCCCAGGCCAAAGAAGAGAACGAAACCCTGCAGCTGTCGCTGATGGAGCAGGAAGAGAAGCAAGGCGCCACCGCCGCCCGTATCCAGGCGCTGGTCGAGCGCGCCAGCGCAGGTGTCGTTGGCGCATGAGACTGCAAGCGCAGCCGATCAATGTCGTGTCTATTCTTGGCAACGACTATTCGATCAAGGCGCCCGAAGGCCAGGAAGAAACCTTGGCCCAGGCCGTGCGAATGCTCAATACCGCTCTGGCCGAAACCAAGCGTTCCTACCCCACCTTGATCGGCGACAAGTTGCTGGTGCTTGCTGCATTGAATCTGTGTTCCAAGCAAATTGCCCAGCAGCAAGAGCACCAACAGACATTGGCGCGAACCCAGGCGCAGATCGATGCCACGGTCGACGCCATCGTCAAGACTATCGCTGA
This sequence comes from Pseudomonas sp. 51_B, assembly GCF_017491595.1. Taxonomy (NCBI): domain Bacteria; kingdom Pseudomonadati; phylum Pseudomonadota; class Gammaproteobacteria; order Pseudomonadales; family Pseudomonadaceae; genus Pseudomonas; species Pseudomonas sp. 51_B. Next base: position 176,241 of record NZ_JAFGYW010000008.1, read on the forward strand.
GTCCTGACCCGCTTGGGGGCCGCATGGCGGCCCCATTGTCCTGGATCAGTGGATTAATTGCATACGAGATCGTATACACTTCGCGCAAAACAATAATGTGCGGGGGCGGGGTATGCGTATCTGGCGTAGCAGTATCCAGTGGCAATTGATTGCGAGCATGGGCGCTGCCCTGCTGGCCAGTATTCTGGTGGTGGTGATCATCTTCACGCTGACGCTCAACCGCCTGACCGAACGGTATCTGGTGGACACGGCGTTGCCGGCCAGCATCGAAGCAATCCGCAACGACATCGAGCACATGCTCGGCAAGCCCTTGGTGGCAGCAGCCGACATCGCTGGCAACACCTTGCTGCGAGACTGGCTCGCCGGCGGTGAAAACCCTGCCCAGGCTCCCGGCTTCATCGAATACCTGCAAGCGTCACGGCAGCGCAACCAGGCCTTCACCACCATGTTCGCTGCCACCGCCACGGGGCACTACTACAGCGAAAAGGGGCTGGACCGCACCCTGAGCCGCAGCAACCCCAAAGATTCCTGGTTTTATGGGTACATCGATAGCGGTGCCGAGCGCCTGGTCAATATCGATATCGACGGCGCTACCGGCGAGCTTGCGCTGTTCATCGACTACCGCGTGGAAAAGGACGGGCAGTTGGTGGGGGTGGCGGGTATGGGGCTGCGCATGAGCGAGTTGTCCCAGCTGATTCACGACTTCACCTTTGGCCAGCACGGCAAGGTGTTTCTGGTGCGCAACGACGGCCTGATTCAGGTGCATCCGGATAACGCTTTAAGCGGTAAGCGCCAGCTTGCAGAGCAGGTTGGCAGTGAGGCAGCGCAGACCTTGATGGCTTCGGCGGGCAAGCTGCAGAGCAGCCGCTTCAGCCGTGATGGCCAGACCTATGTGGCCCTTGGCCTACCGCTGCGGGACTTGAACTGGACACTGGTGGCCGAGGTGCCGGAAACGGAAATCTACGCGCCAATGCGCCAGGCGGTGTGGCTGACCAGCCTGATCGGTGGCGCGGTTGCACTGGCGTCGCTACTGCTGGTGGTACTGCTGGCGCGCGGCCTGGTCAGGCCTATTCGGCGGGTCACCGATGCGCTGGTGCAGATTGGCAGCGGCAGCGGCGACCTCAGTCATCGTTTGGACGATGCCCGCCAGGATGAACTGGGTGACCTGGCGCGGGGGTTCAACCGTTTCCTCGACAGCCAGCGTGGCCTGATCGGCGAGGTGCTGCATACCAGCGAACGCCTGCATCAAGCTGTCGCCCAGGTGGCCCAGGTAGTGGATAACACTGCTGAGCGCTCCGGGCGTCAGCAGGAAATGACCGAAATGGTTGCCACCGCGGTGCACGAGATGGGCCTGACCGTGCAGGACATTGCCCGTAATGCCGGTGATGCGGCCCAGGCGTCGCAATCGGCGCGGGATGAAGCGTTGCAGGCGCGCGAAGTGGTGCGGCGCTCCATCGAGGGTATCGAGGGTATGTCAGGTGATATCGGCATGGCTGCCGAAGCGGTGAGCCAGTTGGCCGACGAAGTTGCCTCGATCGACGAAGTATTAGCGGTGATTCGTAGTATTTCCGAACAGACCAACCTGCTGGCCTTGAATGCCGCCATCGAGGCGGCCAGGGCAGGGGACATGGGCCGTGGGTTTGCTGTGGTGGCCGATGAAGTGCGTACCCTGGCCCGGCGCACGCAACTGTCCACCGATGAGGTGCAGCAGATGATTCAGCGCCTGAAGCAAGGCGCAGGCTCTGCCGTGAGCTCGATGCAGGCCGGGCAGCGCGCGACCGGCAGTGGTGTGGCGTCGAGCCAGCGTACTGGGGCATCGCTGGGCGCGATTACCGATCAGGTTGAACACATCAGCGACATGAATCATCAGGTGGCAACGGCAACCGAAGAACAGTCGGCGGTGACCGAAGAGATCAACCGGACGGTTCAGGGCATTTCCGACCTGGCGCGGGACACCGCTGCCGAGGTACAGGGTTGCCGTGAGCAGTGCCAAGCGTTGCGCACACTGGCCGATGACCTCGCGCGGCAGATGGGTGGGTTCAAGCTTTAGGTTGCTGGAGCGGGTGTGTGGGGTTTTTGCGACACGGAGACGCTCCGGGGGCTTGGCTTGGGATTTTTTGTGGTGCAGAAATTCCCAAGCCAAGCCCCTAGATCGCGCGCCCCCTGCAGGAGCTGCCTCGTGTCGCAAAAAGAGAGCGAAACCCCCTCAGCCCTCTGTCAGGCGCCGATGATGCTACGGATATCCGCCGCCAGCTCACGCACCCGCTCTTGCTCGGTATCCCACGAGCACATGAACCGCGCGCCACCACTGCCAATGAAGGTATAGAACCGCCAGCCCTTGGCCCGCAGTGCTTCAATCGCAGGCTCCGGCATTTGCAGGAACACCCCGTTGGCCTCTACCGGGAACATCAATTCTACCCCCGGCAGGTCAGCGACCAGCGATGCCAGCAACTGCGCGCATTGGTTGGCGTGGCCGCCATGACGTAACCAGGCGCCATCTTCCAGCAAGCCCACCCACGGCGCCGACAAAAAGCGCATCTTCGAAGCCAACTGCCCGGCCTGTTTGCAGCGGTAGTCGAAGTCTTCGGCCAGCTGGCGGTTGAAGAACAGGATCGCCTCGCCCACCGCCATGCCGTTCTTGGTACCGCCAAAGCACAGAACATCGACGCCTGCCTTCCAGGTCAGCTCGGCTGGGCTGCAGCCGAGGAACGCGCAGGCGTTGGTGAAGCGTGCGCCGTCCATGTGCAGGTTCAGGCCCAGCTCCTTGCAGGTGGCACTGATGGCCTTGAGCTCGTCAGGGCGGTAGACGGTCCCCACCTCGGTGGCCTGGGTGATGGTGACCACCCGCGGTTTGGGGTAATGGATGTCTTGACGCTTGAGCGCCACTTCGCGAATCGATTCGGGCGTCAGCTTGCCATTGACGCTGCCTGCGGTCAGCAGTTTGGAGCCGTTGGAGAAGAACTCCGGCGCGCCGCACTCGTCGGTTTCGACGTGGGCGGTCTCGGAGCAGATCACGCTGTGGTAGCTCTGGCACAGCGAGGCCAGGGCCAGGGAGTTGGCGGCAGTGCCGTTGAAGGCGAAAAAAACTTCGCAGTCGGTTTCAAACAGCTTGCGGAAGTATTCCGAGGCGCGCTCGGTCCACTGGTCGTCGCCGTAGGCGCGGTCGTGGCCGAGGTTGGCCTTTTCCATCGCGGCCCAGGCTTCGGGGCAGATACCGGAATAGTTGTCGCTGGCGAATTGTTGGCTTTTGTCTGTCATCACACGGTCCTGTGTACGGCGCAGAATCGCACTCTAAACCATCGCTTCGCAGCTTGCCTATACAAGTTGTACGTTGGCAGACAATGGGGGTCTGGGTTACCCCGTTCGCTATACCGGTAAGCCCCTAGGGTCAGCTCAAAGGTCGAACAAGCACTACGAGCGATGCATACGCGGGCGGGACGACGACGATTTGGCGGACGGCAATCTGGAAGTACTGGCCATCTTCCTGGTATACCGAGCCGGTCTTCAACCGCAAGAAGGTGTCGGCCAGAGGACCATCATCCATTTCATATGCAGGCTCGCCGAGGAGCCCTTTAATAACCACTACTCCAGTTTCGCCTTGTTTGGGCGGACGATGGTGTTGTACCTGCTGAGACGGTTGCTGTGCACCGTGGTCAGGCATGGAGTAAACCGAGTTCAGCTCCCATGTAATTTGTTCGTCGTTTATCGTTACGCGATGAACGATAGGGGACGAAATTACATATTGTGGATGGGAGTCCGTATCGGTTGAATGCATCAGAAGCGTTTTTACATCAGGGTCGGTGATGGGAGCATTCATATAGAAGAATTCAATATCGTCGATCATTACGATGTCCTCTCGAACGTAGGATTGATAGGCGGGTCATAAAGAACTGCCATCCTCTATCCGCTGATGCCGATATGGCCCCACGCAGTACAGTGTATGAACACTGGCGCCGATATTGAACTGTCAAAAATGTCAGTTTTGCGCGGGCCTCAACGGGATTTGCCTAACTTGTTAATTGCGCGTTAGGCGTAATAAAACAATGGCCTTGCAGCATTCTTTGGAGTAAATCCTATCTGTTTGATTTACAACTTATGAAACTTCAGCTACGGCCACATTTGTTAGAGCCTCGGGCGTTGCTCGTTATGCTCACCACCCGATGCATCCAGGACGCTTGCATGCATCCCTCAGTTGAGCATCCGCGCGGTCGAGCGGCGCTCCCCGCGTTCAACGCGAGGCCAGCGCTTGCCCCTCTTGCGCAACCAATGTCGTAAACGCGCCATTGCAAGGCGTGCGCAGGCATCTGACCCACCCCGGCCAGTCATACCATCGCCACAAAGGGCCACAGTGCCCTACGACAAAAAACGATCGCTGCCGGGAGATACACGATGTTCAGCAAGCAAGACCAGATCCAGGGTTATGACGATGCACTGCTGGCGGCGATGAATGCCGAAGAACAGCGTCAGGAAGATCACATCGAACTGATCGCTTCGGAGAACTACACCAGCAAGCGCGTCATGCAGGCCCAGGGCAGCGGCCTGACCAACAAGTACGCTGAAGGTTACCCAGGCAAGCGCTACTACGGTGGCTGCGAGCACGTCGACAAAGTCGAGGCGCTGGCCATCGAGCGCGCCAAGCAACTGTTCGGTGCCGATTACGCCAACGTTCAGCCGCACTCCGGTTCCTCGGCCAACGGTGCCGTCTACCTGGCCCTGCTGCAGGCCGGTGACACCATCCTGGGCATGAGCCTGGCCCACGGCGGCCACCTGACCCACGGCGCCAAAGTGTCGTCCTCGGGCAAGCTGTACAACGCAGTGCAATACGGCATCGACACCAATACCGGCCTGATCGACTACGACGAAGTCGAACGCCTGGCTGTCGAGCACAAGCCGAAGATGATCGTTGCCGGTTTCTCGGCCTACTCCAAGACCCTGGACTTCCCACGCTTCCGTGCCATCGCTGACAAAGTGGGCGCACTGCTGTTCGTCGACATGGCACACGTTGCCGGCCTGGTTGCCGCTGGCCTGTATCCCAACCCGATCCCGTTCGCCGATGTGGTCACCACCACCACCCACAAGACCCTGCGCGGGCCACGTGGCGGCCTGATCCTGGCCAAGGCCAACGAAGAAATCGAGAAGAAGCTCAACGCCGCCGTTTTCCCAGGCGCCCAGGGCGGCCCGCTGATGCACGTGATCGCCGCCAAGGCCGTGTGCTTCAAGGAAGCACTCGAACCTGAGTTCAAGAGCTACCAGAAACAAGTCATCGAAAACGCCCAGGCCATGGCCCAGGTGTTCGTCGACCGCGGCTACGACGTGGTTTCCGGTGGCACCGACAACCACCTGTTCCTGGTCAGCCTGATTCGCCAGGGCCTGACCGGCAAAGATGCCGACGCCGCCCTGGGCCGCGCGCACATCACTGTCAACAAGAACGCCGTGCCGAACGACCCGCAGTCGCCGTTCGTCACCTCCGGCCTGCGCATCGGCACCCCGGCTGTCACCACTCGCGGCTTCAAGGTCACGCAATGTGTGGCCCTGGCCGGTTGGATCTGCGACATCCTCGACAACCTCGGTGACGCTGACGTCGAAGCCGATGTGGCGAAGAACGTCGCGGCGCTGTGCGCTGACTTCCCTGTTTACCGCTGAGTGGAGTAAACGACCATGCAACGCTATTCGGGCTTCGGCCTTTTCAAACACTCCCTCAGCCACCACGAGAACTGGCAGCGCATGTGGCGCACGCCGACCCCTAAAAAGGTCTACGACGTGGTTATCGTCGGCGGTGGCGGCCATGGCCTGGCCACGGCCTACTACCTGGCCAAGGAGCATGGCATCACCAACGTCGCGGTGATCGAGAAGGGTTACCTGGGCGGCGGCAACACTGCCCGTAACACCACCATCGTGCGCTCCAACTACCTGTGGGACGAATCGGCGCACCTGTACGAGCACGCCATGAAGCTGTGGGAAGGCCTGTCCCAGGACCTGAACTACAACGTGATGTTCTCCCAGCGTGGCGTCTACAACCTGTGCCACACCCTGCAGGACATGCGTGACTCCGAGCGCCGCGTTTCGGCCAACCGCCTCAATGGCGTGGATGGCGAGCTGCTCAACACTGCCCAGGTCGCGGCCGAAATCCCGTACCTGGACTGCTCGAAAAACACCCGCTACCCGATCCTCGGCGCGACCGTTCAGCGCCGTGGTGGCGTTGCCCGCCACGACGCTGTGGCCTGGGGCTATGCACGTGCCGCCGACGCCCTGGGCGTGGACCTGATCCAGCAGACCGAAGTGATCGGTTTCCGTAAGGAAAACGGCGCGGTCATCGGCGTGGAAACCAACAAAGGCTTCATCGGCGCCAAACGTGTGGGCGTGGTCACCGCCGGTAACTCCGGGCACATGGCCAAGCTCGCCGGCTTCCGCCTGCCGCTGGAATCGCACCCGCTGCAAGCGCTGGTATCGGAACCGATCAAGCCGATCATCGACTCGGTGATCATGTCCAACGCCGTACACGGCTACATCAGCCAGTCCGACAAAGGTGACCTGGTGATCGGTGCCGGTATCGACAGCTGGGTCGGCTATGGCCAGCGCGGTTCGTACCCGGTGATCGAGCACACCCTGCAGGCCATCGTCGAGATGTTCCCCAACCTCTCGCGCGTGCGCATGAACCGCCAGTGGGGCGGCATCGTCGACACCTCGCCGGACGCTTGCCCGATCATCACCAAAACCCCGGTCAAGAACATGTTCTTCAACTGCGGTTGGGGTACTGGCGGCTTCAAGGCGACCCCAGGTTCGGGCAACGTCTTCGCCGCGAGCCTGGCCACGGGCGAAATGCACCCACTGGCCGCGCCATTCTCCATGGACCGTTTCTACAACGGCGCACTGATCGACGAACACGGCGCCGCCGCCGTCGCCCACTAACCGGAGACACCGTCATGTTGCATATTTTCTGTCCCCACTGCGGCGAGCTGCGCTCCGAAGAAGAGTTCCACGCCTCTGGCCAGGCACACATCGCCCGCCCGCTGGACCCAAACGCCTGCTCCGACCAGGAGTGGGGCACCTACATGTTCTACCGTGACAACCCACGCGGTATTCACCACGAACTGTGGGACCACGTTGCCGGCTGCCGCCAGTACTTCAACGTCACCCGCGACACCGTGACCTACGAAATTCTGGAAACCTACAAAATTGGCGAGAAGCCGCAAGTGACCGCCAGCGGCAAAGCCGCAAGCGTAGCGTCCACCGCTAAAGGCCAAGGGGAAAAAGTATGAGCCAGACCTATCGCCTCGCCAGCGGCGGCCGTATCGACCGCAGCAAGGTCCTGAACTTCACCTTCAACGGCAAGACCTACCAGGGCTATGCCGGTGACAGCCTGGCCGCCGCGTTGCTGGCCAACGGCGTCGACATCGTAGGCCGTAGCTTCAAGTACTCGCGCCCACGCGGGATCATCGCCGCAGGCACCGAAGAGCCGAACGCCATCCTGCAGATCGGCTCCAGCGAAGCCACCCAGATCCCCAACGTGCGTGCCACCCAGCAGCCGCTGTACGCGGGCCTGGTCGCCACCAGCACTAACGGCTGGCCGAACGTCAATAATGACGTCATGGGCATCCTGGGCAAGGTCGGCGGCAGCATGATGCCGCCGGGCTTCTACTACAAAACCTTCATGTACCCCAAATCGTTCTGGATGACTTACGAGAAGTACATCCGCAAAGCCGCCGGCCTTGGCCGCGCACCTTTGCAAAACGACCCAGACACTTATGACTACATGAACCAGCACTGCGACGTGCTGATCGTCGGTGCTGGGCCTGCTGGCCTGGCCGCTGCGCTGGCCGCTGCCCGCAGCGGTGCCCGCGTGATCCTGGCTGACGAGCAGGAAGAGTTTGGTGGCAGCCTGCTCGACACCCGCGAAACCCTCGATGGCAAGCCTGCCGCCGACTGGGTGCATGCCGTGGTCAAAGAGCTGGAAAGCCTGCCGGAAGTGACCTTGCTGCCACGTGCCACGGTCAACGGCTACCACGACCATAACTTCCTGACCATCCACGAGCGCCTTACCGACCACCTCGGCGACCGTGCCCCGATCGGCCAGGTACGCCACCGCGTGCACCGTGTCCGCGCCAAGCGCGTGGTGCTTGCTGCCGGCGCCCACGAGCGCCCGCTGGTGTACGGCAACAACGACCTGCCGGGCAACATGCTGGCCGGCGCTGTGTCCACCTACGTTCGCCGCTACGGCGTCGCCCCGGGCCGCAAGCTGGTGCTGTCGACCAACAACGACCACGCCTACCGCGCAGCGCTGGACTGGCACGACGCAGGCCTGCAGGTGGTCGCGATCGCCGACGCCCGCCACAACCCACGCGGCTCGCTGGTTGAAGAAGCCCGTGCCAAAGGCATTCGGATTCTCACCTCCAGCGCGGTGATCGAGGCCAAAGGCACCAAGCACGTCACCGGCGCCCGCGTGGCGGCTATCGATGTGCAGGCGCACAAGGTCACCAGCCCCGGTGAAACCCTCGAATGCGACCTGATCGCCACCTCCGGCGGCTACAGCCCGATCGTGCACCTGGCTTCGCACTTGGGCGGTCGCCCGGTGTGGCGTGAAGACATCCTCGGTTTCGTACCGGGTGATGCCCCGCAAAAACGCGTTTGCGTCGGTGGCATCAACGGCGTCTACGCCATGGGCGATGTGATTGCCGATGGCTTCGAAGGCGGTGTTCGCGCAGCCACCGAGGCCGGCTTCAAGGCCACGGTCGGCAGCCTGCCGAAAACCGTTGCGCGCAAGGAAGAGGCCACCGTGGCACTGTTCCAGGTGCCCCACGACAAAGGCACCGCCCGCGCACCCAAGCAGTTCGTCGACCAGCAGAACGACGTGACCGCCGCCGCCATCGAACTGGCCACCCGCGAAGGCTTCGAATCGGTCGAGCACGTCAAGCGCTACACCGCGCTGGGCTTCGGTACCGACCAGGGCAAGCTGGGCAACATCAACGGCCTGGCCATCGCCGCCCGCTCGATCGGCATCACCATCCCGGAAATGGGCACCACCATGTTCCGCCCGAACTACACGCCGGTGACCTTCGGCGCAGTAGCCGGCCGTCACTGTGGTCACCTGTTCGAGCCAGTGCGTTTCACCGCACTGCATGCCTGGCATGTGAAGAACGGCGCCGAGTTCGAAGACGTTGGCCAGTGGAAGCGCCCGTGGTACTTCCCCAAGGCCGGTGAAGACATTCATGCTGCCGTGGCCCGTGAATGCAAGGCCGTGCGCGACAGCGTAGGCCTGCTGGACGCCTCGACCCTGGGCAAGATCGACATCCAGGGCCCGGATGCGCGGGAGTTCCTCAACCGCATCTACACCAACGCCTGGACCAAGCTCGACGTGGGCAAGGCCCGCTACGGGCTGATGTGCAAGGAAGACGGCATGGTCTTCGACGACGGCGTAACCGCCTGCGTCGGCGACAACCACTTCATCATGACCACCACCACTGGCGGCGCCGCCCGTGTGCTGCAATGGATGGAGCTGTACCACCAGACCGAATGGCCGGAACTGAAGGTGTACTTCACCTCGGTCACCGACCACTGGGCGACCATGACCCTGTCCGGGCCGAACAGCCGCAAGCTGCTCAGCGAGCTGACCGACATCGATATGGACAAGGAAGCCTTCCCGTTCATGACCTGGAAAGAAGGCAACGTTGGCGGCGTACCAGCCCGTGTGTTCCGTATTTCGTTCACCGGTGAGCTGTCGTACGAGGTCAACGTGCAGGCCAACTACGCCATGGGCGTGCTGGAACAGATCATCGAGGCCGGCAAGAAGTACAACCTGACCCCGTACGGCACCGAAACCATGCACGTACTGCGTGCCGAGAAGGGCTTCATCATCGTCGGCCAGGATACCGACGGTTCGATGACCCCGGACGACCTCAACATGAGCTGGTGCGTGGGCCGCAACAAGCCTTACTCGTGGATTGGCCTGCGTGGCATGAACCGCGAAGACTGCGTACGGGAGAACCGCAAGCAGCTGGTGGGCCTCAAGCCGATCGACCCGACCAAATGGCTGCCCGAAGGCGCCCAGCTGGTGTTCGATCCGAAGCAGCCGATCCCGATGGACATGGTCGGCCACGTGACCTCCAGCTATGCCTCCAACTCCCTGGGCTATTCGTTTGCCATGGGCGTGGTCAAAGGTGGCCTCAAGCGCATGGGCGAGCGTGTTTACTCGCCGCAGGCCGATGGCAGCGTGATCGAAGCGGAAATCGTGTCTTCGGTGTTCTTCGATCCGAAGGGTGAGCGGCAGAACGTCTAAGGCCCCGGATGGTGGCGCAGCCTGCAGACAGTGCTGCGCCACCCTGACGAACAAGAATTCAAGGCAGGTAAGAAATGAGCGCTATCAACGTCTTCCAGCAAAACCCCGGCGCCGAGGCCAAAGCCCAGTCGCCACTGCACCACGCCGACCTGGCCAGCCTGGTTGGTAAAGGCCGCAAGAACGCAGGCGTCACCCTGCGTGAAAAGAAATTCCTCGGTCACCTGACCATCCGCGGGGACGGGCACAACCCAGAGTTCGCCGCAGGCGTGCACAAGGCGCTGGGCCTGGAGCTGCCGGTTGCTTTGACCGTGGTGGCCAGCAACGACATGTCGCTGCAATGGATGGGCCCAGACGAGTGGCTGCTGATCGTACCCGGCGGCCAGGAACTGGCGGTCGAGCAAAAACTGCGTGCAGCCCTCGAAGGCCAGCACATCCAGGTGGTCAACGTCAGCGGTGGGCAAAGCCTGCTGGAGTTGCGTGGCCCGAACGTGCGCGAAGTGTTGATGAAGTCCACCAGCTATGACGTTCACCCCAACAACTTCCCGGTCGGCAAAGCCGTCGGCACCGTGTTCGCCAAGTCGCAACTGGTGATCCGCCGCACTGCCGAAGACACCTGGGAGCTGGTGATCCGCCGCAGCTTCGCCGACTACTGGTGGCTGTGGCTGCAGGACGCATCGGCCGAGTACGGCCTGAGCATCGAGGCCTAAGGAGAACAGAGCATGAGTCGGGCACCGGATACCTGGATTCTCACCGCCGACTGCCCGAGCATGCTCGGCACTGTCGACGTGGTGACGCGTTACCTCTTCGAGCAGCGCTGCTACGTCACGGAGCACCACTCCTTCGATGACCGGCTGTCGGGGCGTTTTTTCATCCGCGTGGAGTTCCGCCAGCCGGACGATTTCGACGAGGCCGGCTTCAGGGCCGGCCTTGCCGAGCGCAGCGAAGCGTTCGGCATGGCCTTCGAGCTGACCGCCCCTAATCACCGCCCCAAGGTGGTGATCATGGTGTCCAAAGCCGACCATTGCCTGAACGACCTGCTGTATCGCCAGCGCATCGGCCAGCTGGCCATGGATGTGGTCGCGGTGGTGTCCAACCACCCAGACCTTGAGCCATTGGCGCACTGGCACAAGATCCCTTATTACCACTTCGCCCTCGATCCGAAGGACAAGCCTGCGCAAGAGCGCAAGGTGATCCAGGTGATCGAAGAAACCGGGGCGGAGCTGGTGGTGCTCGCCCGCTACATGCAGGTGCTCTCGCCCGAGCTGTGCCGGCGACTGGACGGTTGGGCGATCAACATTCATCACTCGTTGCTACCAGGGTTCAAAGGTGCCAAGCCTTATCACCAGGCCTACAACAAAGGTGTGAAGATGGTCGGTGCAACGGCGCACTACATCAACAACGACCTCGACGAAGGGCCGATCATTGCCCAAGGTGTGGAGGTGGTGGATCACAGCCATTACCCGGAAGACCTGATTGCCAAAGGGCGTGACATCGAGTGCCTGACCCTGGCGCGGGCGGTGGGGTATCACATCGAGCGGCGGGTGTTCCTCAACGCCAACCGGACTGTCGTTCTCTAAGCACCAGCTCCGGGCTGTTCGCGGTTAAAGCCACTTCAACAGATAAAGTGCAGGCCCAAGGCCTTGCGCCCAACCCTGGGGGAGCGGCTACAGCCGCGACCAGCCCGGTGCAGTTTCCAACCGCTGATTGCCCCCTATTTCTGCCACCACACACTGCCGTTAAAAGGTATCTCCCTGTCGTTTCCAGTCAGTGCAAATTGCCGTATCAGGCCCACAATTCTCTGCATTCCAGAAACACATGCCGCCCATGGATGGCGGCGCGTTCCACCACCGCTGCATAAATACAAATCAAGCGAGGTAAGAGCATGTCTGGCAATCGTGGAGTGGTGTATCTCGGCGCTGGCAAGGTCGAAGTACAGAAGATCGACTACCCGAAAATGCAAGACCCACGCGGCAAGAAGATCGAGCACGGCGTGATCCTCAAGGTGGTTTCCACCAACATTTGCGGCTCTGACCAGCACATGGTCCGCGGCCGTACCACTGCCCAAGTCGGCCTGGTTCTGGGCCATGAAATTACCGGTGAAATCGTCGAGATGGGGCGTGATGTCGAGCGCCTGAAAATCGGTGACCTGGTGTCGGTGCCGTTCAACGTCGCCTGCGGCCGCTGCCGTTCGTGCAAAGAAATGCACACCGGTGTCTGCCTGACCGTCAACCCAGCGCGCGCTGGTGGCGCCTACGGCTATGTCGACATGGGTGACTGGACTGGTGGTCAGGCCGAGTACGTGCTGGTGCCGTACGCCGACTTCAACCTGCTGAAACTGCCGGATCGCGACAAGGCCATGGAGAAGATCCGTGACCTGACTTGCCTGTCCGACATCCTGCCCACCGGCTACCACGGTGCCGTCACCGCCGGTGTAGGCCCTGGCAGCACCGTTTATGTAGCGGGTGCCGGCCCGGTGGGCCTTGCCGCTGCTGCCTCGGCGCGCCTGCTGGGTGCGGCCTGTGTGATCGTCGGTGACCTGAACCCTGCTCGCCTGGCCCATGCCAAGTCCCAGGGCTTCGAAGTGGTCGACCTGTCCAAGGACACCCCACTGCACGAGCAGATCGTCGACATCCTCGGTGAGCCGGAAGTGGATTGCGCGGTCGATGCTGTCGGCTTCGAAGCCCGCGGCCACGGCCACGAAGGTGCCAAGCATGAAGCCCCGGCCACTGTACTGAACTCGCTGATGCAAGTGACCCGCGTGGCCGGCAGCATCGGTATCCCGGGCCTGTACGTGACCGAAGACCCAGGCGCGGTCGATGCCGCTGCCAAGATCGGCGCGCTGAGCATCCGCTTCGGCCTGGGCTGGGCCAAGTCGCACAGCTTCCACACCGGCCAGACGCCGACCATGAAGTACAACCGCCAGCTGATGCAGGCGATCATGTGGGACCGCATCAACATTGCCGAAGTGGTGGGCGTGCAGGTGATCAACCTGGATCAGGCGCCGGAAGGGTATGGCGAGTTCGATGCAGGGGTGCCGAAGAAGTTTGTGATTGACCCGCACAAGATGTGGGGGGCGGCGTAAGGTCGTAAAAAGATGCCCTCTTCTGAGGGCATCTTTGCCTAATCACGGTCTGCAGGTCTTATTTGCTTATCGTCAGGCTTACCGATCAAAGGCGATCTTTTCATCCAAGCGCATGGCAGGTCGAACCTGCGTCCTAAATCTTACCGTTTGAGGCAGTTGATGCTTGCACGGACGGCAGTGTCGGATCATGCCCATCACTCGACTACCGAAGTGTTTCTTTTTCCTCCTCGCTCTGTACAGCAAGCACCGAGCCTTTGTTATCTGTAGCCAGCAAGCCATTGCCGTCGGCTGATTGCTGCTCAGCCAGTGGCATGTCCGTCGCTCGGAAGATGCTGCGATGGTTGGCGCCTGCCTTGACAGTGACGAGTTTGTTGCCTTGGTAGAAAAAAATCGCAGGGTTCAGTGATGGTTTCATGGCGACGGCCTCTGACATAGGTGCTGATTGAGAATTATTTTCAGATAGAACACTGTTTCAGGGAGTCTTGCTGGCTAATAAGGTGCCGTAGCCTATAGCTGTCTAAGGCTGGCTATCACCTCTTGAATTGCCTCACGCTCCTCGATTACGAGTGCGATTTTTTTGTTGTAATAAGCAATTGAGGCTTCATCGCGGTTTGCCAGATAACCGTAGGACAGGTTAGGGCGGTGGTCAGAAAGTGAATGCACGAACCTATTCAGGTTATCTCGGAATTGCTTCTCTGTTTCGGCGAGCTTTTTCCGCTGCTGCGGTATGTAGGCGTTATATTGTTCGTGCAGACGTTCAAGTTTTTTTGTGCCTGGTTTAAGTTCGTTGAGAAGAGCGTCTAGTTTCTTTTGTAGATATGAGTTATAAAAAGGGGGCGACGACACTGCCTCGTCATAAGTGGGGAGAGGGGCGTCAGGATTCGCTGCATACATTTCGTTGAGTTGAGACTTTAGCTCTTTTATTTTCTTTATTTGAACTGGAGGCTTTGGGCGAAATGTATGCCCAAACAGACTACGAATGCGAATATGCCCTGAAACATCTGCATAGTTCACTGGGTCATCCCCACAATAGTTGAAAGCATTGATTCCGCCTCCGGCGAATGGGCTCAAGTTATCAGGGGCAAGAAAACGCATTAGTTTAAGACTGTAAGGTCTATAGCCGTTACCTAGCATTTGGTAGCCACTGTTTGCTTCTAGGTGTTCACCATTGAACCCCAGCAGTGTACGCGCCGATGGTAAAGTAGGGTCATGCCCATAAGGCGAATAGTTATGTATCTCATGTTTTTCCTTGCCTTTTACGGTAAGCACCGAACCTTTGCCATCGACAGCTAGCAAACCAGTGCTACTGGCTGGCTGCTGCTCGGCCAAGGGTATGTCTGCGGTGCGGAAGATGCTCCGAGGGCTGGCGTCTTGCTTGACGGTGATAAGTCTGTTGGCTTGGTAGAAAAAAATGACGCTGTTCCCAGATTTGCACATGACGTCGCCCCTTACAGCGTGGATAAATATGTTGGTCCAGTGGCTATTTTGAGCAGTTGTCAGAACATTGAAACTGGCAAAAGTGATAGGTAGCAGTGGGGCTGCAACCTGCCGATAACTGGCCCGGAACAAACCTCCAGACTTTCAGTCAAACCCCTCGTTTCCCCCGGCCACCCCGGCCCATGAGGTCCCTCCCGATGAAAGCATTCACCCTGGCAACCTTGATGACCCTGGCCGCAAGCCCGGTGTTCGCCTTCAATCTCGGTGACGCGGCCAATGCCGTCTCTGCCATGCAGAACCCGCAGCGACAAGGCCAGGTGCAAGCCCCTGCAGCGCAAGCCAATCTGCTCAATACCCTAGGCAGCCAACTGAATATCACCCCCGAACAGGCCGTGGGCGGGGCAGGGGCGATGCTGGGGCTGGCGCGCAATAACCTCAGCAGCGATGAGTACGGGCAATTGACCAAGGCTGTACCAGGGCTGGACCTCCTGTCCGGGGCCAATGCCTTGGGCGGGCTGAATGGCTTGGGGGCTTTGCTGGGAGGCGAAAAGGGCAGCCAGTCGGCGCTGGATAAGGCTCTGGGCAACGATGTGCAGAACCGCAGCGACCTGGACACCGCCTTCAAGGCACTGGGGATGGATACCGGGATGATTGGGCAGTTCGCGCCGTTGATTCTGCAGTACCTGGGGCAGCAGGGCATTGCTGGGTCGTTGCTGCAGAACCTGGGTAGCCTGTGGACTACCCCTGCGCCATTGGCTCAGCCTTCGGTCTGATGGCTGAATGCCGGCCCTATGGGGTTCAATCTGAGCCTTTTAGCGCCTGTGAGATCGAGCGCCGCCCGC
>NZ_JAFGYW010000090.1:0-669 GCF_017491595.1 Pseudomonas sp. 51_B
TGCAAGGACTCAGCTCAATATGGAGATGGTCCCAAGGTATTTCAAGGCGCGTGGCAGATTGTCGCAATCAAGACTGTCCAGCCAGTGCAAATCGTCCCAGCTGCGCAGCCAGGTAAACTGGCGTTTGGCCAATTGGCGCGTGGCGATGATGCCCCGCTCCTGCATCTGGGCCAATGTCAGCTTGCCGTCCAGGTAATCCCAAACTTGGCGGTAGCCTACCGCACGTATAGACGGCAACCCCGAATGCAGGTCACTTCTTTTACGCAGGGCTACGACCTCGTCGATGAATCCCTGTTCCAACATATTTGTGAATCTTTGTTCAATTCGCTGGTGCAGAACCTGACGATTCGCCGGAGCAATGGCCAGGTTCGCGACAGTATAGGGCAATTGTTGGCGTCCCGAAGCGGCTGCTTCAGTACTTTGCGCAGATTGTTGCTCGCGCAGGGCGGTCATGCTCTGCCCGCTGACTCGATACACTTCCAGTGCCCGACTCAAGCGCTGCGGATCATTGGGATGAATGCGCGCCGCCGACACCGGATCGATTTGCGCCAGTTGATCGTGCAGGGCTTGCCAGCCGAGGCGTGCAGCTTCTTCCTCGATCTGCGCACGGACCTCGGGATCGGCCGCCGGCATGTCTGCCAGACCTTCGATCAAAGCCTTGTAATAGAG
>NZ_JAFGYW010000091.1:0-665 GCF_017491595.1 Pseudomonas sp. 51_B
TGATTACTGCCATTCGCTGTGCAGCGTCCGGCCAGTTGTACCTGTCTCCCACCATGGCCTTTGAGCTTGACGTGTTGCCAGCATCGATCGAAGAACCCGCCGGTGCCAAAGACGAGAGCGCGGCGCACAGCGACGATTTCCTCAGTAATCCTCTGCTGTCACCTAAAGAGAAAGAAGTCTTGCGCTGTTGTCTCGAGGGGATGGGGGTGACGCAGATTGCCTTGAAGTTCTCGCGCAGTCGCAAAACCATCAGTGGGCAAAAACAGGCCGCTTTCAAAAAGCTTGGCATTCGTGGTGACGCAGAGCTGTTCAAGTTGCAGCACAGCCTGACAGCCGACAACCAGGGATAACACGCTTATGTTTCATCTGTTGCGCGGTGTTTTGCTAATCAGTGTGCTTTTCGTATTCAGTAGTGGTGTGTTATTGGCAGCAGAGCCGCGCACCTTGCAGGTGTTCGGTCGCTCTGACTGCAAGGAGCTGCAAGTCGATCTGGCCAATGAAGACTGGAGTTGGCTGCGGCAAAAGCGCAGCCTGATATTGGGTTCTGCGCTTCCGGATTTCCCGCCTTATGTCATGACCGCCAGCGGTACGCGCTATGAGGGGATTGCCGCCGATATCGCGTGCATTATCGGTCAGGCACTGCATGTTGAGATTACCGTCAAGGC
>NZ_JAFGYW010000092.1:0-657 GCF_017491595.1 Pseudomonas sp. 51_B
CTGTTGGGCTTTGCCCTGTTTGCCCTTGTCACCTCGATCACACCGGGGCCGAACAACACCATGTTGCTGGCGTCCGGAGTGAATTTCGGTTTCAACCGCACCATTCCGCACATGCTCGGCATCAGCTGCGGCTTCTTTTTATTGGTGGTAGCGGTGGGCTTCGGCCTTGGCGCGGTGTTTCAGGCCTATCCGATTCTGTATACGGTGCTGCGATATGTCGGCGCCTCGTATTTGTTGTATCTGGCGTGGAAGATCGCCCACTCCGGCCCGGTCGGCGACAGTGCCCACGGCGAGGCGAAACCGATCAGCTATCTGGGCGCCGCGGCGTTCCAGTGGGTCAATCCCAAGGCGTGGATCTGGCCATCGGCGCCATCAGCACGTACACGCCGATGCAGGGTTATTTCTATAACGTCGTAATCATCGCGGCGGTGTTCGCCATCATCAATCTGCCCAGTGTCGGCCTGTGGGCGGCGTTCGGCACGCTGTTGCGCAATGTGCTGAAAGATCCGCGCTGGTTGCGCGTGTTCAATTGGGGCATGGCAGCGCTGTTGGTGATCTCGTTGTATCCGTTACTTCGCGAAAGCTGTCACTGACGCATTGCTTCAATCGCCGGCCCGATGCCTGTTAAGCTCGGTTTCAGGAGCGTTCCTACGCACT
>NZ_JAFGYW010000093.1:0-648 GCF_017491595.1 Pseudomonas sp. 51_B
ACTTTGAACGAACCGTTCTCGGTGGTCAGGCGATGCAGAAAAATGATGTTGAGCACGATCCAGCCGATCGGCAGCAAGCCATTCGCCGCGCCGAACAACGCCGCCGAACCGGCCATGCCCGCCGGCATGTCGAAGGCGAAAATCGAGATCAGCAGGGCCGACGCCAGCGCCAACAACGCCGCCAGATGCGCCTTGACGTGAAAGAACGCCAGCGCCGCGAGCATCACCACCACCGGCACTGCGGCCATCAGCGTGGAGAGTACCGGGTTGCCGAACGGGTCGTAGATTTGCTGCCAGACCATGATCCACCTCTGCTTATTGTTATTGAGGGCGCAGATCCATTGCATGGGGGTAGGTTGCAAGCAGTATAGGTGGCGTTACGCCGCTGTTCGGCTGCGACGGACGAGCCGACAAACGGTCGATAGTGGCCACTGAATCAACGCGCTTTTGCCCGGTCGTATCTGCGGCTGCGCGCACTGCGTCCCGAAGACGCGGGCAGCGTGGCGATTTCCGTCGTCAAGACCTTGGGTTTTAGGGAAGTGTTGAATGAAGCAAGCGACAACCATGCTGCTCACTGTGACCGCCGCCGTATTGCTCAGCGGCTGTATTGCGGATTTTGATGATGAACACCGCAATGGCCGGCACTAC
>NZ_JAFGYW010000094.1:0-641 GCF_017491595.1 Pseudomonas sp. 51_B
GCAAGTGCCAGATCACACTGGATCCTGCCGGACAAGCGGCCTTGTCCACGCTGACCCGCTTGAAATCTCTGGACTTGTACAGCAATCCGCTGCAGGTCTCGCCGGATGTGTCGGCACTGCAGAACCTGACGTTCATCGATCTGACCAGCACCGGAATCGATAGCGTTCCTGCCGGGCTGGAACAGCTGCCGCAGCTGGAAGTTGCATTGCTGAGCGACAACAACATCATCGAAGTGCCGACCGAGCTGACGCGTTATTCCGGTCGCGGCATGGAACTGGGTGCCAACCCGTTGTCGGTTTCTTCCAGAGAACGTGTCAAAGCCGCTTTCCAGGCCAAAGCCGACAATTTCGGTGGCTGGGTCCAACAGGACGACATCGATCTGGCGCAAAGCCTTTACCCGTCGCTGTCCGGCTTCGATGCCAACGATCTGGTCTACAAGCTGGCGGGTACGCTGGCCGATGGACGTCTTGAGCTGATGCGCCGCAAAACCGGCCTCACCAGCCTGCTCGAACGCCTGGATAGCTGGGCAAACGAGATCCCCAACGATCCTGACACGCAAATGCCACTGGCGAACGACGCGGCAGCCAGGGAAACACGCAATCGCCAACATTTCAGGCGAGATCTGGAAACCGACCTGCGC
>NZ_JAFGYW010000095.1:0-635 GCF_017491595.1 Pseudomonas sp. 51_B
CTTACTGCCCTTCCTCCCAACTTAAAGTGCTTTACAATCCGAAGACCTTCTTCACACACGCGGCATGGCTGGATCAGGCTTTCGCCCATTGTCCAATATTCCCCACTGCTGCCTCCCGTAGGAGTCTGGACCGTGTCTCAGTTCCAGTGTGACTGATCATCCTCTCAGACCAGTTACGGATCGTCGCCTTGGTGAGCCATTACCTCACCAACTAGCTAATCCGACCTAGGCTCATCTGATAGCGCAAGGCCCGAAGGTCCCCTGCTTTCTCCCGTAGGACGTATGCGGTATTAGCGTTCCTTTCGAAACGTTGTCCCCCACTACCAGGCAGATTCCTAGGCATTACTCACCCGTCCGCCGCTGAATCAAGGAGCAAGCTCCCGTCATCCGCTCGACTTGCATGTGTTAGGCCTGCCGCCAGCGTTCAATCTGAGCCATGATCAAACTCTTCAGTTCAATACTGCTTGGGTTTTTAAGAAACCCTAAACTTGGCTCAGCAATCTCAAATGACTATGTGATTTCTCGCATGGCCACTTGTGATGCTGATAATCTTTGTGACTATCAGTCCGTACTCACAAGCACCCACACGAATTGCTTGATTCGATTTGTTAAAGAGCGTTTGGTTAAGAGCGTTT
>NZ_JAFGYW010000096.1:0-632 GCF_017491595.1 Pseudomonas sp. 51_B
TCAGCCGTGGCGACAAGCTCGGCTTCATTTCCAGCCTCAATGAGCTGACCAAAGACCTGCGCCTGGCGCGCATGGACTACGACATGCGTCGTGATGAACAGGGTCCGGGCGCGGTCAATGAATTGCTCAGCAAACTCGAAAGCGGTCTGCAATCGGCACGCGGCATGGTCGGGCAGCCATCCGATGTGGCGATGGTCGATCAACAGCTTGCTGCGGTCGCCGAATACAAACGCGCCTTCGGCGAAATGACCCAGGCCACCGTCCAGCGTGAAGATGCGCGGAGCAAGCTTGGCGCCAATGCCGACAACGCCGTGGCCAAGGTCGGCGAAGTCGAAAGTGCGCTGCTGCAAGGCGACAGCGTCGCCCAATACAACGCGGTGATCGAACTCAGCAAACTGTTGCAGCAGGCGCGCTATCAGGTGCGCGGCTACACCTACAGCGGCAAGGCCGATGCCGAGCAACCGGCGCTGACCGCCATCGACAACGCCCTGAAAAACCTCGAAAGCCTGCCGACCCGCGTGCCAGAGCAGCACATCGCCAACCTGCAGCAGGCCACCGACTCGCTCAAGGCCTATCGCGCCGCCGTCGCTCAATTCCGTGATTCGCAGGTCAAGAACACTGCTGCACTGGCG
>NZ_JAFGYW010000097.1:0-628 GCF_017491595.1 Pseudomonas sp. 51_B
CGCTGAGCCACTGGGGCGAAAAATTCGGCGTCACCGAAAAGACTCTGACGCGCCTGTTTTTGCGCGACACCGGCCTGACCTTCCGCGCTTGGCGCCAGCGCCTGCGCCTGCTCGGCGCCCTGACCCCGCTGGAAAAAGGCGAGCGTGTGACGGATGTTGCGCTGGCTTGTGGATACGACTCGACCTCGGCATTTCTCGCCGCGTTTCGTCAGCAGTTTGGCGAGACGCCGGGGGAGTTTTTCCGCTGACACTTCGTTTTTGCCGACCTGTCAGTCAGAAATAAACGATTTTTCTTTGCTCCAGATCCGTCGCTAGCATGGCCCCGTCTGACTTTGATCGAGAAGAGAAGATGATCCCTGTGGGAGCGAGCCTGCTCGCGAACGCGGTGGGTCAGCAACCTCAACTTCACTGTTCCATCGCATTCGCGAGCAGGCTCGCTCCCACAGGGGATGCGCTTGCCGTTGAATCAGCGATAACACTGCAAGTAACGAGACCGGGAGCGTGCCATGCCTGCCACGAACATCAATATCGGCGAACCCTGGATGTGGGGCGCCTTCATCGTCTTCGTTCTGGCCATGCTGGCCCTGGACTTGTTTGTCTTCGGCGGGCGCAAGGCGCACCGGGTGTC
>NZ_JAFGYW010000098.1:0-627 GCF_017491595.1 Pseudomonas sp. 51_B
CGTCTGCGCTGACCTCAAGCTCGCTTGGCGCTGTGGGGGCGGTGATGTCGGGTGCGCCGATCTGCGTGGGCAGCGACGATGTGCCGAGGCTGTCGACGGCGGTGACGTCCAGCAGCTGGCCGTTGGCCTGCGCCGGGTTCAGTGGCACGGTGAAGGTGCCTTCGGCTCCTACCACCACGCTGCCCAGCAGCGTGCCGTCGGCGCCACGCACCTCCACCCGCGTGCCGGGCTGGGCGCTGCCACTGATGCTGGTGCCATCGGCTGCGATATTCAGGTCGGTTGGGCTGGTTGGGACGCCGGACAGGGGCACATCGTAGTCGACGACGGGCGATGCATTGCCGGCAGCATCGGTTTGCACCACGCTCAGTTGCGCGCCCGGTGCCACGGCGGGGGCCAGGTCGACGATGAAGGTGCCGTTGGCGCTGACTATTGCACTGCCCAGCAGGTTGCCATCGGCATCGCGCACTTGCACCGTGGCCCCGGCTTCGCCACGGCCGGCTAATTGCAGCCCGTCCGGCCCTACCGCCAGGTTGGTGACGGCGGCAGGTGCAGTGATATCCGGAGCGTCGAATTGCAGCGGCGCCGAGGTGTTGCCAGCGGCGTCGACCAGGCGCACGTCCAGTGCTT
>NZ_JAFGYW010000099.1:0-620 GCF_017491595.1 Pseudomonas sp. 51_B
GTATCATCCCGCGCCTCCAGCAAGTCCAGCTCATGCTGGCAACCCGGCACTTCCCATGTCAGGAAATACCGCGCCGCCTGCAACTTGCCCTTATAGAAGTCGACATCCGCCGAATTGCCTTTGGCCAGGCCTTCCTCGGCGCGGATCGCCTGCTCCAGCCAGCGCCAGCCGATCACTGCGTGACCGAACACTTTCAGGTACAACGCCGAGTTCGCCAGGCTGCTGTTGACCTTGCCTTGGGCCAGATCGGTGAGCAGGCCGATGGTCACGGTTTGCAAGCGGGCCACGAGTTTTTCCAGCGGTTCGCGCAGGGTGGTCAACGAATCGTACGCAGTGGCACGTTCGGCCGTGTTGGCGATCAATCGAATCAGCTGCTTGAGACCGGCGCCACCGTTCTGCGCCAGTTTGCGCCCAAGCAGATCCAGCGACTGGATGCCGTGGGTGCCTTCGTGGATCGGGTTCAGGCGGTTGTCGCGGTAGTACTGCTCCACCGGATATTCACGGGTGTAGCCGTGGCCGCCAAGAATCTGGATCGCCAGTTCGTTGGCTTTGAGGCAGAACTCCGAAGGCCAGGATTTGACGATCGGCGTCAGCAGGTCCAACAGTTCATGAGCCTGTTT
>NZ_JAFGYW010000009.1:0-166766 GCF_017491595.1 Pseudomonas sp. 51_B
GCATTGGAACCACCTGATCCCATCCCGAACTCAGTAGTGAAACGATGCATCGCCGATGGTAGTGTGGGGTTTCCCCATGTGAGAGTAGGTCATCGTCAAGATTCATTTCGCAAAACCCCTATCTGCGCATGCAGGTAGGGGTTTTGTCTTTTCTGGCCTTCATCTGGGCCCGTGCCTGCACCTGCACTCAGCCGTGATATCGTTGCCCCTTCTCTG
This sequence comes from Pseudomonas sp. 51_B, assembly GCF_017491595.1. Taxonomy (NCBI): domain Bacteria; kingdom Pseudomonadati; phylum Pseudomonadota; class Gammaproteobacteria; order Pseudomonadales; family Pseudomonadaceae; genus Pseudomonas; species Pseudomonas sp. 51_B. Next base: position 217 of record NZ_JAFGYW010000009.1, read on the forward strand.
CTCAGGGACTTTTCCATGCCCACCACTACCTCACTGCAACCTGGTTTCATGGTCGTCCATGGCAACCGCCTGGATGACTTGCGTAGCCTGGTGGTGAGTTGGATGCGACGCTACCCGTTAGCTCCGCTGGAAAACGAAATCGCCTTGGTCCAGAGCAATGGTATTGCCCAATGGCTCAAACTCGCCCTGGCTGAAGATTCCCGGGACGATGATCTTGGAGGCTGTGGGATTGCCGCCGCCATCGATGTGCAACTGCCAGGCAGTTTCATGTGGCAGCTGTATCGCAAAGTACTTGGCCGTGAAGAAATCCCTGAAGTGTCGCTGCTGGACAAGGCGCCGCTTACCTGGCGTCTGATGCGTCTGTTACCTGCCCTGATCGAGCGTCCACATTTCGAACCACTGCGCCGCTTTCTCACCGATGACAGTGACTTGCGCAAGCGCTATCAGTTAGCAGAGCGTCTGGCTGATTTGTTCGACCAGTACCAGGTATACCGTGCCGACTGGCTCAAGGACTGGGCAGCCGGCGAGCACACGCTCAACAGCGCCCGCGGTGAACGTAAACCCCTTGCACCGGGCAACCGCTGGCAAGCTGAGCTCTGGCGGGCGCTGCTTGAGGATGTGGGTGAGCAGAGCATGGCGCAAAGCCGGGCAGGGGTGCATCAGCGCTTCCTTGAACGTATCGAAAAACTGCAGAGTGCACCGCCTGGATTGCCCTCGAGGGTCATCGTATTCGGTATTTCCTCCCTGCCCGCCCAGGCATTGGAGGCACTAGCCGGGCTGTCTCGGTTCAGTCAGGTGTTGCTGTGTGTTCACAATCCTTGTCGCCACCATTGGGCCGATATCGTTGCCGACAAAGATCTCCTGCGTCATCAGTACAAGCGCCAACAGCGTAAGCCAGGCATGCCGGTGCAGTTGGACGATGAGTCACTGCATCAACACGCCCACCCGCTCTTGGCAGCGTGGGGCAAGCAGGGCCGTGACTACATCAACTTGTTGGACAGCTACGATGACCCCGGCAGCTACCAAGGCGTATTCAGCGATGGGCGCATCGATCTGTTCAGCGAAGGCCAGCCCACCACACTGCTGAGTCAGCTGCAGGACGATATCCTTGAACTGCGACCACTTGCAGAAACGCGAGACTGCTGGCCTGCGGTCGACCCGAGCAAAGACCGCTCGGTGCGTTTTCACGTGGCACACAGCCCTCAGCGCGAAGTAGAAATTCTGCACGATCAGTTACTGGCACGCTTCAGCGCCGACCCTACGCTGCGTCCACGCGATGTGATCGTGATGGTCCCAGCCATCGACACCTATGCGCCACACATCCGCGCAGTTTTCGGCCAATTGCAGCGCAACGACCCGCGTTACATTCCTTTCACCCTCACCGATCAGGGCCAACGTGGCCGCGACCCGCTGTTGATTGCCCTGGAGCATCTGCTCAAGCTGCCGGACAGCCGATTTGCCGTCAGTGAGGTCCTTGACCTGCTCGATGTCCCGGCTCTGCGCGCACGCTTCGGCATTCGTGAAAGCGACTTGCCAACCCTGCACCGTTGGATCCAAGGCGCGGGCATTCGCTGGGGGCTGAACGCTGAACAGCGCGCCTCCCTAGGGTTGCCCCACGGTCTTGAGCAGAACAGCTGGCGTTTCGGGCTGCGGCGGATGCTGCTGGGTTACGCCGTCGGGATGGGCGAAGGTTGCGACGGTATCGAACCGTACGATGAAATCGGCGGCCTGGACGCAGCATTGATTGGCCCGCTGGTGGCGCTGCTCGATGCGCTAGAGGTGGCCAACCAGGCTTTGTCCCAGCCAGCCACGGCCAGTGAGTGGGGGGATCGACTGGGCGCCCTGTTGCAAGTGTTCTTCCTGGCTGAAGAGGAGCACGACGAGTTTCTTCTGCTGCAACTGCTGGCCCTTCGTGACAACTGGCTGGAGGTCTGCGAAACCGTCAGCCTGCAAGACCCGTTGCCGCTCACGGTGATCCGCGAGGCTTGGCTTTCGGGGTTGGACGAAGGCAAGTTGTCCCAGCGCTTTCTCGCCGGCTCGGTGAACTTCTGCACCTTGATGCCCATGCGCGCCATCCCCTTCCGGGTGGTGTGCCTGCTAGGCATGAACGATGGTGACTACCCGAGGGCACAGCCGCCCCTGGATTTCGACCTGATGGCCAGTGACTATCGCCCAGGCGACCGGTCGCGACGTGAGGATGACCGCTATCTGCTGCTCGAAGCGTTGCTGTCGGCACGTGACCAGCTTTACATCAGTTGGGTGGGCCGCAGCATCCGTGACAACAGTGAACGGCCCGCCTCGGTATTGATCGGCCAACTGCGCGACCACCTGGTTGCCGGTTGGCGCCTCAAGGGAAGTTCTGACGGCCAGGCACTGCTGCATGCGCTGACCCAGGAGCACCCACTGCAGCCATTCAGTGCACGCTATTTCGACAAGGGCACTGGGTTGTTCAGCTTCGCCCATGAATGGCAATTGTTGCATCGCCAGAACAGCGACGAGCAGTCGCCTGAACTAGCACTCGCGCCGTACGTCAGTGATGAGCCGCTGACGCTGACCCAGTTGCAGGACTTTGTTCGTCACCCCGTACGGCATTTCTTCAGTCAGCGCCTGAAGGTATTCTTCGAAGCCCTGCAGGCGCCTACGCCAGACGAAGAGCCCTTCGTACTCGATGCCTTGCAGCGCTATAGCGCCAGCGAAAGCTTGCTGGTCGCCGCGCTGAGCGACCCTGAAAACGCCGAATATGCCCTGCAAGCCCAGGCCCGCCGGCTGCAAGCCTGCGGATTGCTGCCTTTGGCAGGCTTCGGTGAAATGTTGCAGACCGAACTGATCCAGCCATTGCCCGATCTGCTGCAACGCCATGGTCAACTACTGCGGCGCTGGCCTACGGTGGTGGAGGGAGCACTGCCCATTCAGTTCGAGCATGCCAACCAGCGTCTGGAGGGCTGGCTGGGCCGGGTTTATCAAGCTGACGACCACAGCCTCTTGAGTATTACCACCGTGCCCAACACCATCGGCGCGGGGCGCAACAACCTCAAGTGGCATCGGCTGATCGCCAGTTGGGTGATGCACCTGGCCGCCTGCGCTGTGGGTTATCCCCTGCACAGTGCTCTGTTGGCCAGTGACATCACCCTGCTGCTCGGGCCTTTGCCACAGGCGCAGGCGCGCGAACGCTTGGGGGAATTGCTGATCGCCCGCCAGGCGGGGATGAACGCGCCACTGCCAGTTGCCGCCAAGACCGCCTTCGCCTGGCTGGGGCAGCAAGACCCAGACAAAGCCCTGGCGGCCGCTACGCGTGCCTACGAGGGCGATGGCCGCAGCAGTTTCGGCGAGCGCAGCGAAAGTGTTGCCCTGGCCCGGCAGTTTTCCGACTTCGCTGCACTGAGCGCCGACGAGACCTTCGAAGGCTGGTGCGAAACCTTGTACCGCCCTCTGTTCAGCGCAGCCTGGCAGGCCCAGGGCAACCCGGAGCGTGAAGCATGACCCAGGCTCGTCCTTTGGCACTGAGTTTTCCTCTGCATGGCAGCCAGCTCATCGAGGCGAGCGCCGGTACGGGCAAGACGTTCACCATTTCCGCACTGTACTTGCGCCTGATCCTTGGCCACGGTGGAACACACGGCTTCGGTCGTGAGCTGCTACCGCCGCAGATTCTTGTGGTGACCTTCACCGATGCCGCGACCAAAGAGCTGCGCGAGCGTATCCGCGCCCGTCTGGCCGAGGCCGCACGCTACTTCCGCGGCGAACTGGAGCACGCTGACCCATTGCTGCAACAACTGCGCAGCGACTATGCCCAAGCGCAATGGCCGCGCTGCGCCAACCGCCTGGAAGTGGCGGTGCAGTGGATGGATGAAGCCGCGGTCTCGACCATCCATGGCTGGTGCCAGCGCATGCTCCGCGAGCATGCCTTCGATAGCGGTAGCCTGTTCACCCAAAGCCTTGAAACAGACCACAGCGAGCTGCTTGGCCAGGTCATGCGCGATTACTGGCGGCGCTATTGCTACGGCATGCGCGGGGAAGCGCTCGAGTGGGTACGCGGGCACTGGGGTAGCCCGGATTCGCTGTTGCCGCGCATCCGCCCCCTGTTTGGCCGCGTGCGTGCGTTGCCCGACGACATTGCGCCGCAAGCATTGATCGATCAAGCGCTGCAGCAGCGCGGCGAGCAGTTGCGGCAACTCAAGGGGCCATGGGCGAAGTGGGCGGATGAGCTGCAGCAAATCTGCCACGACGCAGTGGCGGCCAAACAGGTCGATGGACGCAAGCTGCAAGCGCGCTACTTCGAGCCGTGGTTCGACAAGCTGCGTGGCTGGGCCAGTGACGCGCATGTGGTGGAACTGGACCTGGGCACCGGGTTCAGTCGCCTGACCCCGGAAGGGCTGGCCGAAATCTGGAAAGCGGGCCAACCGCCGGAGCATCCAGCCCTGCATGCCATGCTCAACCTGCAACAGCAGTTACAGGCTCTGCCAAGCCCCGATGCGCCCCTGCTGGAGCATGCCGCGGCCTGGGTAGCCGCGCGCTTCGAGGTGGAAAAACGCCGCCGAGCCGAAATGGGTTTCGACGACATGCTGCTGCGGCTTCAGCATGCCCTAGGCATGGAGTCGGGCGAACGTCTGGCGGCGCTGATCCGCGAGCAGTTTCCGGTGGCCTTGATCGACGAGTTCCAAGACACCGACCCGGTGCAGTACGGCATTTTCGAAAGCATTTACCGTATCGGTGAGAACAACCCGGAAACTGGCCTGTTCATGATTGGTGACCCCAAGCAGGCGATCTACGCCTTCCGCGGTGCCGACATCTACACCTACCTGTCGGCCCGCCGTGCCACCGCCGGCCGCCTGCACAGCCTGGACACCAACTATCGCTCCAGCCAGGGCATGGTCGCGGCAGTCAATCAAGTGTTTCTGCAAGCTGAGGCTCGCTCCCAAGGCAAGGGTGCCTTCCTGTTTCGCGAAGCTGACGACAATCCGCTGCCATTCGTCGAAGTTCGTGCCAAGGGGCGCAGCGAGCAGCTGTTGCTCGATGGCCAGGCCTGCGCTGCGCTGCAATGCTGGCAACTGCAGAGCGACGAGCCGGTTTCCAGCACGTTCTACCGCCAGCAACTGGCTGCCAGCTGCGCCAGCCATATCGTGGCCGTATTGAACGGTGGGCAGCGCGGTGTCTCTGGCTTCAGCGACGAAAACGGCGAGCTGCGCCCGTGTCAGCCCTCGGATATCGCCATCTTGGTGCGCGATGGCCATGAAGCGCAATTGGTGCGCCGCGAACTTGCCGCCCGCGACGTGCGCAGCGTGTACCTTTCCGATAAGGATTCGGTGTTCGCCGCCCAAGAGGCCCATGATTTGCTGGCCTGGCTCAAGGCCTGTGCCGAGCCGGACTCCGAGCGTCTGCTCAAGGCTGCACTGGCCAGCCTGACCCTGGGCCTTTCGCTGGCTGAACTCGACCAGCTCAACCAGGATGAGCGTGTCTGGGAAGGCTGGGTCATGCGTTTTCGTCGCTACCGCGAGCTCTGGCAGCGCCAGGGCGTGCTGCCGATGTTGCGCCACTTGCTGCACGAATTCGAACTGCCTCGCACCCTGATTGGCCGCACGGACGGTGAACGTGTATTGACCAACTTGCTGCATCTGGCTGAGCTGTTGCAACAAGCGGCGGCCGAGCTCGATGGTGAACAGGCGCTGATTCGCCATCTGGCAGAACACCTGGCCAACTCCGGCCAAGCCGGGGAAGAACAGATTCTGCGCCTGGAAAGCGACGAGCAGTTGGTCAAGGTGGTAACCATCCACAAGTCCAAAGGCTTGGAATACCCGTTGGTGTACCTGCCGTTCATCTGCACCAGCAAACCGGTGGACGGCAGCCGTCTGCCGCTGGCCTGGCACGATAACCAAGGCCATGTGCAACTGACATTGACACCCGATGCAGCGCAGATCGCGCTGGCCGACGAGGAGCGTCTGGCCGAAGATCTGCGTCTGCTCTATGTGGCCCTGACGCGCGCTCAGCACGCCTGCTGGCTGGGCGTGGCCGACCTCAAGCGTGGCAACCAGAAGAGCTCGCAGCTGCACCGCTCGGCGCTTGGCTATTTGCTTGGCGGGGGCCAGGCACTGCCTGGCTCGCAACTGCTGGGTACGTGGCTTCAGAGCCTGCAGGCAGATTGCCTGGAGATTGCCTGCCCGGCCTTGCCGCAAGCCACTGATGAGCGGTATCAGGCCTCGCAGATCGAGCGGGAACTGCTACCTGCTCGAAAGCCCCGCCGAGCCGCTGCCGAGCATTGGTGGATCGCCTCCTACAGCGCCCTGCGCCTGGGGGAGCAGACCCTTGGCGCGGATAGCTCGCAAGCCCAGCAACTGCTCGATGACGAGGTGCCTGATAGCCAGCAGATCGTTCGCGAGGTGCCTGCCGACGGTGGTGACATCCATCGCTTCCCCCGTGGCCCCAACCCCGGTACGTTTCTCCATGGGTTGCTGGAGTGGGCAGGCCGTGAAGGCTTCAGTGACGTCGCAAATGATCCGCAGCTCATCGAGCGTACCGTCGGCCAACGCTGCAACCGGCGAGACTGGACCGGGTGGATCCCCACCCTCAGCCAATGGTTGCACCAGTTACTCAACGAGCCGTTGCCAGCTGGCGCCGCGCCGATGACCCTGGCGCGCTTGCAGCAGTATCAGATCGAGATGGAGTTCTGGTTCGCCAGCCACAACGTCAATGCCGAGCAACTCGACCGCCTGGTAGCCCGGTATACCCATACAGGCTGTGCACGCCCCGCAGCGCAACCGACTTTGCTCAATGGCATGTTCAAGGGTTTTATCGACTTGGCGTATGAACTCGACGGGCGCTACTTCGTCGCGGACTACAAGTCCAACTGGCTGGGGCCGGACATCGCAGCCTACGACAGCCAGGCCATGGAGAAAGCCATTCTCGAACACCGCTACGACCTGCAGTACGTGCTTTATTTGCTGGCCCTGCATCGCCAATTGCGCGCACGCTTGCCAGATTACGACTACGACCGCCATGTGGGCGGTGCCTTGTTCATCTTCCTGCGCGGAGCCAGCAGTAGTGGCCATGGCGTGTACTTCGCCAGGCCGCCACGGGAGCTGATCGAGGCCCTCGACGCGCTGTTCCGTGGCGTCCACGCGCCCGAACAGCAGGACCTGTTTGCCGGAGCCGCGCCATGAGCCGTACCCTCGACGATCTCTTGCCTACGCCGCTGCGCGCCGAGCATCTGCTGGCGCTGGCGCCCCAGCGTAACAGTACCGACTTGTTGCAGCTGCTTGATCGCTGGGTAGAGCGTGGCTGGTTGCGGGCGCTCGATCGAGCGTTCGTCAGCTTTCTCGAAGAGCGCGCGCCTGGCAGTGACCCGCTGCTGCTGCTGGCGGCCGCGTTGGCCAGCCACCAGCTAGGCCATGGGCACGTCTGCCTCGACTTGCAACAGACCCTCGCCGAGCCTGATTTCGCGCTGTCACTGCCGCCTGAAGGCGATGCCCTGACCGGCCCGTTGCTGCTGCCCTCGCAGCTATTGGCCGACCTGGACTTGCGTACTTGGCTGCAGCGCATCGCCGCCAGCACCCTGGTGGCTGATGGTGACGCCCCAGGTCAGCAGGCGCGGCCACTGGTGCTCAGCGGGCAGCGCCTGTACCTGCGCCGCTACTGGAGCTACGAGCGGCAGATTGACCAGACCTTGCGCCTACGCTTGAGCCAGAGCGAAGCGGCCCCAGCCGACTTGCCTGCACGCTTGGCTCAGCTGTTCGACGATGGCGCTCTGCCGGGGCAGGTGGACTGGCAGAAACTGGCCTGCGCCTTGGCCACCCGCGCAGGTTTCAGCATCATCACCGGCGGCCCTGGGACCGGCAAAACCACCACCGTCGTGCGCCTGCTGGCGCTGTTGCAGGCACCTGCGGTGGAGCAGGGCAGGCCGCTGCGCATTCGCCTGGCCGCCCCAACCGGTAAGGCGGCCGCACGCCTGACCGAGTCGATCGGCCAGCAGGTCGAGCGTTTGCAGGTCACTGCCCAGGTGCGTGGGCATATCCCAACCGACGTCAGCACTGTGCATCGCTTGCTCGGCAGCCGCCCAGGTTCGCGGCATTTCCGCCATCACGCGGGTAATCCGCTGCCGTTGGATGTGTTGGTGGTCGACGAAGCGTCGATGATCGATCTGGAAATGATGGCCAACTTGCTACAAGCGCTGCCACCCAAAGCGCGTTTGATTCTGCTGGGCGACAAAGACCAGTTAGCCTCGGTCGAAGCCGGCGCCGTGCTGGGTGACCTGTGCCGTGACGCCGAAGAGGGCCGCTATTCGCCTGCCACCCAAGCCTGGCTGGAGCTAATCGGTGGCCAGTCACTGGCCGCCAGCGGCCTTGAACAGGGTGATGCACAGCGCAACCCGCTGGCCCAGCAAGTGGTGATGCTGCGGTTCTCGCGGCGCTTTGGTGAGGGCAGCGGTATTGGCCAATTGGCCCGCCTGGTCAACCGTCAACAGGCTCAGGCGGCGCGGGATGTGTTGAGCATGCCGCCTGCGGATGTGTTTGGGCTGGCGCTGCGCAACGAGCAGGACAAGGCCTTGGACCGCTTGATCCTGGACGGCCTTGACCGCGGCAGCGAGGGGCCTCAAGGCTACCGGAGCTACCTGCGCACCATTGGCCGCCATCGGCCCGCACCTGGTACGGCTTTCGACGATCCACGCTGGGAGCAGTGGGCCGCCAACGTGCTGCATAGCTTCGAAGATTTCCAGCTGCTGTGCGCTGTGCGCAAGGGCCCCTGGGGTGTCGAAGGCCTCAATGAGCGTGTGGCGCGGGTGCTGCACAATGCCGGGCTGATCGATAACCAGCAGTTGTGGTACGAGGGCCGACCGGTGCTGGTGACCCGTAATGATTACGGCCTGGGGCTGATGAACGGTGATATCGGCATCGCACTGCGCTTGCCGGATGAACAAGGCCAAGCGCTTTTGCGGGTGGCTTTCCCACGCAATGACGGCGGTACGGGGGTACGCTTCGTGCTGCCTAGCCGGCTGAACGAGGTCGAAACCGTATACGCCATGACCGTGCACAAGTCCCAGGGCTCAGAGTTCAGCCATACCGCGCTGGTGTTGCCGGACGCACTGAACCCGGTGCTGACCAAGGAGCTGGTGTATACCGGCATCACCCGTGCCAAGCACTGCTTCAGCTTGGTCGAGCCACGGCAGGGTGTTTTCGAGGAGGCCGTGCTACGTAAGGTTCGGCGTATTTCCGGGCTGATGCTCGAACAGGTGTAGCCTGGGCCTGAAGGCGGCACACGGCCGCTCCTCCAGATAGCCAGCGTTGTGCTATCGTTGCGCCGATATCAAACACGATTTTGAGAGATCTCTCACATGACAGGCGCCAGGGAGTGGTTGATGGGCTGTGCGCTTACGCTGCATCTGCTCGCCTTGTCGCTTATGGCTAGCCCCGCCCAGGCGGAGCAAGCGGCCACCTCAGTGCAGGCTCTACATCGTGCCAAGGCGGTGACGCAGGTGGTGCTGGGCATTCTCAGCTACGCTCGTTGGCCTTCAGCACCTGTGCCTCTGCGCCTGTGCCTGGTCGGGCCCACCGAATATGCCGACGATTTGATCAAAGGCAATCTGCAAAACAACGGTCAGCCGTTGCAAGTAAGGCGCCTACTGGCCAACGATCCACAGCTGGCCCAAGCCTGTGACGCCGTTTACATCGGCAAGCTCGACGATACCGATCGTAATCGCCTGTTCCACGTGCTCAGCGGCCGCCCGGTGGTTAGCATCAGCGAGGCCGACGACCCTTGCACCGTGGGTAGCCTGTTCTGCCTGCGGGTCAGCGATCAGCAGGTGGCATTCGAGGTCAACCTGGACTCCGTGGCTCGCTCTGGCGTACGCATCCACCCCAGTGTGTTGCAGCTTTCACGGCGCCGTGGGGTAGTGCCATGAAGCCTGCAGCCATGAAGGCCGGCAACCGGCAGGCCGTTCGCCCGACCCTGCGCTCGGTGCTTGGCCGTGGGCACCTGAGCGTTGCCCTGCTGGCGGTGGGCTTGGCCGGTATCTCGCTGACGCTGTTGGGGGTGCTCGCCCTGCGCGTGTATGCCAACCACAACCTGCACCTGATAGCCCGCTCGATCAACTACACCGTCGAAGCCGCCGTGGTATTCGATGACAGCGTGGCAGCCAACGAAGCGTTGGAGCTGATTGCCAAAACCGAAGAAGTGGCCGATGCCAAGGTGTTCAACAAAGACGGTGAGCAACTGGCGCATTGGCAGCGCAGTGATGAAGGGGTGCTTGGGCATCTGGAAGTGCGTGTGGCAACGGCTTTGTTGGGTGAGCCGATCAGCCTGCCGATCATGCATCAGCAGCAGCGGATCGGGCATACCGAAATCACTGGCCAGGGCCGCAGCCTGTTGCTGTTCCTGCTCAGCGGTCTGGGCGGGATCTTGTTCTGCACGATCCTCAGTGCTTTCGTCGCCTTGCACTTCTCGCGGCGCCTGCTCGGCGACATCGTTCGCCCGCTGCGCGGGCTTGCCAGCGTAGCCCATGCCGCTCGTCGAGAGCGTAGTTTCGACCGACGAGTGCCGGAAGCCCCCATTGCCGAGCTCAACGAATTGGGGGCTGACTTCAATGCCCTGCTCGATGAGCTGGAGATATGGCACAGCCATCTGCAGAACGAGAATGCCACCCTGGCGCACCAGGCCAGCCACGACAGCCTGACGGGCCTGCCCAATCGCGCGTTCTTCGAGGGCCGCCTGAGTCGTAGCCTGCGTAACGCTGTACGCCAGCAGGATCATCTGGCCTTGCTGTTTCTCGACAGTGACCACTTCAAGCAGATCAACGACACCCTCGGGCATGCCGCAGGTGATGAAGTACTGATCAATATTGCCGACCGAGTGCGTGCACAATTGCGCGAGCATGACCTGGTAGCACGCCTGGGTGGGGACGAGTTCGCCGTATTGTTGGCCCCGCTTCATACTCGCGAGGACGCCGAGCGTATCGCCGACAAGATCATCGCCAGCATGCAGTTGCCGATGCAGCTTGAGGGTGGACAACGCCTCACGACCTCGCTAAGTGTGGGCGTCGCGTTTTACCCGGACGATGGCAGCGACGCTGCCTCTCTGTTCAATGCCGCAGACGCGGCGATGTACCAGGCCAAGCGCAAGCGCCGTGGCCAGTGGCAAGCGGCTCGGAAGGAACAGCCCGCCGTCGATTTCAGAAACAGGAGTTGAACCGTGATTCAGTGTTTTCGTTTTCCCTTCATCATGCTGGTGCTGGCCTTGCTGGCGCTCACTGGTTGCCAGAGCGCACCGCCCAAAGGATTGAGCGCCGAGCAGATCGCCGTCCTGCAGCGCGAAGGCTTTACGCCGACCGAAGAGGGCTGGGCGTTCGATCTGTCGGGCAAGGTGCTGTTCGGCAGTGATCTGGACAGCCTCAACGCTGCGAGTCAGGCCATTGTCGAGCGCATCGGCAAAGCGTTGCTGAGTGTGGGCATTCAAGGCGTGCGGATAGACGGCCATGCCGATGCTTCGGGCAAGGCTGCGTACAACCAGCAGCTATCCGAACGGCGTGCGCAGAGTGTGGCCCAAGCATTGGTCGGTGTGGGCATGCCGGCCCAGAATATCCAGACCCGCGGCCTGGGCAGCACGCAGCCGGTAGCCGACAACCGGACCCGCGCCGGACGTACGGAGAACCGGCGGGTATCGATCGTGGTGGCATCATACTAGCCCCAAGGGCTGCCAAGCAGCCCATCAAACCTAGGCAAACTGCATGTCTCGGGTTTCACCCATCAACAAACGTGCATTCGCTTCGGTCACACCGCGGATGTAGTCCCATAGCAGAGTTATGCGCTTCAACTTGCGCAAATCCTCGCGGCAGTACATCCAGAACTGCCGCGTCACTTCGATCTGCTCTGGTAACACCGCCACCAGCCGCTCATCCTGGGCCGCCAAAAAGCAGGGTAGGATCGCCAACCCTCGGCCCTGCAGCGCCGCCGTGTACTGGGCAATGACGCTGGTGCTGCGCAAATGGGCATTGGCGCTGGGGATCAGGTTGGCCAAGTAGAGCAACTGCGAGCTGAAGGCCAGGTCGTCCACGTAGCTAATGAACGGGTGGTCGATTAGGTCGCCCATCTGGCGGATGGGCGCATGGTTGTTCAGGTAGTCCTGGGTCGCATACAGCCGCAGCCGGTAATCGCATAACTTGCAGCATACATAGGGGCCATGCTCGGGCCGCTCCAGGGCGATGACGATGTCCGCCTCGCGCTTGGACAGGCTGATGAAGTGCGGCAGCGGTAGAATATCCACCGAAATTGCCGGGTACGCATCGACGAAATGGCTCAGTTGTGGGGTCACGAAAAAGCTGCCAAAACCTTCGGTGCAGCCCATCCGTACATGCCCCGACAGTGCCACCCCCGAGCCTGAAACCTGCTCGCAGGCCATATGTAACGTGCTTTCGATCGATTCGGCGTAGCCCAACAGCCGTTGCCCCTCGGCGGTCAGGACGAAACCGCTGGTGCGGGACTTTTCGAACAATAGCGTGCCCAACGCCCCCTCCAGCGACGTGATGCGCCGGGACACCGTGGTGTAGTCGACAGCCAGGCGTTTGGCGGCAGCGCTGGCTTTGCGAGTGCGTGCCACTTCGAGGAAGAACTTGAGGTCGTCCCAGTTCAGCGAACCAAGGGATGTCAGGTCTTTTTGCATGTTGATCCGGTTTTTTTGTGCGTTCTTGTTGGATGTTTGCACATCTATACTCGAAAAAAGCCCTGCGGCGCCATCCCGTGTTTGCGTGGCGCTGGCAATCGCGTCCTGACAATAATTCCAAGGAGAACGCAGATGAACGCACCGCAATCCCCCGACAAGACCAAGGTCGAGCAGGTCAAGCTGTTGATCGACGGCCAGTGGGTCGAGTCGAAGACCAGCGAATGGCGGGATATCGTCAACCCCGCCACCCAAGAGGTGCTGGCGCGGGTACCGTTTGCCACCGTCGAAGAAGTGGATGCCGCCGTGGCTGCAGGCCAGCGTGCCTTCAAGGCGTGGCGTGACACGCCGATTGGTGCGCGTATGCGCATTATGCTCAAGTTGCAGGCGTTGATCCGCGAACACACCAAACGTATCGCCCAGGTGCTTAGCTCCGAGCAGGGCAAGACCTTGGCTGACGCCGAGGGCGATATTTTCCGTGGCCTTGAGGTTGTCGAGCATGCGGCTTCCATCGGCACTTTGCAGATGGGCGAATTCGCCGAGAACGTAGCCGGTGGCGTGGACACCTACACCCTGCGTCAGCCGATCGGCGTATGCGCAGGCATCACCCCGTTCAACTTCCCGGCGATGATCCCGTTGTGGATGTTCCCGATGGCTATCGTGTGCGGGAACACCTTCGTCCTCAAACCTTCCGAACAAGACCCGCTTTCGACCATGCTGCTGGTCGAGCTGGCGCTGGAAGCCGGTGTGCCGGCTGGCGTGCTCAATGTGGTACATGGCGGCAAGCAAGTAGTCGATGCGATCTGCACGCACCAAGACATCAAGGCGATCTCTTTCGTGGGTTCAACCGAAGTTGGTACCCATGTGTACAACCTGGCCAGCCAGCACGGCAAACGTGTGCAGTCGATGATGGGCGCCAAGAACCACGCCGTGGTGCTGCCTGATGCCAACCGCACACAAACCGTCAACGCCTTGGTCGGCGCCGCGTTCGGTGCTGCCGGGCAGCGCTGCATGGCCACCTCGGTGGCGGTGCTGGTCGGTAAGGCGCGTGAATGGCTGCCCGATATCAAGGAAGCGGCGAGCAAACTCAAAGTCAACGCCGGTTGTGAGCCAGGCACCGACGTGGGCCCGGTGGTCTCCAAGCGCGCCAAGGAGCGTGTACTGGGCTTGATCGAGAGCGGTATCCAGGAGGGCGCCAAACTCGAACTCGACGGCCGTGGCGTAAAGGTGCCGGGTTACGAGAACGGCAACTTCGTCGGCCCAACCTTGTTCTCTGGGGTGAAGACCGACATGCAGGTGTACACCCAGGAAATTTTCGGCCCAGTACTGGTCACCTTGGAAGTCGACACACTCGATGAGGCCATCGCCCTGGTCAACGCCAACCCCTTCGGCAATGGAACGGGCCTGTTCACCCAAAGCGGCGCGGCGGCGCGCAAGTTCCAGAGCGAGATCGACATTGGCCAGGTCGGCATCAACATCCCGATCCCGGTACCGGTGCCGTTCTTTAGCTTCACAGGCTCCCGCGGCTCCAAGCTCGGCGACCTCGGCCCGTACGGCAAGCAAGTGGTGCAGTTCTACACTCAGACCAAGACCGTCACCGCCCGCTGGTTCGATGACGACAGCGTCAACGACGGTGTGAACACCACCATCAGCCTGCGCTAAGGAGAACGCCATGCATATCGCATTCATCGGCCTGGGCAACATGGGCGCGCCCATGGCCCGCAATTTGATCAAGGCGGGGCACCAACTGCATCTGTTCGACCTGAACAAAGCTGTGTTGGCCGAACTTGCCGAGCTGGGCGCGCAGGTCAGCGCCTCGCCACGGGATGCGGCGGCCGGCAGTGAGATGGTGATCACCATGCTGCCAGCCGCCGCCCATGTGCGCAGTGTCTATCTGGACGAGGAGACTGGCATTTTGGCCGGTATCCGCCCTGGTACTGCGACCGTGGACTGCAGCACCATCGACCCGCAGACTGCCCGCGAGGTGTCCAAGGCCGCTGCGGCCAAAGGTGTAGACCTGGGCGATGCACCCGTTTCCGGTGGTACCGGCGGCGCGGCGGCGGGCACGCTGACCTTCATGGTCGGTGCCAGCAACGAACTCTTCGCCACCCTCGAGCCGGTGCTCAAGCAGATGGGCCGAAACATCGTGCACTGCGGTGAAGTGGGTACCGGGCAGATCGCCAAGATCTGCAACAACCTGCTGCTGGGCATCTCGATGGTCGGCGTGTCCGAGGCCATGGCCCTGGGCAATGCGCTGGGTATCGATACCAAGGTGCTGGCGGGGATCATCAACAGCTCGACCGGGCGCTGCTGGAGTTCCGACACCTACAACCCGTGGCCGGGCATCATCGAAACTGCCCCCGCCTCACGTGGCTACACTGGTGGGTTTGGCGCCGAACTGATGCTCAAGGACTTGGGGCTGGCCACCGAGGCCGCGCGTCAGGCGCACCAGCCGGTGATTTTGGGTGCCGTGGCCCAGCAGCTGTATCAGGCGATGAGCCTGCGCGGTGAAGGCGGCAAGGACTTCTCGGCGATCGTCGAGGGGTACCGCAAGAAGGATTGACGGGCGAGGACTTTATCGCGGGCCGGGCGGTCTTCCCTCTGTAACTGCGCACCAGAGGGGAAGGCGCCCGTACCGCGATGTTTTTTGAGCATTATTTAGGTAAGGGGGGTAAGTAATGCATGAAAACTCCCAAACCAAAAAAAGCGATAGACAATATCAAAAGCGAGGCGCCTATGAAGATTAGTAGGCTCTTGACTCTTGAAGGAAGATTGTTTATTTCATTGATGTCAATGAGTTTTTTTCGTGCATAAATTTTAGGAGTGAGCAGAATGAATGATATATGCGTTAGTCGAAAGATTTTTCCCATCAAGCCAGCATGTAGCCAGAGCTTTTTTTCGCCGGTTATTGCGTTACAATTTAATAGAAATCCTTCAATGTAATCAATTTTGCGATGAGCAATATAGATTGTTAGCGCCAGGTTCAAGAAAAGTAAAGTTGTAACTGTCATGCTGTAGACTAAAAAAATCCAGTGCATGATTGTCATTTTTCTACTGCCTCGTATAGAAGTTCCCCAGCCCAGGCGCCTGCTTCATTCCCAAGTTTTCCGCCTGCCATTCCCCCCACGGTACCCCCGAATATCCCACAAGCGAGTGCTCCGGTTCCACCTGTCGCTACGCCAAACACCACGCTGCAAGCAGCACCAAGAAGAAGCTTGCCACTGGATGCCCCAGCGGCAGTACCAACCAAGCCCAAGGTTAATGAACTAACCTCGACATACTGCGCCTTTTTGCATTCGTCCTTGCGTCCGAGCGTACAGGCTTTATGTATCTCCAGTCCGGTAGCAGCGACATCTAACGCAATTCCGACATACGTTCCTTTCTTTATCAAGTTAGCAGCTGTCGCCACCCCTGATACTTTGTTGGCATATCCGGCAATCTCGCCTGTATGTAAATAACTCTTTGTGGATATCCCTAGCGTTCTTTTGATCGAGCTTTTGTTCCTTAGACCGGAACCGTACGCAGCCAGCTTGTTCAACTGCTGATCCAACTTCATGAACAACGCCGAACGCTTTGCATAGAACTGATCGCGAGCCGCCATCGTTCCTGACCCGAGATGCCGTTGATGCAACTTCTCGATTTCCATCAAGGTGGCTTCGATGGCTTTCAGGTGCTTGCTCCACCCTTCACTGACCACTCCAGCGCCCACGGACGCATGCGCGATCAGGCTTTTCAAAGTCTCGAAATTATCGAGGAAAAAGTTATCCACACCTTGGCCATTGCGCATCAGCCCAATGTGCACGATTGTCGCCTGCCTCATCATCCAGGCCTCCTGGCTGGTGCAGGAGGCCGTGGTGGGGTCGCCGATGATGATAAGTTCACCGCTACGGACCACGGTATTGGCGATGTGTGAATTCAGCACGTCGAACTTTTCCAGGGAATGACCGGTCAGTGCCAGGTCGGATTTCAGCCTGTGATAATTTTGCAGCTTGAGGTTGAGGTACGCGCGAGCTTCAGACATGGCAGCACCCTCACGCGTATTTTCTGTTGCCGATACGGTCCCAGCCCCCGGCGATACTACCGCCGCCACTGCCGTCGTGGCGGCGCTGCTGGGTATAAGTGGTCTTGATCCGGCCGTAATTGAGCTGCACCACTTCTACTGGTACCCCCGTGTCCACGCTCTGCGAATACTCTGCGATGATCACTTCTTCAAGGATGATCTCGAAGTACCTGAGCTTGTCACCACCAGCACGGCAAAGGGCGAGCTTCACTTCTTTCAGATGCTGGCCTGTGCAACTGGCTTCCATCAGTTTGCAACTGGCACTGTCGAGGTACTTGGTGAAAGTGAAGTTGGTGACGGAGGTCCTGCCCGATGTTGCGCCACCTGCGGAACTGGCTGTGGCAGATGTACTTTGGCTGACACCAAAGTCGTAGCCCAGCACTTCAATCCATTTACTGTATTTTTCGTCCAGCGCTTCTCCTGGAATACTGTCGATCTGAATATAGGCGTCGAATGCCATGCTTATCTCTCCTTGACATTGTTTTGAACAGGGAATATTGCCCGCTGACTTGGGCGATCAGTGCAGGCTAGGTCTGGGAGCGTGCGAGGGCAATACGCTAAGGGGCGGTGTGGAGCAATTCAGAAAGGGACTACAAGTAGAGGGATTTAAGCTGAAGGTATATGTCAGAAGCTGTTGCTGAGGTTCAATGGATTCATGGTTGATTTGCTATTTATGCGATGTTCAACTCAGTGATGGCCCTGTAGGAAGTTTCGTGTTATCCACAGGGCCTGCATTACTCTGGCAAAAAATCAGGCAAAGACGAAGTACTTGCGCACGGTCTCGACCACTTCCCAGGTGCCTTTCATCCCCGGTTCGATCACGAACACATCACCCGCTCTCAGGTGCTTGGGCTCTTCGCCTTCCGGGGTGATGATGCAGTAGCCATCGAGGAAGTGGCAGAACTCCCACTTCTCGTAGTTGACCTCGAATTTGCCCGGGGTGCAGATCCAGGTACCCATGATCTTGCTGCCGTCAGCCGACAGGTAGGCGTTGAGGTTGACGGTGTGTGGGTCGCCGCCGATGCGCTTCCACTTGGTGGCGTCCACGACCGGCGTCGGGCAGGTTTCGCGCAGGACGGTGATGAAATCGGACATGGCACAACTCCTGGTGACTGGCTGAATGACCGGTCACCATAGGCCCTATGGCCGACCCGCAGTTGCCTGGGCTCGACGCCCAGCTGCCTGCCCGCGCTATGCAGCGCAAACCCTGTAGCTACATCCGCCAGTGCGCCAGTGCAGGCACCGATGCACGATCAGGCCTGCATCAATCGCTCGACCAACCCTGCCGTATAACCTGGTAACCCGGCGAAATCTCGCGCGCATAACAGTAACCGCCGCTTGGCCCAGTCCTCTCGCAGCGCTACCCAGTTCATCGGCAGTACCCCCTGCCAGCGCTTTACCGATGCCAGCGGCACCACGCCAATGCCGGCGCCACCTGCGACCATGCGAATTACCCCGTCAAACCCTTCGGCCCGCACCCGTACCTGCATGCGCCGGCCTTCGCGCAGCGCCTGTTCTTCCAAATACAACGCCAAGGCACTGTTGGCCCCCAGCCCAACATGACCATGGGCAAGGGAGTCGACGAAGCTCGGTGCAGGCGCTTCGCTGAGGGGGTGGCCCGGCGGTGTCACCAACACCAGCGGATCATCACGAAATGGCAAGGTCTGCAGATGCGCGCTGGGGGCTGCGGTAGAAATGACGCCCAGATCAGCCATGCCCTGGGTGATCGACTGCACGATACGCAGGCTCGGCAGCTCTTGCACGTCGATGCCGAGCCCTGGGTTGTCGGCAAGGTAGCTGGCCAGCAGCTCTGGCAGGTACTCGGTCAAGGCAGCGGTGTTGCACAGCAGCCGCACCTGGCCTTGCTGGCCCCCGGCATATTGGGCCAGGTCGAACTGCAGGCGCTCGACCTGTTGGGCGATCTGCCGTGCATGTTGCAACAGCGCCTGCCCGGCGGACGTGGGCTGAACGCCACGGCGGTTGCGCTCAAGCAAAGCGGTGCCGAGAGAGGCTTCCATGGCACGGATGCGGGCACTGGCCGCTGGCAGCGACAGATGGCTGCGGCAGGCGCCGGCGGTGATGTTGCCGCACTCGACGGTATGCTGGAAAAGCCGAAGGTCGATCAGGTCGAAATGCATCTGCCTCTGTCCTGGCGAGAGTCTGGCTGAGTATATGGCAGATTTTCAGTTCCACCGCTGCGCTTCATCATGGCGGCCATGGAGACTTTGCTTGCTTTCTACCAGCACATAGGCCCGGCGTTGACGCTGCTGGTGGTCAGCACCTTCCTGCTGGCCGGTGCCGTCAAAGGTGTGATTGGCCTGGGCCTGCCGACCATCGCCATGGGCCTGCTAGGGCTGGCTATGTCACCGGCGCAGGCTGCAGCGCTGTTGATCGTTCCATCTACGCTCACCAACCTCTGGCAGCTCGCTACCGGCGGCCATCTGCGAGTGCTGTTGCGCAGGCTAGGGCCGATGCTGGTGATGATTTTCGTCGGTACATTGCTCGGCAGTGCCTGGGTGGGTATCAACAGCGGGCCATGGGCGGTGCATGCGCTGGGCGCGGCGCTGGTGATTTATGCACTGCACGGGTTGGCAGGCCCGGCCTTGCGCGTGGCGCCGGAGCGGGAAGGGTGGCTGGGCCCGATTTGCGGGCTAGTGACAGGCCTAGTCACTGCGGCCACTGGCGTATTCGTGATGCCGGCGGTGCCTTACTTGCAGAGCCTGGGCCTGAGCCGCGACGAGATGATTCAGGCGTTGGGCCTGTCATTCACGGTTTCGACCCTCGCTCTGGCCGCTGGCCTGGCCGGGCAGGATGCCTTGGGTGGGCAAGCGCTGGGGGCTTCGCTGCTGATGCTGGCGCCGGCGCTGCTAGGCATGTTTGCCGGGCAGTGGCTGCGCCAACGCATCAGTGCGGCGCTGTTCAAGTATTGCTTCTTCATCGGCCTGGCCGCGCTGGGCGGCCATTTGCTGCTCAACGGTTAGCGGACGAGGGGCTGAGCATCACGATCGGCTGGATGTCGAAATCGCGCTCAAGGTAGTCCATGCGCTTGTCGAAGAACTCGACCATGTGCGGCAGGGCCGAGTGCACGTCCAGCGCCGCCTTGTCGGCCCACACCTCATAGAACACGAACAGGCTAGGGTCTTGCTGGTCGCGCAGCATGTGGTATTCGATGCAGCCAGGCTCCTGGCGGCTTGGCTCGACGTAGGCGCGGAACAGGGTTTCGAAGGCTTCGGCCATTTCCGGGCGGGTCTTGGCCTTGAGGATGAACGCGTGCTGCTCGCTCATGGATCGGTGCTCCCAAGTAATTGATGTATCCATTCTACGGCAACAATACCCATTGCATTGTTGACTTGAGATCAATTGTATTTTGCCGCGCGCCTGCTGTATCCCGCGCTCGCGGGCCATTAATGTGCCGGTCATTCCTTTATGACCCGAGGCCCAGCATGAAAAATATCTTACTGCTCAACGGCGGCAAACAGTTCGCGCACTCCGACGGCCGTCTCAATCAGACCCTGCACGACGCCGCGCTGGCCCACCTGGACAGTGCCGGTTTCGATGTACAGCAGACGTTCATCGACGGTGGCTATGACGTCCAGGCCGAAGTGCAAAAATTCCTCTGGGCCGATGTGATCATCTACCAGATGCCGGGCTGGTGGATGGGCGCGCCGTGGATCGTGAAAAAGTACATCGACGAAGTTTTCACCGCCGGCCACGGTAGCCTTTATGCCAACGACGGTCGTACCCGTTCCGACCACTCGCAAAAGTACGGTAGCGGTGGTTTGCTGCAGGGCAAGCAGTACATGCTGTCGCTGACCTGGAATGCGCCGCAGCAGGCATTCGACGACCCTAGCGATTTCTTCGAAGGCAAAGGTGTGGATGCGGTGTACTTCCCGTTCCACAAGGCCAACCAGTTCCTGGGCATGACCGGCCTTGCGACCTTCCTGGCGGTGGATGTGATGAAGCGCCCGGATGTACCGGCAGCGTTGGCGGCGTATGAAGCGCATCTGGACAACGTGTTCGGCAAGGCTATCTAATCCCTGCATGGTTCACCTACAGGCGCTCAAGTGAAGACCCGCTCAGAAGAACTTCAGGTATTCGTCGCTGTGATCGACTGCGGTTCGATCTCCGCTGCTGCCGAGCAGATGGGCCAGACCCCGTCTGCCGTCAGCCGCACGTTATCGCGCCTTGAGGCCAAGCTCGGCACCACCCTGGTCAACCGCACCACACGGCGGATGGACCTCACCGAAGAGGGCCGCTTCTTCCTCGAGCGTTCGCGCCGGGTACTGGAGCAGATGGACGAGATGGAAGAGCGCCTGTCGATGCATCACCAGACTCCCTCAGGGCGGCTGCGCATCAACGCCGCTGCACCGTTCATGCTGCATGCCATCCTGCCCTGGATCGGTGAGTTTCGTCGCCAGTACCCCGGCATCGAACTGGAACTGAACACCGACGACCTGATCATCGACCTGCTGGAGCAGCGTACCGACGTGGCCATCCGTATCGGTGAACTGGCTGACTCCAGCCTGCATGCGCGCTCGCTTGGCTGCAGCCCTGTGCAGGTATTGGCAAGCCCTGACTACTTGCAGCGGCATGGCACCCCAAAGACCGTCGAGGATCTGAGCAACCATTGCCTGCTGGGCTTCAGCCAACCAGAGACGCTCAACCAGTGGCCCTTGCGTCATGCCCAAGGTGATCGGTGGAGCATCCGCCCGGTCTTGCTCGCCTCCAGCGGCGAAACCTTGCGCCAGCTTGCACTGGACGGGCAAGGGATCGTCGCCTTGTCGCACTTCATGACCCATGAAGACATCCGCACTGGCCGCCTCAAGGTACTGCTCAGCGAGGCCAGCAATGGCTATCGCCAACCGATCCACGCGGTGTATTACCGCAATACGCAGTTGGCCCTGCGTATCCAGTGCTTCCTGGACTTCATTCAGCGCAAGTTGGCGATGTACGCCTGCTGAGTTGCCTGAACGCGACATATCCTGCCCGAAGGCGGCGAAACTTCCTGCGCCCGATTGCACAGTTCGAGCGCTTCGGCCTTACTGAGTGCTCGACAAAAACAACACCAAGGAAGTGTCATGCGTATTGTCCCGTTTCAGTACCTGGCTCTGGCAGCCGCGATCCTGAGCTGTTCCTCTACTTATGCCGCTACCCTGGAAGGCGGTGCGGTTGCTGCGCCCGATCAATATGGCGCACAGGTAGCCGCCGACATTCTCAAGAAAGGTGGCAACGCGGTGGATGCAGCCGTGGCCACTGCCTTCACGCTGGCGGTGACCTACCCCGAAGCAGGTAACATCGGTGGTGGCGGTTTCATGACCCTGTTCGTCGACGGCAAACCTTACTTCCTCGACTACCGCGAAGTGGCGCCCAAGGCAGCCACGCGCAATATGTACCTGGACGACAAAGGCGAGGTGATCGAGAACCTGAGCCTGGTGGGCGCGCGCGCAGCGGGTGTGCCCGGTACGGTGATGGGGCTGTGGGAGGCTCACCACAAGTTCGGCAAGTTGCCTTGGAGCGAGCTGCTGACGCCGGCCATCGGCTATGCGAAGAATGGTTTCAAGGTTGCAGAAAAGCAGTACCAGTACCGCAACGATGCCCAAGGCATGTTCAAGACGGCGACCAACTTCAACGATTATTTCGGCAACATGAAAGTTGGGGAGTTGTTCAAGCAGCCGGAGATGGCCCAGACCTTGGAACGCATCGCCGATAAAGGCGTGAGTGAGTTCTACCAAGGCAAGACCGCTGACCTGCTGGTGGCGCAGATGCAGGCTGACAAAGGCCTGATCACCAAACAAGACCTCATGGACTACAAGGCCGTATGGCGCGACCCGATCGCCATCAGCTGGCGCGGCAATGTGGTGTACACAGCCCCTCCGCCCAGCTCGGGCGGGGTAGCGTTGGCACAGTTGCTGGGCATCAAGGAAGACCGAGCGGCAGACTTCAAAGGCGTGGCGCACAACTCTGCGCAGTACATTCACCTGCTAGCGGAGATCGAGAAGCGGGTATTCGCCGACCGTGCCGACTATCTCGGCGACCCGGCCTTCAGTAAAGTCCCAGTGAACCAACTGGTGGCTAAGGACTATCTGGCCAAGCGCGCTGCACAGGTCAACCCCAAAGCCATCTCTGCGACTGACGAGGTCAAGCCCGGTTTGGAGCCGCACCAAACCACGCATTTCTCGATCGTCGACAAGCAGGGCAACGCTGTCAGCAATACCTATACCCTCAACCTCGATTACGGCAGTGGCGTAGTGGTCAAAGGCGCGGGCTTCCTGCTCAACGACGAAATGGACGACTTCAGCGCCAAGCCTGGGGCTGCCAACGCTTTTGGCGTCGTGGGCGGTGACGCCAACGCCATTGCGCCGGGCAAACGCATGCTCTCGTCGATGAGCCCAAGCCTGATGACCCGTGACGGCAAGGTTGAGCTGGTGATCGGTACCCCAGGGGGCTCACGCATCTTCACCTCTATCTTCCAGGTCATGAACAACCTGTACGACTATGGCATGCCGCTGCAAAAGGCCGTGGCGGCGCAGCGTGTGCACCATCAATTGCTGCCCAAGGACACCATCTATTTCGACAGCTATGCACCGCTGACCGGCGCAGTAGCTGATGAGCTGAAGAAGATGGGTTATGTCCTGGAGGATCAGGGCTGGGAGATGGGGGACATCCAGGCCATTCGGGTCAACGGGGCGCAGCTTGAAACGGCCTCGGACCCGCGTGGGCGTGGGGTGGGGATGATCGTCAAGTAACGCTGGGTGGGCTGTTTTGATGCTTTCGCGGGTAACCCCGCGAAAGCGATCTGAAGGTCAGACGCGGAACTGGCTGACCAGCGTCTGCAAGTGACCACCCAGGCGCGCCAGCTCGACGCTGGACGCTGCTGTCTCATCACTGGCCGCCGCAGTCTGTTCCGACACATCCCGCACATTGAGGATGCTGCGGCTGATTTCCTCGGCCACGGCGCTCTGCTGCTCGGCCGCCGCGGCAATCTGCTGGTTCATCGACTGGATGCTCGACACCGTGCTGGTGATGTTCTCCAGCGATGCCCCAGCTTTGCGCGCCAGTTCCACGCTGCTGTCGGTCAGTGTCCGGCTGCCCTGCATGGCATTGGCCACTTGCTGGGTACCATGCTGCAGGCCAGCGACCAACTCTTCGATCTCTTCGGTGGACTTTTGCGTGCGCTGGGCCAGGCCGCGCACTTCGTCGGCCACTACTGCGAACCCGCGGCCGGCCTCACCGGCACGAGCGGCTTCGATCGCTGCGTTGAGCGCCAGCAGGTTGGTCTGCTCGGCGACCGACTTGATCACATCCATCACGCTGCCGATCTTCTGGCTTTCCTGCTGCAGCAGGTTCATGGCCTCGGTGGAACGGTGCACTTCCTCAGCCAAGCGTTCGATCTGGCTGATGGCCTCACCGACCACACGGTCACCAGCACGGGCCTCGCCATCGGCACCGGTGGCCGCCTGCGAGGCTTGCTCTGCGTTGCGCGCCACTTCCTGAACAGTGGCGGCCATTTCATGCATGGCGGTGGCGACCTGGTCGGTTTCGACCTTCTGGCTGTTGGCGCCGGCGCTGGTCTGTTCGGTCACCGCCGACAGCTCTTCGGCGGCACTGGCGATCTGAGTGACGCCGTCGCGGATGCCACTGATCAGCTCGCGCAGGGTTGTTCCCATGCGCGCGATGCCTTGTTGCAGGGCTCCCAGCTCGTCACGGCGAGTGACTCGCAGTTCATGGGTCAGGTCGCCACCGGCAATGCGCTCCACAGCTTGCAGGGTATCGCGCAACGGGCGGGTGATCTGCCGGGTGATGACCACTGCAGCAATTACCCCCGCCAACAATGCCAGCAGCGTGGCGATGATCTGCAGGCTGCGTGCCTGTGCGCTTTCGGCGTCGCGGCGCTCAAGCTGGATTTGGTACAGCGCGTCACTGCGCTTGACGATGTCGGCGCCCTGAACCGTCATTTCCGCACGGGCCACCGTGATCGCTGCGACCGCATCACGGAACTGGCGCACGGCATCGCGGTACGCCAACACGGCCTGTTCGAACTGCTGCACACGAGCCCCTTCGGCGGGCAGCTGAAGCTTGAGCGTCTCGATGTTGGCCAGCGAGCCTTCCAACTGCCGCAGGGCGGCTTGCTCGTTGCTGGCCGTGTTCTCGGCGATGTAGCCACGCACATCGATGCGCACCTGCAGCAATTGCTGGCGCGCCTTGCTGATCAGCTGATACTGAGCCAGGCGTACGCTGTCCGCTTCGGGGCGCGACATCACCTCTTGGCTCAGGGCATCCATGGCCTCATCGGCCCGGGTTGCCGACACATCCATGGCCTTGCGGGCCGCCAGCGAGCTGTCGTAGCCGGCGCGCATCTTGCTCAGCGATACCTTGTACTCGCTGATGGTCTGCCCCAGCGCCTTGAGGAGTTCGACGTTGGCTGGGCTTGTGAAGGTGGTTGCCAGGTAGGCCTGCTGTTTGCTGAACACATCCAGTTTGGCTTGGGTGTTGGCAGCAGCAGCATCATCGCCGTTGGCGATCATGTATTGCAGGCGCGCTACGCGCAGGTCGGTCAGGTCCTTGTTGAGCTGGCCGATGTCGCCCATCCAGTTGCTGCGGTCGATCAGGCTGCCCAGGCTGGTCCAGCCGGTCAAGGCCAGTAGGCCGGTAAGAACCAGCACCAGGCCAAAGCCTAGGCCGAGTTTAAGGTTGACGCTGATATTGGCAAACCAGCTATTCATGCACGCTCTCCAGAAAATTCATACGCTCACTTGATCTTCGATCGCAGGGCGTTGTTGTTCTGGGGCCTGCTGAATCGTGCAGGGGTTATCGGCACGCGGAGGGTAAAGCTGAATCGCTTTTTCAGTTGATTTCGAGTCGGGGCCGACAGGCGGCGGCCCCACCTCTTAGAGGCTGCGTGCGCTGAAAGTATCGCAGCTGTTGACATCGCCCTGGGCGAACCCGGTTTTGAACCAACGCACGCGCTGCGCCGAGGTGCCATGGGTGAACGAGTCGGGCACCACGCGGCCCTGGCCCTGCTGTTGCAGCCGGTCATCGCCAATGGCATTGGCGGCGTTGAGGGCCTCGTCGACATCCCCGGGTTCGAGCCAGTTCAGCCGCTTCTGGGCCTGGTACGCCCACACCCCAGCCAGGCAGTCTGCCTGCAATTCCTGGCGCACCAGCAGGCCGTTGTCACCCTCCATGCGTTGGCCGCTGCGCCGCGCAGCATCGACTTTGGCCGAGACGCCCAAGAGGGTTTGCACATGGTGGCCGATCTCGTGTGCGATGACGTAGGCCTGAGCAAAATCACCGGCTGCCGCGAAGCGAGTCTCCATTTCACGGAAGAACGACATGTCCAGGTATACCCGTTGGTCCGCTGGACAGTAGAACGGCCCGACGGCTGCTGAAGCAAAGCCGCAGGCAGAATTGACCTGCCCGCTGAACAGAACCAGCTTAGGGTCGCGGTATTGTTTGCCGGCCTGAGCGAACAAGGCTTTCCAAGTGTCCTCGGTGTCACCCAGGATCGAGGCGACGAATTGCGCCTGCTCGTCATTGGCAGGCGGCGCTTTGCCACCGGCCCCGCTAGGTGCGGCCTGGTGCTGCTGTTGCTCCATTTGCCCTGTGAGCTGGCCAAGAATCTGCAGCGGGTCCTGGCCGGTCAGCCAGCCGATGCCGACGATCAACAGTATCGCCCCCAGCCCCAACCCTTTGCCGCCGCCAAAGCGCATACCGCCGCCGCCACCGCCTTCGCCCCGAGCATCGACCACATTGTCGCTGCGCCGGCCTTTTCGCCATTCCATTAAGTGCTCTCCAGAGCTTGAAACATGGGGACAAAGAATAGATCAGTTGGAGCCAAGTCTCTAATGCATAACCATTTGGTTATGTATGGGGCGGCTGATTTCAATATTCATCTGGGCTCACCTATCAGAAACTGCAAGTCCGCCTGCCGTGTACAGGCGTTTTCATAATTCCAAGAGAGGAATCCGGCATGCCCGCCCAGGACAACAGCCGCTTCGTGATCCGTGATCGCAATTGGCACCCAAAGGCACTGACGCCCGACTACAAGACGTCCATCGCCCGCTCGCCGCGCCAGGCACTGGTTAGCATTCCACAGTCGATCAGCGAAACCACCGGCCCGGACTTTTCCCATCTGGGCTTCGGTGCCCACGACCACGACCTGCTGCTGAACTTCAATAATGGCGGCCTGCCGATCGGTGAGCGCATCATCGTCGCCGGCCGTGTGGTCGACCAATACGGCAAGCCGGTTGCCAACACGCTGGTAGAAATGTGGCAAGCCAACGCCGGCGGCCGCTATCGTCACAAGAACGACCGTTACCTGGCCCCATTGGACCCCAACTTTGGTGGCGTCGGTCGCTGCCTGACCGACCGTGACGGCTACTACAGCTTCCGTACCATCAAGCCGGGCCCATACCCATGGCGCAATGGCCCGAACGATTGGCGCCCGGCGCACATTCACTTCGCCATCAGCGGCCCATCGATCGCCACCAAGCTGATCACTCAGTTGTACTTCGAGGGCGATCCGCTGATCCCGATGTGCCCGATCGTCAAGTCGATCGCCAACCCCCAAGCCGTACAGCAGTTGATCGCCAAACTCGACATGAGCAGCGCCAACCCGATGGACTGCCTGGCGTACCGCTTCGACATCGTGCTGCGCGGCCAGCGCAAGACCCACTTCGAAAACTGCTGAGGACCCCGTCATGCCTATCGAACTGCTGCCGGAAACCCCCTCGCAAACCGCCGGCCCTTACGTGCACATCGGTCTAGCCCTGGAAGCGGCTGGCAACCCGACCCGTGACCAGGAAATCTGGAACCAGATGGCCAAGCCCGATGCCGCGGGTGAGCACATTCTGCTGATTGGCCATGTCTACGACGGCAATGGTCACCTGGTGCGCGATTCGTTCCTGGAACTGTGGCAAGCCGACGCCAGCGGCCAATACCAGGATGCCTACAACCTGGAAAACGCCTTCAACAGCTTCGGCCGCACCGCCACCACCTTCGATGCCGGTGAGTGGACCGTGCAGACGGTCAAGCCGGGTGTGGTGAACAATGCCGCAGGCGTGCCGATGGCACCGCACATCAACATCAGCCTGTTCGCTCGCGGGATCAACATACACTTGCACACGCGCTTGTACTTCGACGATGAGGCCGAGGCCAACGCCAAGTGCCCAGTGCTCAACCTGATCGAGCAGCCCCAGCGCCGTGAGACGCTGGTGGCCAAGCGTTGCGAGGTAGATGGCAAGACGGCGTATCGCTTCGATATCCGTATTCAGGGAGAAGGGGAGACCGTCTTCTTCGACTTCTGAATGATGGTTGGGGGCCCTGAGGGGCCCTCAACGTTTCATTGGTCAGCGCCGCACCAGCAGCACACCGCTTTCCATGTGGTGGGTATACGGGAACTGGTCGAACAACGCACACCGCTCGATGCGGTGGGTGTCCTGCAACTGCGCGATGTTTGCCGCCAGGGTTTCAGGGTTGCACGAAATGTACAGGATCCTTTCGAAGCGCCGGGTCAGCTCACAGGTATCTGGGTCCATGCCTGCCCGTGGCGGGTCGACGAACACGGTGCCGAAGTCGTAGCTTGCAAGGTCGATCCCTTCCAGGCGGCGGAACGGGCGCACACCATTGAGCGCTTGGGTCAGCTCTTCTGCCGACAGGCGCACCAGCTTCACGTTATCCACAGCGTTTTCGTCAAGGTTGCTCAGTGCGGCATTGACCGACGTCTTGCTGATTTCGGTGGCCAGTACCTGGCGAACGCGAGTGGCCAGCGGCAGAGTGAAGTTGCCGTTGCCGCAATACAGCTCCAGCAGATCATCATCACGCTCGCCCATGGCCTCGAAGGCCCAGCTCAGCATCTTCTGGTTCACCGCGCCGTTGGGCTGGGTGAACGCGCCTTCCGGTTGGCGGTAACTGAACACGCGCCCGGCGACCTCAAGCTGTTCCACCGCATAGTCGCGGCCTATGACCAGGCGCTTGCCCTTGGAGCGGCCGATCAGGCTCACCCCTAGCTCATCGGCCAGCTGGCGAGCGGCTACTTCCCAGGCTTCGTCCAGTGGGCGGTGGTAGCACAGGGTGACCATGGCATCGCCGGCCAGGGTAGTGAGGAACTCGACCTGGAACAGGCGGTTACTCAGCGTCTCGCTGGCTTGCCAGGCAGCCTTGAGCCTTGGCATCAGTGCGTTGATGCGCTGGCTGGCGATGGGGAAGTCGTCAATCAGGATTGCCTTGTGCTTTTCCCCTGGTGCGAACATCGCGTAGTGACGCTGGCCGTCCTCGCGCCACAGGCGAAATTCTGCGCGCAGGCGGTAATGCTCGCGGGGCGAGTCGAAAACGGCCGGCTCCGGTGCGCCAAACGGCGCCAGCAACTCACGCAGTCGGGCGACTTTGCCCTGGAGCTGGGTGTCGTAGACGGTGGGATCGAAGGCAGCACTCATGCGTTGAACCAGCCCAGCTTGATAACGAACAGGATGGAGAGGATCACCAGGGCTGGGTTCAGGTCGCGGTGGCGGCCAGAGATCAGCTTCACGGCAGTCCAGGCGATGAAGCCGAAAGCGATGCCGTTGGCGATCGAATAGGTCAGCGGCATGGCCAGGGCGGTCACTACCACCGGGGCGGCCTCGGTGACGTCGTCCCAGTTGATCTCCGCCAGGCCCGAGGCCATCAGCACGGCAACGAACAGCAGCGCTGGGGCCGTGGCGAAGGCCGGTACGCTACCGGCCAGCGGGGCGAAGAACAGCGCCAGCAGGAACAGAATGGCGACCACGATGGCGGTAAGGCCAGTGCGGCCCCCAGCGCTCACGCCAGCAGCGGATTCGATGTAGCTGGTGGTGGTCGAGGTGCCCAGCAGGGACCCGGCCATGGCGGCGGTGCTGTCGGCGATCAGGGCACGGCCCATCTTCGGCATGTGGCCGTCCTTGCCCATCAGGCCGGCACGCTTGGCCACGCCGATCAAGGTTCCGGAGTTGTCGAACAGGTCGACGAACAAGAAGGCAAAGATCACGCTCACCAGGCCCACGTCCAGGGCGCCCTTGATGTCCAGCTGCAGGAAGGTCGGCGCCAGTGAGGGCGGCATCGAAACCACGCCGCCGAACGGCGTTACACCCATCAAGATCGCGGCGATGGTCACGGCCAGAATGCCGATCAACACCGCACCACGCACTTTCAGCGACTCAAGGCCGACGATCAGGAAAAAGCCCAGAGTCGCCAGAATGGGTGCCGGCTGCTTGAGGTCGCCCAGGCCAACCAGGGTTGCCGGGTTATCGACGACGATGCCCGCATTGTGCAGGGCAATGAGCGCCAGAAACAGCCCGATACCTGCGGCGATCGCTGAGCGCAGGGGCAGTGGAATGCTGTTAACGATCCACTCGCGTATGCGAAAAATCGACAACAGGAAGAACATCACCGCCGAGAGAAACACCGCCCCCAGTGCCACCTGCCAGGTGTGGCCCATGTGCAGCACCACGGTGTAGGTGAAGAATGCGTTCAGGCCCATGCCCGGCGCCAGAGCGATCGGGTAGTTGGCGATCAGCCCCATGGTGGTCGAGCCGATGGCGGCCGCCAGGCACGTGGCGACGAAGATCGCGCCTTTGTCCATGCCGGTCTCGCCGAGGATGCTCGGGTTGACGAACAGGATGTAGGCCATGGCCAGGAAGGTGGTGACGCCCGCAAGAATCTCGGTGCGCACGTTGGTGTTGTGTGCTCTTAGTTGAAACAGCCTTTCCAGCATGCCCGCTCCCAGGGCGCCCTAGCGCCGTGAATGTATCGACCCCATCAGCAAAGCACAGACCGTAGCCGATGCCGTGGTTTTGTGTGGGGCGCAAAAAAGCCGCGCATCATACCAGCATGCTCGGCAAGGGCCTATGGCCGTTGGGGAATGGATCATCTGTAGCCGGGCACGCTCAATCGCTGTGCAAGCGATCGCGGTTGGCCAGGGTCGGGAACAACTTTATCCACACCCCGGTCACCACCAAGGTGCCCACGCCCCCCAGTACCACTGCTGGCACGGTGCCGAACCAGTGCGCCGTTACCCCGGACTCGAACTCACCCAACTGGTTGGATGCACCGATAAACAGGCCATTGACTGCGCTTACCCGCCCGCGCATCTCGTCCGGCGTCTCCAACTGCACGAAAGCGCCACGGATGACCATGCTGATCATGTCTGCAGCGCCCAGAACCACCAGCACCGCCAGCGAGAACCAGAACGAGGTCGATAGGCCAAAGGCGATGGTTGCTACGCCGAATACCCCAACGGCGGTAAACATGGTGCGGCCCACCTTGCGCTCCACTGGAAAGCGCGCCAGCCACAGCGACATCAGCAGTGCCCCCACCGCTGGCGCCGAGCGCAGCAGGCCCAGGCCCCACGGGCCAGTCAGCAGGATGTCCTTGGCGAATACTGGCAGCAGTGCGGTGGCGCCACCGAGCAGCACGGCGAACAGATCCAGCGAAATGGCGCCGAGGATGTCAGGCCGGCTGCGGATGAAACGGATGCCCGCCAGGAGTGACTCAATGCTGGCGCGCCCACGCTGAGGCACCTGCTGGCGCGAATTCAGGGTCAACATCAACAGGCAGGCAACGGCGTACAGGGCAACGGTAGGGCCATATACCCAGATGCTGCCGAATGCATACAAAAAGCCGCCCACGGCCGGGGCGACGATGGTCGCTGCCTGGGTCGCCGAGGCCGAGGCAGCCACTGCCCGTGGAAACAACCCTGGCGGCACGACATTGGGCAGCAATGCCTGGGTTGCCGGCATCTCGAACGAGCGGGTGGCACCGAGCAGGAACGCCAGGGCGAAAATCAGTTCACGGCTGACGTTGTCTGTAGCACTGCCCACGGCCAATGCCAGGGCGATCAGCCCCTGCAAACTCTGGCACAGCGCCGCGACCCTACGTCGGTCGTATCGATCGGCTACGTGCCCGGTATGCAGCATGAACAGCACTCGTGGCGCGAACTCCACCAGGCCGACGAGCCCAAGGTCGAGCACATTGCCAGTGAGCTGGTAGAGGTGCCAGCCGATGGCCACCGTGAGCATTTGAAAGCCACTAGCCGTGAACACGCGAGCCAGCCAGAAGGCGATGAAAGGGCGGTGATGACGCAACAACTGCGGCGCTGAATCGGGCATCGGCAACCTGTCGGGCTCGGCGTAGTGGGGGGAGCGCAGCGTATCATCTGATTGTAACAAGCAGTTACTGTTTGCCGTGATCGGCATGTTTCCAGGCTTTGAGGAAGAGGGTGAGGCAACCGGCCACGCGGCAAACCACCGCACCGCCATGCGCGCTATTGAGGGCTATGCTTTGTAACGAAGGTTGACCTGGATCAATCGTTCCAGATGCAACCAAAGGCCTTCGGGCCGCAATCCCTACGATCGAACCGAACAAATTCAACTTACCGCACTCGACAACCGTAGGGGCAGTGGGCGATAGGGCCACGAGCCTGCACGCCGGATCACCTGAAGAGGAAGCACCATGTTCGGAATAGAGGCGTTAGAACTCGCCCGAATGCAGTTTGCCTTTACCGTGTCGTTCCACATTCTGTTCCCGGCCATCACCATCGGCCTTGCCAGCTACCTGGCGGTTCTCGAAGGCTTGTGGTTGAGGACCAACAACCAGGTCTACCGAGACCTCTATCATTTCTGGTCGAAGATCTTCGCCGTCAACTTTGGCATGGGCGTGGTATCCGGCCTGGTGATGGCTTATCAGTTCGGCACCAACTGGAGCCGCTTCTCCGACTTTGCCGGTGCTGTCACCGGCCCACTGCTGACCTACGAAGTGCTGACCGCTTTCTTCCTGGAGGCGGGCTTCCTTGGTGTGATGCTGTTCGGCTGGAACCGCGTCGGCCGGGGCCTGCACTTCTTTTCCACGGTCATGGTGGCGCTGGGTACGCTGGTATCGACCTTCTGGATCCTGGCCTCCAACAGCTGGATGCAGACGCCGCAAGGCCACGAGATCATCGATGGCCGGGTGGTGCCAGTGGACTGGCTCGCAGTGGTATTCAACCCATCATTCCCTTATCGGCTGATGCATATGGCCACCGCTGCGTTCGTTTCCACCGCCTTCTTCGTCGGTGCTTCAGCGGCATGGCACCTGTTACGTGGGCGGGACAACCCGGCGCTGCGCAAGATGCTGTCGATGGCCATGTGGATGGCCTTGGTGGTTGCACCCATCCAGGCAGTGATCGGTGACTTCCATGGCCTGAACACCCTCAAGCACCAGCCGGTGAAGATCGCCGCCATCGAAGGCCATTGGGAGAATGTGCCTGGTGAGCCGACCCCACTGATCTTGTTCGGCATCCCGGACATGAAAGCCGAAACCACTCACTTCAAGCTTGAAATACCGGCGTTGGGCAGCTTGATTCTGACCCACAGCCTGGACAAGCAAGTACCGGCGATGAAGGAGTTCGCGCCTGAAGATCGGCCCAATTCGACCATCGTGTTCTGGTCGTTCCGGGTGATGGTAGGCCTTGGCTTGCTGATGATCGTCGTCGGCCTGTGGAGCCTGTGGCTGCGCAAGCGCGGCACGCTCTATACCTCCCGGCCGTTCCTGTACGTGGCACTGTGGATGGGGCCATCTGGGTTGATTGCGTTGCTGGCAGGCTGGTTCACCACCGAGATCGGTCGCCAACCGTGGGTGGTCTATGGGCTGCTGCGTACCGCCGATGGGGTTTCGAACCACAGTTATGCACAGCTTGGCTTCACTTTGATTGCCTTCGTGGTGGTGTATTTCGCGCTCTTCGGTACAGGCCTGGGCTATATGATGCGCCTGGTGCGTAAAGGCCCGCGCACTGGCGAAGGTGACGAGCAGAACCCCGGTGGCCCTGGCACCAAACGCACGCCGGCACGGCCTTTGTCTGCCGCCGATGATGGCCACGAGGCCAATACTGCCAGCCTGAGCAAGGGGAACTGAGCCATGGGTATCGACCTTCCGCTGATCTGGGCCGTGATCATCATCTTCGGGGTGATGATGTACGTGGTGATGGACGGCTTCGACCTGGGTATCGGCATGCTCTTTCCCTTCGTCAAGGGCGAGCAGGACCGCGATGTAATGATGAATACCGTCGCCCCCGTCTGGGACGGCAACGAAACCTGGTTGGTGCTGGGCGGCGCCGGGTTGTTCGGCGCCTTCCCGATGGCCTACGCGGTGGTGCTCGAAGCGCTGTACCTGCCGTTGATACTGATGCTGATCGGGTTGATTTTCCGCGGCGTGGCCTTCGAGTTCCGGTTCAAGGCCACCGACGAAAAACGTCATATCTGGGACAAGGCGTTCATCGGCGGGTCCCTGGTAGCCACCTTCTTCCAGGGCGTGGCACTGGGGGCCTTTCTCGAAGGGTTCAAGGTGGTCGACCGGCATTTTGCCGGGGGGACGCTGGACTGGCTAACGCCGTTCAGCCTGTTCTGTGGCCTTGGCCTGATCGTCGCCTACACGCTGCTGGGCTGCACCTGGCTGATCATGAAGACCGAGGGTGATCTGCACCTGCGCATGACCTACCTGGCCCGACCACTGGCACTGGTGCTGCTGGCGGTGATCGGTATCGTCAGCCTGTGGACGCCAATGGCTTATCCGCAGATCGCCGATCGCTGGTTCAGCATGCCCAACCTGCTGTGGTTCATGCCGGTGCCATTGCTGGTGCTGGTGACGTTCTACGGCCTGCTCAAGGCGGTGGCGCGCAAAGCTCATTACACGCCGTTCCTGCTGACTCTGGTACTGATTTTCCTCGGCTACAGTGGCCTAGGTATCAGCTTGTGGCCGCACATCATCCCGCCTTCGATCAGTATCTGGGATGCTGCCGCACCGCCGCAGAGTCAGAGCTTCATGCTGGTAGGTACCTTGTTCATCCTGCCGTTCATTCTGATGTACACCTTCTGGAGTTATTACGTGTTCCGCGGCAAGGTGTCACACGCAGACGGCTACCACTAGAGGGGGCCCATGATGAGCGGTAAACATGGCTTGCAAGAGAAAAAGCCGTTGTGGCAGCGGTTGGGTTGGCTGGTACTGATCTGGGCGCTGAGCGTGGCCGCGTTAGGCCTGGCAGCCTGGGTGATGCGGTTGTTCATGGCCGCAGCCGGGCTTACCACGCATTGACAGCCCAAGTGCGCGTGGCGCCCTTGTCGCGGCACGAGGCCGCTAGCTCAGCGAGCCTCGGCTGCGTTATTTGCGGGCTTTGAGAATCACGAATTTCGGGGTGGCTGCAACCTGTTCCACACCTCGGAACAGCCGCGCCAGCTTGCTGTGATAGCCCAAGTGGCGGTTGCCGACGATGTACAACGCACCGCCCACCACCAGCGCCTCGCGCGCCTGCTGGAACATGCGCCAGGCCAGGAAGTCGCCCACCACCTGTTGTTGATGGAATGGTGGATTGCACAGCACAACATCCAGCGACTGCTTTTCCACCCCGGCCAGGCCGTCTGCCGGCAACACCGTGACCGGTCGTTGACCCAACGCCGCTTGCCAGTTCTCCTGCGCCGATTGCACCGCCATGTACGACTCGTCCACTAAGGTGAACTGCGCGTCCGGGTTGGCCAAGGCGCAGGAGATGGCCAGCACACCATTACCGCAGCCCAGGTCAGCCACGCGGGCATTACCAAGGTTACGCGGCAAGTGCGGCAGGAAAGCGCGGGTGCCGATGTCCAGGCCCTCGCGGCAGAACACGTTGGCATGGTTGAGCAGTTCCAGTGCCGGCGCGTCGAGCAGATAGCGAGTTGGGTAGGGTGATTTGGCCACTGGGCGGTCAGCGACCGTGGCGGTCAACAGGCGGGCCTTTTTCTGCGCCAGCGACGCTTGTACCGGCCCGATGTACTTTTCCATCAGGTCACCAGCGGCGCGCGGCAGGTGCTTGATCATCGCGCCAGCCATTACCTGGGCATCAGGGGCCAGATGGCCCTGCAAACGGATCAATTGTTCTTCGAGCAGCGCCAGGGTCTTGGGCACCCGCACCAGCACTCTATCGAACGGGCCTTGCCATTGTGCGCTGGCTGGCACGAACGGCACGCTGTCGAAAGCCTTGCCATTATTGGCAAGGTTCTTCTCCAGCGCCATGCGGGCCAGGTGCGAGTCGCCACTGCTGACCACTGTCAGTTGCCCGGCCAGGCTAACTGCCAGTGCGCCGAAGCTGTCGTTGAGTACCAGCACCCGGCTGCTAGCCTGCAGGTTCTGTGCATGCAGCTGCTCGAGCAGGTACTGATCGGCGGCATCGAAGGCCTGCAACGGGTCATTGGCTTGGTCCGGCTGGCGGATCAGGTCGAGTTCGGCATAGGGGGTGGTGAACAGGGGCATGGCGTCTGGCTCAGGTACGAATCTGCCCAGGGCGGTTCGCCATGAGCTTTGCTGCGCGATTCTACAGAGGTTTGACTGCGGCCGCAGGCCCGGCTATTGATCGATCAGGCCGCGCATCATGGCGATGGCGATTGCGCCGGCCTTGTTGGCTGCGTTGGTCTTGGTGATAACGCTGCGAATGTGAAAATTCACTGTGCTTTGCGATAGGGAAAGGATACAGGCTACATCGGCGGCAGTTTTGCCGGCTGCCGACCACTTCAGCACCTCGATTTCGCGCTCGCTCATCTTCAGCGGCGCACTGAGCTTGGCCAGGTGGTACTCGCTGATGATGGCATGCAGGGTATGGCATAACCACTGCACCTTGCCCGCCTTGTCGTACAGCTCGCTGATGCTGACTTCACCCAGCGGCCGGCAGACGCTCAGCTGGCTTTCATTGTGCTGTGGGTCGTGCACCGACTGTGTCCAACCGTGTCGCAGTCCATAAGCACAGGCGAGCTCTCGAAAATGGGGCACCTCGCGGTAGAGGTCGTCGGTCCAGATGACCGGCATGGTCGAGCTATGGCTCTGGGTTGCAGCGGCGTCCTGTTTGTAGAAGTCGTCGCGCTGACAGCATTCGATCCAGTCCGCAGGGTAATTGCTATAGAGGTAGATCCGGGGGGATTGTGCAGCGAGTTGAATACGAACCCTAAGGCCTATGAACTCCATGCCCATGTCCTGAGTCAGGTGCACCGCAAGGTCAAACACCTTGTGAGGGGTACTTTCGCTGACCAGCCTGTGTAAATGTTCATGGTTCCATTGAAGCATCATTGCTTCTCCCTTGGATCCTGTCCCGGTGTTGACACATGAAAAGATTGTAGGAAAAGACTCAGCAGCGCGTTAGGCTTTTTTCTATACTCACGGGCTGGTTTCATGAAAAAACCGACGAATGCCAATCGGTAGCCCTACACTCCAGCGGTTTTTATTGGCGCCGCTTTGCGCGACACTGGGCGCATGCTATCGATGGAGCCCGCAATGACCGCCAGTGCCGACAAGTTTACCCACCAGACCCTGCTGAACGTTCAGCCGCTGACGCCGAACCTGTTCAGCCTGCGGGTAACGCGTGATCCAGGGTTTCGCTTTCGCGCCGGCCAGTTCGCCCGCCTCGGGGTGACCAAAGCCGATGGCAGCGTGGTCTGGCGTGCCTATTCGATGGTCAGTGCCCCCCATGACGAATACCTGGACTTCTTCTCCATCGTGGTGCCGGGCGGGGAGTTCACCAGCGAACTGAGCCGCCTGGGCGAGGGCGACACGCTGATGATCGACCGTCAGGCGTTCGGCTACCTGACGCTCGACCGCTTTGTCGGCGGTCGCGACCTGTGGCTGCTGGC
Organism: Pseudomonas sp. 51_B; assembly: GCF_017491595.1. Taxonomy (NCBI): domain Bacteria; kingdom Pseudomonadati; phylum Pseudomonadota; class Gammaproteobacteria; order Pseudomonadales; family Pseudomonadaceae; genus Pseudomonas; species Pseudomonas sp. 51_B. The sequence goes on from NZ_JAFGYW010000009.1 coordinate 37,546, forward strand.
AACCGGTACCGGTATTGCGCCGTTCATGTCCATCCTGCAGGACTTCGAGGCCTGGGAGCGCTTCGACAACATCAAGCTGGTGTACTCGGTGCGCGAAGCCAATGAGCTGGCATACGTTGAAGCAATTGCCGGGCTCGAGCAGCGTGATTACCTGGCGGAATTCGCTGGCAAACTGCAGTTCATTCCGGTGGTCACCCGCGAGCAGCACCCTGGCGCGTTGAATGCGCGCATCACTACGCTGATCGAGAGCGGTGAGTTGGAAAAGGCAGCGGGGCTCGCGTTTTCTCCAGAGCATTCGCGCATCATGCTGTGCGGCAACCCCGAGATGATCGACGAGACGCGCAAGGTGCTCAAGGCGCGTGACCTGCAACTGAGCTTGAGCCGGCGGCCAGGGCAGGTGGCGGTGGAAAACTACTGGTGAGATTCAGGGGCCGCAGCGCGGCCCCCGCTGTTTTCAGGGCAGGCGGTTCTGGTTCTGCGCCTTGAGCAAGTCGCGGATTTCGCTCAGCAGGGTTTCCTGCGGCGTGGGCGCCGGCGGTGCGCTGGGGGCTACGGCTTCTTCGCGCTTGAGACGGTTGATCACCTTCACGCCCATGAAGATCGCAAAGGCGACGATCAGGAAGTCGATCACGGTCTGGATGAACTTACCGTAGGCCAGCACCACAGCTGGCACGTCACCTTCGGCGGCCTTGAGGGTAATCGCCAGGTCGCTGAAATCGACGCCGCCGATCAGCAGCCCCAGTGGCGGCATGATCACATCCCCAACGAACGAGGAGACGATCTTGCCGAAGGCCGCGCCGATGATGATACCGACCGCCATGTCGACGACATTTCCTTTGACCGCGAAGGCCTTGAACTCACTGAGCATGCCCATGTTTGATTCCTTGTAACAAATGGTGAGGTTAACGCAGTGTAAGCCACTTGATGCCTTCATGCGTTGGCTTCAGGGGTAGTGACTGCGGTTAGAACGAATAGTTTTGTCGCATCCGCAGCCGTTCGAGACACATCACCGTCGGCTATGATGGCGGTTTTTTCCAGGAGACCCTGCCCAATGGCCAAGGCCAAGCGTTTGTATGGCTGCACCGAGTGCGGCGCGACCTTCCCCAAGTGGGCCGGCCAGTGCGCCGACTGCGGGGCCTGGAATACCCTGGTCGAGACCATGATCGAAAGTGGCGGCGCTGCGGCCCCAAGTGGCCGTGCCGGCTGGACCGGGCAACAAGCCCAGATCAAGACCTTGGCTGAAGTCAGCGTCGAAGAAATTCCGCGCTTCACCACCAGCAGCACCGAACTGGACCGCGTACTCGGCGGCGGCCTGGTCGATGGTTCGGTGGTGCTGATTGGCGGTGACCCGGGCATTGGTAAATCGACCATCTTGCTGCAGACGTTATGCAACATTGCGGTGGGCATGCCGGCGTTGTACGTCACCGGTGAAGAGTCGCAGCAGCAGGTGGCCATGCGCTCACGGCGCTTGGGCTTGCCCCAGGACCAGCTCAAGGTGATGACCGAGACCTGCATCGAAACCATCATCGCCACCGCTCGGGTAGAAAAGCCCAGGGTCATGGTGATCGACTCCATCCAGACCATTTTCACCGAGCAGTTGCAGTCTGCCCCCGGCGGAGTGGCTCAGGTGCGTGAAAGCACGGCGCTGCTGGTGCGTTATGCCAAGCAGAGCGGTACGGCGATCTTCCTCGTTGGCCATGTCACCAAGGAAGGTTCGCTGGCCGGGCCGCGGGTGCTCGAGCATATGGTCGATACCGTGCTGTATTTCGAAGGCGAGTCCGACGGCCGCCTGCGCCTGCTGCGGGCGGTCAAGAACCGCTTCGGCGCAGTCAACGAGCTGGGCGTATTCGGCATGACCGACCGCGGCCTGAAAGAGGTGTCGAACCCTTCGGCGATTTTCCTCAATCGCACCCAGGAAGAGGTACCCGGCAGTGTGGTGATGGCCACTTGGGAAGGGACTCGGCCGATGCTGGTAGAGGTGCAGGCCCTGGTCGATGACAGTCACTTGGCCAACCCGCGGCGGGTCACCCTTGGCCTTGACCAGAACAGGTTGGCCATGTTGCTGGCTGTCTTGCATCGCCACGGGGGTATACCCACCCATGACCAGGACGTGTTTCTCAATGTGGTTGGTGGGGTGAAAGTGCTGGAGACGGCTTCGGACCTGGCGTTGCTCGCGGCGGTGATGTCCAGCCTGCGTAACCGGCCTTTGGCCCACGGCCTGCTGGTATTCGGCGAGATTGGCTTGTCTGGGGAGGTCCGGCCTGTGCCCAGTGGCCAGGAGCGCCTGAAAGAAGCGGCCAAGCACGGCTTCAAACGTGCCATCGTGCCCAAGGGCAATGCGCCCAAGGAGCCGCCTGCAGGTTTGCAGGTAATCGCCGTGACCCGGCTGGAACAGGCCCTGGATGCCTTGTTCGAATAAATGAAAAAGGGGCCGACGATGCGCATCGGCCCCCCACCTCAACGCTCAGTCAGCGCTCAATGTTCGGCAACCGCCGTGCGCCTGGGCGCCTGGTTACCGTGCTCGTCCAGCTCCATTACCGGCACTTCGTTGCCATCGGCATCGAACAACTTGCCATCCTTGAAGAAGTCACCATCGCGCAGGCACGAGATGTCCGAGTACTGGATGGTGCGTTCGTAGGCAGCGGCGAATACCGACTGATTCTCCGAATTGCCCGTCTTGAAGTGGTTGAACAGCAGGTTCAGCAGGATCGCCATGATTGCCGCCGAGCTGATGCCCGAGTGGAAGATGGTCTCGAACCAGTTGGGGAACTGGTGATAGAAGGTGGGTGCAGCGATCGGGATCATGCCAAAGCCCAGGGAGGCGGCGACGATGATCAGGTTGACGTTGTTCTTGTAGTTGACCTTGGACAGGGTGCGGATACCACTGGCTGCCACGGTGCCGAACAGGACGATGCCCGCGCCACCCAGTACCGGGGTCGGTACCGCCGCGATCACCCGGCCCATCACCGGCAGCAGGCCCAGCACTACCAGGATCACGCCACCGGTGGCGACCACGTAGCGGCTCTTGACGCCGGTCACTGCCACCAGGCCGACGTTCTGGGCGAAGGCGCTTTGGGTGAACGACCCGAAGATCGGCGCCAGAATGCTCGACGCCATGTCGGCACGCAGGCCGTTGCCCAGGCGTTTGGAATCGACCTTGGTGTCGATGATTTCACCCACCGCGAGAATGTCGGCCGAGGTTTCCACCAAGGTCACCATGATCACGATGCACATCGACAGGATCGCCGCGATGTGGAACTCCGGCATGCCGAAGTGGAATGGCGTAGGGAAGGCGAACATCGGGCCTTCGCTGACCTTGCTGAAATCGGTCATGCCCAAGGCCCAGGCGATCAATGTGCCGACTACCATCGCTAGCAGGATCGACAGGCGCGAGATGGTTGCACTGCCCAGCTTGCTCAACACCAGCACGATGGCGAAGGTAAGGCCGGCCAGGCTGATGTTCGCCACGCTGCCGAACTCTGGTGAGGCGCTGTTACCGCCCATCACCCAGCGTGCCGCGACCGGCATCAGGGTCAGGCCGATGGTGGTGATGACGATGCCGGTCACCAGCGGCGGGAAGAACTTGGTAATGCGCGAGAACACTGGGGTGATCAGCAAGCCGATCAGCGATGCCGCCATGACGGCGCCCAGCACGCCTGGCAGCCCACCGCCGCCCTCGCTGCTGAGGATAGCCCCCATTGTGGCCACGCCAGCGAACGATACGCCCTGAACCAGCGGTAACTGGCAGCCGAAGAACGGAATGCCCAGCGTCTGCAGCAGCGTCGCAAGGCCCCCAGCGAACAGCGAGGCGGCGATCAGCATGCCAATTTCCGCACCGTTCAGGCCAGCGGCCTGGCCCAGGATCAGGGGTACCGCAACGATCCCGCCATACATGGTCAGCACATGCTGCAGACCATAGGCCATATTGGCGCCAAGCCCGAGGTATTCATCCTCAGGGCGCTTGGCGGGAGACGTGCTAGGGGACGTAGTCATGGAGCAGGCTCTCTGTTTTTTTGTTGTGGCGCTACTGTAGACAGTTCCCGCAAATCATTGCTACATAAATTGTATACAATATTTTGATCGGAGAGCGAACAGCGGCCCGGCAATGTGTGCAAGAAAGCAATGCAGGTCGCGTACCAACTTAGTAAAAGCGGGGCTAGAGGGGTGTGTACAAAAAGCTTGTACCCAGGCAGAAAGCTGTCTGGGTAGACAAGAAACACTGGGTGGGTAGGCTGTTAGCTAGCTAAGAGATTTCATTATTCGATAAGTTCGCGCAGCTCACGCATCATTTCGGTGCTGTCGGCCAGGTTCAGTTCCACAAGACGGTGCAAGTGAGTCATGGATTCGACGTCGATGTACAAACACACGAAGCCTAACCGCCGAGGCTCTTCGTGGCGCAGTTCCACCTGCATCTGTACTCGGTTGTGGGGGTCGAGGTGAATGATGGCGTCGAAGTCCTGAGTGAGGTCGGCATCCCAAGGTTGCGGGCATTCGACCAGCAAGCCTTTGAGCGACAGATCGATCAGTTTCACCGGCCAACGGCGGTCGCCCTGGCGCAGTTCGGTCGGTGCGTCGAAGTCGATGCGCAGAAAACGGCGTCGTTCGTCGTGATGCTGCATGGGCAAGCCCTCCGAGGTGCATGCTGACTATAGGGATCATGTACACAAATCAGGTATCACAATCTGGCCGCAGAGGCTCTAGACCAAAGCAAGTGTGGCAATGCGCGATGACACGCCCTAGACTCGCTAGGCGGTCTTTTCCAATCCACCAGCTGGAAGCAAACCATGAACAACAATAATAGCCTGCTACGCCACATCCCGTGGCTGGCGCTGGCAGTCATAGGAGCCTGCGCGCTGGGTGTGGTTGCCCTGCGCCGCGGCGAGGCGATCAATGCCTTGTGGATCGTGGTCGCTGCTGTGGCCATCTACCTGGTCGCCTACCGGTACTACAGCCTGTTCATCGCCACCAAGGTGATGCAACTGGACCCTCGTCGAGCGACCCCTGCGGTACTCAACAACGATGGTCTTGACTACGTTCCAACCAACAAGCACATCCTTTTCGGTCACCACTTCGCTGCCATCGCTGGCGCCGGTCCACTGGTCGGCCCGGTACTCGCTGCGCAGATGGGCTATCTGCCCGGTACGCTGTGGCTGATCGCTGGTGTGGTACTGGCCGGTGCGGTGCAGGACTTCATGGTCTTGTTCCTCTCTACCCGCCGCAATGGCCGCTCGCTGGGCGACATGGTGCGCGAGGAAATGGGCCGTATCCCAGGGACCATTGCGCTGTTCGGCTGCTTCCTGATCATGATCATCATCCTGGCGGTGCTGGCGCTGATCGTGGTCAAGGCCCTGGCCGAGAGCCCATGGGGCATGTTCACGGTGATGGCGACCATCCCGATCGCGATGTTCATGGGCGTCTACATGCGCTATATCCGCCCAGGCCGCATTGGCGAAATCTCGATAGTCGGGGTAGTGCTGCTGTTGGCTTCCATCTGGCTGGGTGGGCAGATCGCCGCCGACCCAGTATGGGGCCCGGCGTTCACCTTCACCGGCGTGCAGATCACCTGGATGCTGGTGGGCTACGGCTTCGTCGCTGCCGTGCTGCCGGTTTGGCTGGTGCTGGCACCGCGTGACTATCTGTCGACCTTCCTCAAGATCGGCACCATCATCGCTTTGGCCATCGGCATTCTGGTCACCATGCCCGAGCTGAAGATGCCGGCTCTGACCCAGTTCACCGACGGCACTGGCCCGGTATGGAAGGGCACGCTGTTCCCGTTCCTGTTCATCACCATCGCGTGTGGCGCGGTATCGGGCTTCCATGCCCTGATCTCCTCGGGCACCACGCCCAAGCTGCTGGATAACGAAGCCAACGCCCGCTACATCGGTTACGGCGGCATGCTGATGGAGTCTTTCGTCGCCATCATGGCCATGGTTGCCGCTTCGGTGATCGAGCCGGGTGTGTACTTCGCCATGAACAGCCCAGCCGCCGTGGTGGGCGCCGACGTCGCTTCGGTGGCGCAAACGGTCAGCAGTTGGGGCTTCATGATCACCCCTGACCAGCTGGAAGCCGTGGCCCGTGATATTGGCGAGCACACCATCCTGGCCCGTGCCGGTGGTGCGCCGACGCTGGCTGTCGGTATCGCGCAGATCTTGCATCAGGTGTTGCCGGGTGAGAACACCATGGCCTTCTGGTACCACTTCGCGATTCTCTTCGAAGCGCTGTTCATCCTCACTGCGGTGGACGCAGGGACCCGTGCCGGGCGCTTCATGCTGCAGGACCTGCTGGGCAGCTTCGTGCCGGCCCTCAAGCGCACCGAATCGTGGGCTGCCAACCTGATCGGCACCGCCGGTTGCGTGGCGTTGTGGGGTTACCTGTTGTACCAGGGCGTGATCGACCCACTGGGCGGTATCAATACCCTGTGGCCGCTGTTCGGTATCTCCAACCAGATGCTGGCCGGTATTGCCCTGATGCTCGGCACCGTCGTGCTGATCAAGATGAAGCGCGAGCGCTACATCTGGGTGACCCTGCTACCGGCAGCCTGGCTGCTGATCTGCACCACCGCCGCGGGCCTGATCAAGCTGTTCGATCCGAACCCGGCTGTGGGCTTCCTGGCCCTGGCCAAGAAGTACAGCACTGCACTGGATGCCGGCCAAGTCTTGGCTCCGGCCAAGGACATCAACCAGATGCAGCATGTGATCTTCAACGCCTACACCAACGCCGGGCTGACCATTCTGTTCCTGGTAGTGGTATTCAGCGTGCTGTTCTTCGCCATCAAAGTCGGCTACGCCGCCCTTGGTCGCAAAGAGCGCACCGACAAAGAAACCCCGTTCCAGGCTCTGCCTGACGCGTAAGAGGGCTGCAGCGATGTTCAACGACCTGGGCCGACTGGGTAAATACCTGGGGCAGGCAGCCCGCCTGATGGTCGGCATGCCCGACTACGACAATTACGTCGAGCATATGCAGGCCAAACACCCGGACAAGCCGGTAATGAGCTACGAGGCGTTCTTCCGCGAGCGCCAGGAAGCCCGTTACGGTGGCAAGTCCGGGCCCAAGTGCTGTTGAACCTGCAACCTGCGTGAACCTGTGGGAGGTCGGGCAACCGGCCTCCCACAATCATTTTCAGCTTCAGGAGATTTTCGCGTGCACACGCCCATTCCCGTCACAGTGCTCACCGGTTTTCTCGGTGCTGGCAAGACCACCCTGCTCAAGCACATGCTAAAGGCCGAGCACGGGCTGAAACTGGCCGTGATCGAAAACGAGTTCAGCGAGGCTGGCATCGATAGCCAGCTGCTAGGCGACGAACCGGTGCAGGTCATGACCCTGGCCAATGGCTGCGTGTGCTGCAGCATCCATGGCGACCTCACCCGCGCCTTGTACCTGCTACTCGAACGCCTGGACACCGGCGAGATCGCCTTCGACCGGCTGGTGATCGAATGCACAGGCCTGGCTGACCCGGCGCCGGTTGCCCAGACCTTTTTCGTCGATGAAGAACTGCGTGAACGTTACCTGCTGGACGGCATCATCACCCTGGTCGATGCTGCCCATGCCGATGTGCACCTGACCCAGAGCATTGCCCAGGCCCAGGTTGGTTTTGCCGACCGTTTGCTGCTGAGCAAGACCGACCTGGTCGAGCCGGCAGCGGTGCAGGCGCTGCAGGAGCGCCTGGCGCGGATCAATGGTCGGGCAGCCATTGAGCTGGTCGAACATGGCCGTATCGACTTGGCCAAACTGCTGGATGTGCGCGGTTTCAACCTCAACCCAGACCTGGGCGCCAACCTCAAGCCGAGCCTGCGACCCGTGCTCAAACCCGCCACGCCTGACCGCATCAGTACCCTGGTACTGCGCACTGAAACGGCGCTGGACATCGACCGCCTCAGTGATTTCATGAACCAGCTGTTGGAGGAGCACGGCAAGCAGTTGCTGCGCTACAAGGGCGTGCTGAACATTGCTGGCGAGGACCGCCGACTGGTGTTCCAGGGTGTGCTCAAACTCTATGGCTTCGACTGGGATGCCGAGTGGGGAGCCTGCGAAACCCGCGAGAGCGTGATGGTGTTCATCGCCGATGAGTTGCCCGAAGCTAAGATTCGGGCTGGCTTCCAGGCGTTGGTTGCCGACTGAGCTGGCGCAATTGAGGTGCCTCGAACCACTGCGGCCAGGAGCTGCGGTGGCGGGTCTGCACCTCGACGCACGGGATCAGTCGCTCAGCCAGTACGCCAGTCTGCCCCACGGCCTTGGCGGTGCGGTATTTCACGCTGTGGATGCATTCACGGTCGCCAAACTCGCAGCGGTTCAGTGACGTCCCCCCGCAAGGCCCATTGGCCAGGCCTTTGGGGCAGGTTTCCGGGCAGATGTACAGCGTATCTTCCAGGCGGCAGCGGCCACAGGTGTCGCAGCCTACCAGCGGGCGTTTGGCTGCCCGCTCCAGGCGATGCAGCACCCTGGCTCCTCCCTGGGTCGCCCAGACAGGCTGACGCACCGCCCAGCCGAACGCCTTGCTCAGCCAACTGCTGCGGCTGAACAGCAGCGAATGGGTGCTGTGCAGCAGGTGATAGCGAAAGGTTTCTTTTGCAGAAGCACGCGCAGTCGATTCGCCCGGGCGCCAGTTCCCCGCAGGTGGATGAAAGGTCACGCTGGGCAGGCCCGGCATCTGCCAACTGTCCTCCCAGGCAGGCGCCCACTGGGCCATCGAGTGGATGTGGCCCTGCCAGTAGTGCAAGCGCTCCTCCAGTAGCAACAGCTGCTCGAGGTCATGAACGCCGGACAGGTGCACGCCCGCGTATCCCATCAGCTTCACACCGATGATCTGCAGCGCCAGGCGGTCGACACTGCGGGCCATGGCAAAGGCCTTGGACACTTGGCTTTCGGCTTCGAGCAGGCTGCGCATCGACGGCGATACGGTAACGCCGGCCACGTGTTCGAGCATCGCTGCACGGCCAGCAGTCAGGCTCATCAAACAGGCCAGCATCGGTTTAGGCGAACCCTGACGCTGCATCCAGTGCATGGCTTGCTGGTGCTTACTGGCATCGAAGCCCAGTTGCAAGGTGAGAAAATCGGCGCCGGCAGCGAGCTTTTTCTCGGCCTTCAGATACTGCGCCCCGCCTTCCTCCTCGTGGTACTTGAAAGGGTTCAGTGCGGCTCCGAGCAACCAGTGTGGGCAGGCCTGGCGCGCGATCAGCAGGGCCGCTACCGACTCCAGGTAGCGCACAGGGCGTTCCCCAGGCTGATGACCCGGCAGGCGGTCGCCGCTAAGCAGCAGCAACTGATCGAGGCCGGCTGCCTGCATACGCTGCAATTGCGCCAGAAGATGATGGGCCTCGCGGTCCTTGCCCGAAAAGTGGGGCAGGGCAGGCACTGGGGTATCGAACGTGTCGAGGGCGTCGAGAGGGGACATGTCCAGCGGGCTGCCTACGCGGTCACCGATGGCGACGGTCATGGGCCAGCCGCACAGCTGCTTGCGCGCCATGATCGCCGCCATCGCCGCGAAGCGCTGGGCTGAGGCCTTGGGCACGAATTCCATGACGCAGACGAACTGTTTATCGCGCAGCGCGGCTTTGAGCGGGCTCATGTTTGGCGGGTACCTGATGTCTTCAGCGTGGCATTGTGCGGCAGATGCTGGCCTGGGGTCATGTCTGAAGGCGCACGCGGTTGCTCTGAACAAGACATGGAGCAGCGGCATCATGAGAAATTCTTGAGTTCATCTCAAATTTAATGAGTTTGTCTCAGCCGAACACGGGCCGGACAATGCTGCCCATTCATTCTGGGATTATCGAGGGGCGCGACATGGCACTGGCACACATTCTGGGGTTCCCCCACATCAGCGGCGACCATGCGCTGCGTGCCCGCCAATGGCAAGTGCAGAAAGATGCCGGCATCGACCTGTTGCCGGTCGGCGACGTTGCCTGGTATGCCCAACAGCCAGCGTGCTTGCTCAGCGTCGATGAGCAGCGTCTGGCGCAGAAGTGGGAGCAATTGTTCGAAGAAGTCAAAGCGGCGAAAGCCTTGGGCCATGCAGTCAAGCCGGTGGTGATCGGCCCATTGAGCTATCTCTGGCTGGCTAGCCAAAGCGCCAGCGAGCTGGATGAGGTGCAGTTATTCGAGCGCCTGTTGCCGCAGTATGACCGGGCCCTCAACCGCCTGGCTGCTCTGGGCGCCGATTGGGTACAGATCGATGAGCCGATCCTGGCCAGGGAATTGCCCCAGGAATGGAAAAACGCTTACGAGCGGGTTTACAACATCCTCCAGCGTGCGCCGCTGAAGAAGTTGATCGCCATCAGCACCGGTGGCCTCGAGGGCAACCTGGGCGTGGCCGTCAGCCTTCCGGTCGATGGCCTGCATGTCGATCTGGTTCAGGCCCCGGAGCAGTATGCGGCCGTACTCGATCGCCTGCCGGGCTACAAGGTGCTGTCGCTCGGCCTGATCGACGGTAACAGTGCCTCACCTGGCGATCTGGAAACGACATTGGACTTGCTGCGCGATGCCCACGAGCGCCTTGGCGATCGCCTGTGGGTGGCAACATCCTGCGCGTTGCTGCACGGCCCGGTACACCTGGCCGTGCAGAAGTGTCAGGAAGTCGCGCAACTGGCCAGGGCGGTCAACGACGCGCAAGCCAGCGAGCTGCGGGTCAGCGCCTGATCACCGTTCGATGGCCAGGGCGACCCCCTGGCCGCCTCCGATGCACAGGGTGGCCAGGCCTTTTTTGGCGTCGCGTTTGATCATTTCATGCAGCAAGGTGACCAGCACCCGGCAACCGGAAGCGCCAATCGGATGCCCCAGGGCGATTGCACCGCCATTGACGTTGACCTTGCTGGCATCCCACTGCAGTGCCTTACCCACCGCCAGGGCTTGAGCGGCGAACGCTTCGTTGGCTTCGATCAAGTCCAGGTCAGCCAATTGCCAGCCCGCTTTGTCCAGGCAGCGTTGGGTTGCAGACACAGGGCCGATGCCCATGATCGCTGGGTCCACCCCTGCACTGGCATAGCCGGCAATCTTTGCCAGTGCCGGCAGCCCGAGGGCCTGGGCTCTGCTGGCGCTCATCAGCAATACGGCGGCGGCGCCATCGTTCAGGCTTGAGGCATTGCCAGCGGTAACGCTGCCATCTTTCTTGAACGCTGGGCGTAGCTTGGCCAGCGATTGGGCAGTGGTGCCGGGGCGAGGCTGTTCATCGCGGTCGAAGACCAAGGGCTCGCCTTTTTTCTGCGGCATCACAATTGGCGTGATCTCGTCCTTGAAGCGCCCGGCATCGATGGCCTCTACGGCCTTGCGCTGCGAGTCGGCGGCGAACGCGTCCTGCTGCTCCCGGCTCAGTTCATAGTTGTCCGCCAGGTTTTCCGCAGTGATGCCCATGTGATAGTCGTTGAAGGCATCCCACAGGCCATCGCTGATCATGCTGTCGATCAGTTGGCCATGGCCCATGCGTTGGCCGGTGCGCGCCGAAGGCATCACGTACGGGGCCAGGCTCATGTTCTCCTGGCCTCCGGCGATCACCACCTCGGCGTCGCCGCAGCGTATTGCCTGGGCCGCCAGGTGCAGAGCCTTCAGGCCAGAGCCACAGACTTTGTTCAGGGTCAGGGCCGGTACGCTGTAAGGCAGGCCAGCCTTGATCGCGGCCTGGCGCGCAGGGTTCTGCCCAGCGCCCGCGGTCAGCACCTGGCCGAGAATGACTTCGTCGACCTGAGCCGGGTCCAGCCCGGTCTGCGCCAGCAGCTGCTTGATCACTGCCGCACCCAGATCGACCGCGGGCACTGTGGCCAGGGCGCCCTGGAAGCTGCCGATGGCGGTACGGGTAGCGGCGACGATGACCACGTCGTTCATGTTGTTGTTCTCCGGGCAATGGGCGTAGTGCTGCCAGCATCGGCGGGATGGGCTGATTTGTTAAGTTTGTTTTTCTTTGTGATTGATGTGAAAAGCCAATGAATGAGCGCTTAGGCCGTGGCGGCCACTGGGCAGCGTGCTGGTCGAGGCCAGCGCAGCCCATGGGGTTGCGCGCCTGGGGCGGTCGACCTCACGACCGATTGACCGCTGCAGGCATGCCCCAGGCGACTATGCCGGGCACTGGTGCGTCACGCAGTGGATACCGCCGCCACCGGCAGCAATGGCATCGATGTCCAGCTGTACGATTTCGCGCCCTGGGTACAGCACTGCCAAGAGCGCCCTGGCTTTCTCATCGGCCTGTGCATCGCCGAACTGCGGTGCGATGACTGCGCCATTGATCACGAAGTAGTTGATGTACCCCGCCGCGAAATCATCGTTGCCCCGGTTGAATTTGTTGCGCCGCCCGTGCATTGGGGGTGATACGACGTGTATTTGCAAACGCCTGCCTTGGGCATCGGTGGCTTGCTTGAGAATCTCCAAATGCTTGTGGGTCACTTCGTAGTCATAGGAGTCCGGATCATTGTCCAGGTTGGCGATGACCACCCCCGGACGAACGAAGCGCGCATAGAAATCCACGTGCCCATCCGTGATGTCCTTGCCTGCGATACCCGGCAGCCAGATGACTTTATCCAACCCCAGACGCGCTTTGAGCTCAGCCTCGACCTCGGCCTTGCTCCATTGCCGGTTGCGGTTGGCATTGACCCAGCTGCTCTGCGTCATGATGCCAGTGCCATGGCCGTCCACCTCGATGGCACCGCCTTCGCCGACCAGTTCGCTGCGCTGGTAACGCGCGTTGGCCAGGCTGGCAACGCGCCTGGCCAGTAGCGCGTCGTTGCGATGGCGTTGTTTGTTGCCCCAACCGTTGAAGTTGAAGTCTACGGCTGCCAGAGCGCCCTCATCGTCGAGCACGAAATTGGCGCTGATGTCGCGCATCCATATATCGTCCAGGTCGCACTCGACAAACGTTGTGTTGCCGCTGGCGCAGTGCTGTTCGGCAAGCTCGCGTTCGTCGGGGCGACAAAAGACGGTGACCGGTTGATAGCGCGCAATGGCCTGGGCGATTCGGCCGAGGGCTACCTGTACATCGGCGGTGAAGTCTTCCCAGATTGCCTGCTGCGCACCGAATGCGATGAACGCGCGTTGCTGGGGCTCGCCCTCGTCCGGCATGAACCAGCGCCCAGGCTCCTCGGCACGGGCAAGGCCCAACGGCAGCCCCAGCCCGGCACCCAGGCCTGCGGCTAGCGACAGTTGCAGAAAGGTTCGACGGTTTGGCATGGCTCAGTCCTGTGCGGTCTTGAAGCGAGTCCACACGCGCATGCGTGCTCGCATGTCGGCTTGTGGAATATCGCGGCCCGGGATCAGCCGGGCATAGGTGGCGGGGGCCAGGTAGATATCGGGGTTGTCGCGCATCCGTGCGTCCACCGCTGGGCGGGCTTTGGCACTGGCGGTCGGGTAGCCTGTGAAGTTGCTGATGGCAGCCATGTTTGCCGGGCGCATCACGAAGTTGATGAAACGATAGGCGTATTCCGGGTGCTTGGCATCGACGGGGATGGCCATGGTGTCCATCCACACCGTTGTGCCCTGGCGGGGCACTCGGTACTGGAAATCCAGCTGCTTGCCGGCCGCTTCGGCCGTGCGTTGGGCTTGGATCACGTCGCCGCTGTAGCCCAGTGATAGGCACAGGTTTTCGTTCACCAGCTCGGTCACCGGTTGCGACTGGAATTTGCGGATGTAGGGGCGTACCGCCTTGAGCAACTCGCTGGCGGCGGCCAGGTCTTCGCGCTTGGCGCTGCGCGGCTCACGCCCCAGATAGTTGAGCACCACGGCCAGTACTTCGTCAGGAGAGTCGATGATCGAGATGCCGCAATCGGCGAACTTGGCGGCCAGTTCCGGTTTGAACAACAGATCAAGGTTGTCCAAAAGCGCACCGGGCATGCGCTGGCGAATTTTCTCGGCATTGCCGGTCAGGCCGATGGTGCCCCAGGTGTAGGGGACGGTGGCTTTGCTGGCGTTGGGGTATTGCGCGTGCAGCGCGCGCAGCCCTGGCTCGATATCCCCGAGTGCCTCCAGGCGGCTCTGGTCGAGCGGTTGCAGGCTGCCGGCACGCATCAGCCGTTCGGCCACGGTGTCACCAGGGAACACCAGGTCGTAGCCACTGCGCCCGGACATCAACTTGGCCTCCAATACCTCGCTGCCGTCCATCACGTCGTAGATCACCTGGATACCGGTTTCTGCGGTGAACCGCTTGAGTGTGTCTTCAGCGAAGTAGTCGGCCCAGTTGTACAGGCGCAGCGTAGGTTGGTCGGCATGGGCCTGGCTTGTGCAGATGGCCAGGCCCAGTGCGGCGAAAAGATGGCGTACCATGTTCAGGCCCTCGGGTTGAGTGAGTGCTGACCATCCAGCGTCAGTAGGGGCGCATACATCTGCGGCCGGCGGTCGCGGTAGATACCCCAGCTCAGGCGGTCCTCGCGCATGCCCGCCAAGTCCAGATCGTGCAGCCAGATGCCGCTGCTGGCGCGGTCGGCCTCGGTGAGCATGGCGCCCTTGTGGTCGCAGATGAACGATGAGCCGTAGAACACCATGCTCAGTGATTCATCGCTGCCAGCCACTTCCCTGCCGACGCGGTTGGCCGCCACCACGGGCACCAGGTTAGCGGCGGCATGGCCGCGCATCGCCACCTGCCAGTGGTCGCGCGAGTCCAGCTCCATGCAGCCGGGCTCCGAACCGATGGCGGTCGGGAACAACAGCACTTCAGCGCCCATCAGTGCCAGGCAGCGGGCCGTTTCCGGAAACCACTGGTCCCAGCAGATGCCGATGCCCAGCCGGCCGAAGGCGGTGTCCCAGACTTTGAAACCGGTATCGCCAGGGCTGAAGTATTCCTTCTCTTGGTAGCCGATGGCGTTGGGGATATGGGTCTTGCGGTAGACGCCCAGCAGCCGGCCATCGGCATCGGCCACCGTCAATGAATTGAAGAAAGCGTTGCCGGCCCGCTCATACCAACTCAACGGCAGCACCACGCCGAGTTCGCCGGCCAGGGCTGCGAAGCGTTGCAAGATCGGGCTGCTGGGGTAGGGTTGGGCCAGTGCCTGGTGTTTGTGGTCCTGCTCGATGCAGAAGTAGGGTGTGGCGAACAGCTCTTGCAGCAGGATCACCTGTGCGCCTTGGGCGGCGGCCTGGCGCACCAGTTGCTCGGCGCGCTCGAGGTTGCCTGGCAGGTCCCAACTGCAGGGCATCTGGGTGGTGGCCACGCGCAGCAGGCTCATGGCTGCACCTGGGGTTGCTGCTGGGTGATGCAATGGATGCCGCCGCCGCCGTGCGCAATGGCATCGATGCGCACCGGTACGATTTCACGGCCCGGGAATGCCTGGGCGAGCTGCTCGGCGGCGTTCTGGTCAGCGGCAATGCCGTAAGCCGGCATGATGATCGCGCCGTTGGCGATGTAGAAGTTGGTATAGGACGCGCAGAACACCTCAGCATGCTGATCCACCGCAGCGCTGGCTTCGTATAGGTCCAGCAGTTCGAAATGCCGGCCATGGGCGTCGGTCGCCAGTTCCAGGGCGCGGCGGTTTTCCCGGACCACTTCGGCGTAGACCGAGCCGTGCTCATGGGTGGCATCGACCAGCAAAACACCAGGGCGGGCAAATGCGCAGACACCGTCGACATGGCCGTCGGTCATGTCGCCTGTGACGTATTCTGGGTCTCCCGGCAGCCAGATGGTTTTGCTGATGCCCAGGTAGCGGGCAAAGCAAGCTTCGAAGGTCGCCTTGTCGATACCTGGATTGCGGTTTGGGTTGAGCAGCACCGACTCTGTGGTGATCAGCGTACCCTGGCCATCCACATGAATGGCGCCCCCTTCGTTGCACAATGCGGTACTGAAGCCGTCCACACCCAGATGGTCGAGGATGCGGCGCCCAAGGCTGCGGTCTAGATCGTACTGCGATTTACCGCCCCAGGCGTTGAAGCGCCAGCTCAGGCCGGCCAGGCCGTACTGCGGGTGGCAGATGAAGGTCGGGCCGCTGTCCCGGCACCAACTGTCGTCAACGGCCAGTTCGATCAGTTCGATATTGGCACCGCACAGCGCACGGGCACTGGCCATGGCCGACGGGTCGACCACCATCCTGACGGGCTCGAAGCGTGCGATCGCGGCTGCTACTCGGGCAAAGTCGCGCTGTACGTCGGGCAGGCTGACTCGCCAGCCGCTCTCCCATTGGGCCTGGTTGCTAGGCCAGACCATCCAGGTTGCTGCGTGGCGGGCCCATTCGGCAGGCATACGCCAGCCGCTGTCGGCAGACAGGTGCATAGTGAACTCCGATTCTATTAAGGTTTTTTATCAACGAAGCCCGCCGTCGCGGGTGTTGATGGCCATGCTAGGGCTATGAAAGCGGGGTGACAAACGATAGATTTAGTAGAAAACTGATTAGCAGAGCTTATCGATCATGCTCAAGTACTGGCCCCCACTCAATGCCCTCAGGGGTTTCGAAGCCGCCGCACGGCTGGGCAGCTTTCATAAAGCCGCACAAGCCCTGAACCTCACCCAATCAGCCATCAGCCAGCAAATCCGCAGCCTGGAAACCTACCTGGAACAGCCCCTGTTTCATCGCAGTGGCCGCGCGGTGAGTCTGACCGATGCCGGCCAAGATCTGCTGAGCACCACCCAGTCTATGCTCCAGCACCTGGCAGTGGGCATCCGCCGCCTGGAGCAGTACCGCAAACCCAACCAGCTGGTGGTCAATACCAGCCCCGCTTTCGCTCGGCACTGGCTGCTGCCACGTTTGGCCGATTTCCATCAGCGCTGCCCGCAGGTGGACCTATGGCTGTTCACCAGCTTCGAGGTCCCCGATATGGCCAGCGAAACCATCGACCTGGCCATCCGTGACGACCTCAGCGCCCAAGCTGAGTGCAGCTTCACCGTGTTGCATCAGGACGCCCTCTACCCAGCCTGCCACCCAACATTGCTGCAAAGCCCTGCGCAAATGCGCACTACTTTGCACGGAGAGCGCGAAATGGACTGGAGCCATTGGCAACTGGAAGGCGGTGAGGATGTAGGGCAGCAGGCCAAGGGGCTGAATTTTTCAGACCCAGGGCTGTTGCTGGATGCGGCCAGCGAAGGCCTGGGGGTTGCCTTGGTGAGCCAGTTGCTGGCCCAACGCGTGGTGCAGGAGGGGCGCCTGCAGGCGCTGTCCGAGCAGCGGGTACGTGGGCCAGCCTGGGCTTGCCTGGTCCATCGTGACAGCCAGGACGATCCACTGGCCCGACAGTTCCTGGGGTGGTTGCGTGATCGATTGGAGACGTGACCGGCGTTTGAATCGCCTCAAACACCCCGTAATATGTGTCGGATAACCTGCGGGGGTAGTCTCACCCTCGATCAAACGGAATCGCCCCCGCTGGCGCTTCCTCCGGCATTAACCTGACGAGGTACAGACATTGGCCATCATTCATCCTAAGGTTCGCGGTTTCATCTGCACCACGACTCACCCGAAGGGCTGCGAGCTCAACGTCCGTGACCAGATCGAAGCCACCCGCAAGCTGGGCGTGCGCGAGGATGGCCCGAAGAAGGTCCTGGTCATCGGTGCTTCCAGCGGCTACGGTCTGGCGGCCCGCATTACCGCAGCCTTCGGCTTCAAGGCCGACACCCTGGGCGTGTTCTTCGAAAAGCCCGGTACCGAAACCAAGGCCGGTACTGCCGGCTGGTATAACGCTGCTGCCTTCGACAAGTTCGCCAAGGCCGAGGGCCTGTACAGCAAGTCGATCAACGGCGACGCCTTCTCCGACGAAGCCCGCGCCAAGGTCATCGAGCTGATCAAGAACGAAATGGGCGGCAAGGTCGACCTGGTCATCTATTCGCTGGCCTCGCCTGTGCGCAAGCTACCGACGACCGGCGAAGTGGTGCGCTCGGCGTTGAAGCCAATCGGCCAACCGTACAAGTCGACTGCGATCGACACCAACAAGGATACGATCATCGAGGCCAGCATCGAGCCGGCCACTGAGCAGGAAATTGCCGATACCGTCACCGTGATGGGTGGCCAGGACTGGCAGCTGTGGATCGACGCTCTGGCGGGCGCGGACGTACTGGCCGAAGGCGTGCGCACCGTAGCCTTCAGCTACATCGGCACCGAAATCACCTGGCCAATCTACTGGCACGGTGCCCTGGGCCGGGCCAAACAGGACTTGGACGAAACCGCACTGCGTCTGGACCAGAAGCTGGCCGCTGAAGTGAAAGGCGGCGCCAATGTGGCGGTGCTCAAATCGGTGGTCACCCAGGCCAGCTCGGCCATTCCGGTGATGCCGCTGTACCTGTCGATGGTGTTCAAGATCATGCAGGAAAAGGGTGTTCACGAAGGCACCCAGGACCAACTGGACCGCATGTTCCGTGACCGCCTGTATCGTGCTGACGGCGCACCGGCCGAGGTCGATGAAAAGGCCCGCCTGCGCCTGGACGACTGGGAGCTGCGTGACGACGTGCAGGACGCCTGCAAGGCGATGTGGCCGCAAGTGACCACCGAAAACCTGTTCGAGCTGACCGACTACGCCGGTTACAAGAAACAGTTCCTGAACCTGTTCGGCTTCGAGCGCGCTGACGTCAACTACGACGAAGATGTGGCTACCGATGTGAAGTTCGACTGCATCGAGCTGTAAGCTGCGAGGCTTCATTGGGCTAGCACAGGCGAGTGTTTGCCAGTCCAGCCCAAGGGGTTCGCTTCACCGCCGTTCGCGGGTTTAGCCGCGAACGGCCGTGCCCCGGCCCGGGTAGACCAGCATGAGGCCTCTGCTGGCTGGCATTAACCAGTAGGGGCCTTCATTTTTTGCTAGTTTTGGCGCATCACAACAGGATGCGCGACATGAGCAGCCTCACCCAACCTGCTACCGCATTTCGCCAGGCCGCAGCCGACGGCTACAGTCTCGGCGGCTTCTGCTGGCGACACGCCCAGCCCGACAGCCAGCGACCTCTGGTGATCATCAATGCGGCCACTTCGGTTCGCTGCCGCTATTACTCGCGCTTCGCCAGCTACCTGTTCGCTCACGGCTGCGATGTACTGACCTACGACTACCGCGGCATCGGCGAGTCTCGCCCGCACGCATTGCGCGGCTTCCAGGCTTCGTGGAGCGATTGGGGGCGGCTGGACTTCGAAGCCATGTTGGCCCACGCTGCCACGCAGTTTCCTGGCCAGCCAGTGAGTGTGGTGGGCCATAGCTTCGGAGGTTGCGCCGTGGGCCTGGCCCCGTCGGCAGGGCAGGTGCGGCGGGTGGTGATGGTAGGGGCGCAGTTTGCCTATTGGCGCGACTATGCACCTGAGCAACGCTGGCGGCTGCTCGGCAAATGGCATGTAGCGATGCCGTTACTCACCCGTCTGTTCGGTTACTTTCCTGGCAAGCGCCTGGGCTGGATGGAGGATACCCCCACTGGGGTGGTCAAGGACTGGACGGCCCGCACCGAGCGCTATGAGCATCGGCCCAGCGGCCGCTACCTGCCAGAAATGCCATTTGCTCAAGTACGCGCAGCGACATTGGCGATCAGCCTGACCGATGACCCGTTCGGCACCGTAGCGGCTACAGAGCGGCTGCTGAGTTACCTGCAGGGCGCCGAGCGTTGGCACCTGCGCATAGCCCCTGTGGATATCTCGGTCGAGCAGATCGGCCACTTCGCGTTTTTCCACGACAGGTTTCGCGCCAACTTGTGGCCGATTGCCCTGCAATGGGTCAAGTGCGGCAGTTTGCCTGCCAATGGGCCAGGGCAGTTGATCCGCTGATCACCCCGGCCTGGCCCGATGCCATCAAACGTTGCGCTTGAGCGGCTGAGCGGCGAACTTCACGCCCGCCAGCCCGTGTTTGATCAACGCCCGGATATTGCCATGGTCGCTGCCTTCAGGGGTGGCCAGCACATCGCGATAATGTTCGCCGAAGGCCAGCAGTGCCTGCTCGTCGCTCAGCCCTTCCAGCAGAGCCAGGCCCAAGGTCTTGCACGACCCTTCGTTCTGCCCTGCGGCATTTTCCACGTCACCGTTGTTGAATGCCTGGGGCTGGTAGCTGTAGTTGCTGGCGATGAACGCCAGGGTATCTGCGAAAAGGTGTTGGCCGCTGGCCAGGCTGCTGCGCAGGGTGTTCAGATCAGTCACGAGGTTTTTCCTTGTTCGAACGCCGCTTGCTGCTCGGCGCTGGCTTCTTTCTGGTATTGGGCTTTCCACTCGGCGTAGGGCATGCCGTACACCGCTTCGCGGGCGTCATCCAGGGTGATGTCGACCTGGCGCTCGTCGGCGGCGGCCTTGTACCACTTGGATAGGCAGTTGCGGCAGAAGCCAGAGAGGTTCATCAGGTCGATATTCTGCACATCAGTGCGTTTTTGCAGGTGTTCGACCAGGCGCCGGAATGCGGCGGCTTCGAGTTCGAGTTGCTGTTGTTCAGTCATGTCAGTCTCTCAGATCATGCGGTTCTTCAGGTGGCGGCCACCGTTGATGACCACTTGGCTACCCGTGCTGTACTGGCTGGCGAGCAGGTATTTGACCGTCTCGATCAACGGCCCGGCGCCGGGCTCGAATTCCAGCAGGGCCTTTTTCAGGGTCTGCTGCCGATAGGCCTCGTCACCACCTTCCTTCAGGATCAAAAGGCCCGGCAGGATACCGTTGACATGGACCTTGGGCGCGTACTTTTCAGCGAATGACAGCACCATGTTCTGCAGTGCAGCCTTGGTGGCGGCGTAGCCGATATGGCCCTTGCTGCCACGCGAAGAGGTTTCGTCGCAGATGTGAATGATATCGGCCTTTTCGACCTTGTTCAGCAACTCGCCCAAGGCCAGGTTCAGGTGATAGGGCGCCTCGACATGCAGGCGGTACATGGTCTGCAGGTTGTCCAGGTCATCGTCGAGCCAGAGCGAGGCATTGTGGATGATGGCACGCAGGCCGTCGTAGTTGCGCTGCAGGTGATCGATCAAGGCATCGCGGTCGGCCTTCAGGCACAGGTCTGCCTGGAATTGCACGATGTTCGGGTGCGCAGGCTGGGGCTGTACGCTGCGGCTGGCACTGACTACCGTATGGCCGGCCTGGGCCAGTTCGAGGGCCAGGGCCAGCCCGACGCGCTGGCTGGCTCCGGTAACGAGAATGGGGCTATTCATGTGCGGGCGGTCAACTTGTCTGTCCTGTCGTTACCGCCCAGCATACCCCAACTGATACGGCTTGTATGACCCGCCTCAGCGGCTGCGCAATGCCGAGCCGGTTGCTGGCGTGGCATGCAGCCAGTTGGCCAACAGGCGGGTGGACAAGGGTATGAAGCAATAGACCATCACCGGCGTCAGGGCCAGGGTGCTGAGCATGATTCTGGGCAGCAGATCGAACGCCGCCAGCCATTGCCCGAACAGCGCATTGAATAGCAACGAGACGGGGAAGAACGCCAACCAGATGGCCACCGCCTGCTTCCAGCGCGGCGGCTTTTGCACCGAGCTGGTGCCAAACCAGTCGTCCAGGCCTGTCACGCGCCTCTCCCTGGGGCGTTCGAACAAGCCATTGCCCCGCACCAGCCATGCTTTGCGCGAAGCCGAATGCTCCCAGGCGCACAATGTAGGCTCGTCACTGAAACGGAAAATAATCTGGAATTCATCGCTGTCGCGGGGCGGGGCGAGGATGCCTGAGCCAAGGTAGCCGGGGAAGTCCGTGGCAAGTTGCTCGCCTTCATGCAGCCAGGCCAGCAGGTCCTGGTAACGGCCATGGGCGGCGCGGCGTGAAACCATCAGCGTGACGGGTGGGGTAGACATCGTGTATCTCCTGGCGATGGAGCTGGCGGGTAGCCGGCCCCTGTCTGCGTGGCCCGGGGTGTTGGGCGACGTCAGCAGGCATGCAAGAAACGGGCGCAGCGAGGCATCTTACAGGGGGGCAGGTGAGGGGAGAAACACGTGAATCCACGCAAGGCTTGCAGTTAGACCGCTACCTGATCGTGCAGCTCGGGGTGTGCGAGGCGGTGGGCCTGGAGGATGTATTCGCGTAGCCGGTCGATTTCCCCTGCGCTGCTGCGGCTCAGGTCATAGGCGGCAAGGTCCGGGCCGATACGACGGCGTAGCCGCCCATGCAGGCCAATCGGGCTGACACCAGTGGGTGCGAAATGCAGATCGAACCGTGTAGGTGCTTTTGCCATGCCGCGCACTTCGAGCAGGACGCCTTTGAACGAGATATCCCTGACCAGCAGCCCGGAAGGCTTGCCCTGGGCGTCAAGCAGCGGGCATGGTTGTTCCATCGACAAGCGCCAAGGGCGCAGCATCGGGCCATCGTCTTCATAGATTTCCGGGGAGCCGATTTGCAGGTGCAGCGCATTGAATTCATCTTCGACCAGCTGGAGCGGGAAGCTGATTTGCTGGTTGTTGAACTGGGCCTGAAGGGTAACCTGCTCGTTGGCAACCAGGCGGGCCAGCAACGACTGAACGCGGCGGTCACCATTGACCTGCAGGCTCGACGTGGGGTCGGCCAGGTTCAACTGCGGGGAATGCTGCATGTCCTGGATGAAATCCAGTTCGTCCTGAGTCAGGAGCGCGTCGGGTTGCATGATCGAACTCGGTGGTAGCGATTTCTTCAACGGGAATTGACCGCGTTCAATGTGATTGGTTCAAGTGCATTGGTCGGGATTTAAGACGGGTTCAGAGCCGGCCTTTTGCCACCTACGGATGCTAGTATCCTACGTTTTCAGTCAGTTTCGGAATCCACATCCCGATGAAAGTCGCCATTATCTCAGGTTCGGTGTATGGCACCGCCGAAGAAGTCGCCCGACATGCCGAGGGCTTGCTCAAGGCTCAAGGCTTCGAAGCCTGGCACGCCGCCCGCGCCACTGCTCAGGACCTTGAAGGTTTTGCCCCTGCCGCATTGCTCGCGGTTACGTCCACCACCGGCATGGGCGAGTTGCCTGATAACCTGATGCCGCTTTACAGCAGCCTTCGCGATACCCTGCCAGCTGCCTTGCGCGGTTTGCCAGGCGCAGTCATTGGCTTGGGGGACTCAAGCTATGGCGATACCTACTGCGGCGGCGGCGAGCAGGTACGTGAACTGTTCGCCGAGCTGGGTGTGCGTGAAGTGCTGCCGATGCTCACCCTCGATGCCAGCGAAACCGTGACGCCCGAGGCGGATGCTGAACCGTGGTTGGCGCAGTTCGCTCAAGCGTTGAAGGCCTGAGGCGGCTGCTCGCGCAACAAGGCCAGCCAGGCCTGCGCGGCACGTGAGAGGTAGGCGCCACGCCGCCAGATGAAGGCGATGTCCCAGCGCAGCTGCGCTGGAGCCGTCAGCGCCAGGCGCACCACGCCGGGGCGTTCCAGCGTTTTTGCCACTACTCTGGGCAGCAGCACCACGCCTTGGCCAGCCGCTACCAGCGCTACCAGGAAGTCCGCCTGGCCGCTGCGGCCACCTTCTATCGGGGTGAAGCCCTGCTGCTGGCATGCCTTGAGCAACCGGTCATTGAGCACGAAACTGCGTTGGTACAGCAGGAAAGGGGTCTGTGCCAGCTGTTTCAGGCTGACCTGTTGCCGCCCGGCCAACTCATGACCCGCCGCAAGCATCGCGTCCAGCGGTTCATTGCAGAACGGTTGATACTCGAAGGCCGGGTCGCTTGGCGTCAGGCTGCCGCCCAGCTCCAGTTCGCCGTTTGCCACCGCCTGTTCGATGTTTCGGCTGCCACCTTCGAGCAGTTGGATGGTGATGTTGGGGTAACGCCTGCGGTATTCGGCGAACAATCCGGCGAACAATGTATCGCTGCCTAGCATCGGCAAACCCAGGCGAAGCTCGCCACGCCCCATCTGACCTAGATCGTCCAACTCGTTGAGCAGTGCCTGGCGCTGGCGCAGCAGCGCTTCGCCACGCTCCAGCACGATACGCCCGGCAGCCGTCAGATGCAGTTGAGAAGCCTGACGCTCAAGCAGCGGCTGGCCCACATCTTGCTCTAGCTGAGCGACCTGCTTGCTTACGGCTGACTGGCTGATATGCAAGGTTTTCGCGGCTTGGGTAAAACCCCCGCAATGAACCACCTCGATGAAGCTGCGCAGCTGTTTGAATTCCATTGTTGCGATTCCATTGTGGAATGGATGCAAGTCTAACAATTCGCTTTTGGCCTAGGCAGTCGAAATTTAAAATGAGGGCCTGTCGAGGAACTTGCCCATGAAACCCACACTGTTCAAAAAGCCCGTGCGCCTGCTTGCCGAAGTTGCGGTGCTGCTGGGCTTGTTTCTGTTCGGTGGCCAGTTGGCCGCCTGGCTGGGCTGGCCGATTCCGGGTGGCGTGATGGGGCTGGGCCTGCTGCTGCTATTGTTCGCCTGCGGTGTGCTCAAGCCCGCCACCTTGCAGCTTGGCGCTGGTTGGCTGATGGCCGAAATGCTGCTGTTCTTTATCCCGGCGCTAATGAGCCTGCTCGATTATGGCAGCCTGGTGCGCAGTGAGGGCTGGCGCATCCTGCTGGTCATTGCCGTGAGTACTTTGATGGTCATGGTGGTGACCGCTTTGACCGTGGAGCTGGTCTGCCGCTGGAGGCTGCGCCATGAGCCTTGAACCGATGCCGCTGTTCTGGCTGGCCTTGACCTTGGCGGCGTATCTGCTCAGCCGCTGGCTGTACCGGCGTACCGGGCGCTACCTGATGTCGCCGCTGATTCTGGTCCCGGCGTTGTTGCTGGCCGTTGCCGTGCCGCTGCACACGGCCTACGCCGAGTATTCGCGCAACACCCATTGGCTGATGAGCGTGCTGGGCCCGGTGACGGTCGCCTTCGCTGTACCGATCTGGCAGCAACGGGCGATGCTGGCACGGCACTGGCCTGCATTGCTGGTAGGGATGGTGGCGGGAAGTGCGGCATCGATCGCAAGCTCCTGGGGGCTGGCACACGCATTGGCATTGGATGACGCCATCAGTCTGTCGCTGGTGCCGCGCTCGATCACTACCCCTTTCGCCATGCCCCTGGCCCATGACCTGGGTGGCGTGCCGGAACTGACGGCAGTGTTCGTGATGTTCACCGGCGTACTGGGGGCCATGTTCGGTGGCGTTCTGCTGCGTTGGCTGCCGCTACGTACTCCTTTGGCGCGCGGTGCGCTATTCGGGGTGGGGGCGCACGGCGCCGGGGTCAGCCGCGCCAGGGAGGTGGGCGGCGAAGAAGGTTCTGTGGCCGGGCTGGTGATGGTGCTGACCGGGTTGCTCAATCTATTTGCCGCGCCATTGCTGGTGATGCTGCTATGACCATTCGTGCCACTGACTCGCTCGGTCATCAAGCTGGCTGGTAACGCAAGTTTCACCTGACGGGCCGCTGATACACTCAACCTCGAAATAGAGAGCACATGTAAGTGCCGAGGTGACATGCAATGACCGCAGCCTTGCTCGATACCATCAATTCCATTGCACCTGGACCGCTGTGATGCCTATCGCCGAGATTCCTCTGCGCGTATGGCGTACCCGCGGTCAGAGCTTTTCATTCCGTGGCCACAGCATTCGTTACTGGAGCGCAGGGCAAGGAGAACCCCTGCTGTTGTTACATGGTTTTCCCACCGCGAGTTGGGACTGGCATTACCTGTGGGCGCCGTTGGCGCAACGCTTTCGGGTAATTGCCTGCGACATGCTCGGTTTTGGCGATTCTGCAAAGCCGCACAAGCACCGCTACAGCCTGATGGAACAAGCGGACCTGCAACAGGCGCTGTTGGCGCATCTGCACGTCGATCAACCGGTGCACCTGTTGGCCCACGATTATGGTGGCAGCGTCGCCCAAGAATTACTTGCCCGGCATCTCGAACGGCGAGCGGAAATTGCCAGCTGTGTGTTTCTCAACAGCGGGCTGTTTCCGGAGAGTTGCCAGATTCTGCGCGTTCAAAAGCTACTGCTCAGCCGGCTCGGTTGGCTAGTCGGGCGATCGTTCGGCCGCGATGGCCTGGTGCGCACGCTCAGCCAGATCTACGGCCCACGCACCCATCCCAGCGAAAGTGCGCTGGATGACTACTGGAGCCTGATCACAGCCAACGCCGGCACGCGTATCCTGCACAGGCTCATCGCCTACGTGCCCGAGCGCAGGCTGCACCGTGAGCGCTGGGTTGGCGCGTTGCAGCATGGGGCCGTGCCGCTGCGTTTCATAAACGGCGTGGTTGACCCGGTTTCGGGGGCCCACATGCTCGAGCGCTATCAGCAAATGGTGCCGAACCCCGACACCGTGGAGTTGCAGGGTATTGGCCATTACCCACACACCGAGGCACCAGTGCAGGTACTGCGCCATTATCTGTCGTTTCGCGAACAGCCCTTGAGCTTCGTACCGCAGAAAGTTGCCTGGTCCTGAGCCGGCTATCATCGGCGCGCCTTATTGCCCGGCATTCAGCCAGGTTGAGCTTGATTGTCCGCCTCCAGGTGCTGGCGGAGACTCGATGCCTTCAACCTGATCTGGAGCCATGAGCATGAATGAGCCGGTGAGCCTGCAAGAGCGTGTAGTGATCGTGACCGGCGCCGGCGGTGGCCTGGGCCGTGCCCACGCCTTACTGTTTGCCGCGCGTGGCGCCCGGGTGGTGGTGAACGACCTGGGCGGCTCTGCCCAGGGGGAGGGCGCCAACGCTTCTGCCGCCGACCAGGTGGTGGCGCAAATCCGCGCAGCCGGCGGCACGGCGGTGGCCAATCATGATTCGGTAACCGAGGGTGCGCGTATCGTCGAGCAGGCGCTGGACTGTTTCGGCCGGGTCGATGTGCTGGTCAACAACGCAGGCATCCTGCGGGACAAAGCTTTTCACAAGATGGACGACAGTGATTGGGAGCAGGTGTACAAGGTCCACGTCGAAGGTGCCTACAAGATCACCCGGGCTGCCTGGCCGCACCTGCGCGAGCAGAACTGGGGGCGGGTGATCTTTACCGCATCGACTTCGGGGATCTACGGCAATTTCGGCCAGGCCAATTACGCTATGGCCAAGCTGGGGCTTTATGGGCTGACGCGCACCCTGGCCATCGAGGGGCACAAGCACGCAATACGGGTCAATGCCATTGCGCCGACTGGCGGCACTCGCATGACCGAGGGGTTGATACCCCCTGAGCTGTTCGAGCGCCTCAGGCCTGAATTGATCAGCCCTTTGGTGGTGTATCTGGGCAGCGAGCAGTGCCAGGACAGCGGGCAATTGTTCGAAGTGGGCGGCGGCTGGGTAGGTAAAGTGCGCTGGGAGCGTAGCCTGGGCGTCGGCTTTGACCCTGAGCAGGGTTTCACCCCAGAGCAGGTCGCGCAGCAGTGGGCGCAGATTGGTGATTTCACCGGCGCCGTGCACCCGCAAGACAACTTGCAGTCGTTGCAGCAGATGATGGCCAACCTGCAAAAATAAAAAAAGCCGCTGCACGTGCAGCGGCCAATCGAGACGTTAGATCAAGGAGCTTCAAAATCTACGTCGTGCAACCTCGCGGGCCTGAAAAGCGGGGGGATAAAACCCTTCAGGCCGGCCAGTGCGTCAAGAATAAGCGCTTGATCCGACGGGAAAAATAGCCGCTTGTGACATTCACCTTTACGTTTCGGGCAATAGTGCCTGGGGGTCGTTTCAAGGCGCTGGCGCGTAGCCCATGCGCCAGCTGGTGTCCCGTGCGGCAGCCAGTAGCCGCTGCGCTGCCGGGCCATTCTCATCGGCATGGAAAATTGAAGTCGGCCCGACCACGGTCATCACCGCAGCGATCTGCCCCATGGCGTTGAACACTGGCGCAGACAACGCATCCACACCAGGCATCAGCAGACCGTGCACATGGTGCAAGCCGCGTTCGCGGATGCCTGCCAGCAAGGGCTCATACACGCAGGCGCTCTGCTGCAGTGCCACCAGTTCGCGGTCGCGCAACTCCACGGTCTCACGCTCGGGTAGGTGGGCGGCGAACACCAGGCCAGTGGAAGAGCTGAGCAGCGGCAATACCGAGCCAATTTGAGTCACCACCGTGACCGCTCGTACGGCAGGCTCGATGCTAACCACAGTGGCGCCTTGGTTGCCCCATACCGCAAGAAAGCAACTTTCGTTGAGCGCGTCGCGCAATTGCGACAGCGGCAGCGCCGCTACCTTCAACACATCGATGCTGCCCAACGCTGCCAACCCCACACGCAAGGCTTCACGCCCCAGACCGTAGTGGTTGGTAGCGCCATCCTGCTCGGCGAAGCCGCTGGCGATCAGTGCTTGCAGATAGCGATGCACCTTGCTCGCCGGCATCTGCACGTGCTCTGCCAGGCGTGACAGCGAGGTGGACGGCGAGAGTTCGGCAAGGGCCTTGAGGATATCGGTGCCGACTTCCGCCGAGCGGACTTTCTGCTTGCCGTTGTCGGCGCTGGAGCTGGCTTTGGCCATGGGTATGAAGCTTCCGGATGTTTCGCGTCGCGCCTTTATAGCTTGACGCCTGGCAGGGAGCAAATTACGTTATTCGTAATCAAATTACGATAAAAACAAAATCCGGAGGCATCGATGAACCGCGACACGTCCGCCGACCTTCAGTACCTGAGCGGTTTCGGCAACGAATTTGCCAGCGAAGCACTGCCCGGCGCACTGCCGATCGGGCAGAACTCCCCGCAAAAGGCCCCCTATGGTTTGTATGCCGAGCTGCTGTCGGGCACGGCGTTCACCATGCCCCGCAGCGAGCTGCGCCGCACTTGGCTATACCGTATCCGCCCGTCGGCGCTGCACCCTCGTTTCGAACGCCTTGAGCGCCAGCCTCTGTCGGGGCCGCTGGGGGCGGTCACGCCCAACCGTCTGCGTTGGAACCCTCAGCCGATACCCACCGAGCCTACCGATTTCATCGAAGGCTGGTTGCCAATGGCCGCCAATTCGGTGGCCGAAAAGCCGGCGGGGGTCAGTATCTACCTCTACCGCGCCAACCGCTCCATGCAGCGGGTGTTCTTCAACGCGGACGGCGAGTTGCTGTTGGTACCAGAGCAAGGCCGCCTGCGCCTTGTTACCGAACTGGGGGTGATGGACATTGAGCCGCAGGAAATCGCCGTGATGCCTCGCGGGATGAAATTCCGTGTCGAGTTGCTCGATGGCCAGGCCCGCGGTTACATCGCCGAAAACCATGGCGCACCGCTGCGCCTGCCGGATCTGGGGCCGATTGGCAGCAACGGCCTGGCCAACCCCAGGGACTTTCTCACCCCGGTGGCGCGCTACGAAGAGGCCCCAGGGCCAGTGCAGCTGGTGCAGAAGTTTCTTGGTGAGCATTGGGGCTGCGAGCTGCAGCATTCGCCGCTGGACGTGGTCGCCTGGCACGGCAGCAACGTGCCGTATAAATACGACCTGCGCCGTTTCAATACCATTGGCACGGTGAGTTTCGATCACCCGGACCCGTCGATCTTCACCGTACTTACATCGCCGACCAGCGTACACGGCATGGCCAATATGGATTTCGTGATATTCCCGCCCCGCTGGATGGTGGCCGAAAACACGTTCCGCCCGCCATGGTTCCACCGAAACCTGATGAATGAGTTCATGGGCTTGATCAGCGGCGCCTACGATGCCAAGGCCGAAGGCTTCCTGCCCGGTGGCGCATCGCTGCATGGGGTGATGAGCGCCCATGGTCCGGACGCCGAAACCTGCGAAAAGGCCATTGCGGCGCAACTGGCACCGCACAAGATCGACAGCACCATGGCATTCATGTTCGAAACCAGCCAAGTGCTGCGCCCCAGCCTGCAGGCACTCGACAGCCCGCACCTGCAGGCAGATTACGACAGTTGCTGGGCTAGCTTGCCCAGCACCTTCAACCCGAACCGGAGATAACCGATGAACCAGACCGCCATTGCCCGTAGCTGGGTCGAGCACGCCAACGGGCACCGCGACTTCCCATTGCAGAACCTGCCACTGGGTATCTTCAGCCGGCCGGGTGAGGCGCTGCGTTGTGGCGTCGCCATTGGCGATGCCATCCTCGACCTGGAGGCCGTGCTGGCCACAGGCTTGCTTGCAGGCCAGGCCAAAGTTGCGGTGGAGGCGACCCGTGGTGGCGCGCTGAACGCTTTCTTCGCGCTTGGGCGCGCTGCACGGGTGGCACTGCGTGAGCGTCTATTGGAGCTGCTGGGCGAGCACTGCGAGCATCAACAATCGCTGAAAGCGGCGTTGTATCCGGCCAGCGAGTGTCAGCTTCACTTGCCGGCCAAGGTTGGCGACTACACCGATTTCTATGTGGGTATCCAGCACGCCACCAACGTCGGCAAGCTGTTCCGTCCGGACAACCCCTTGCTGCCCAACTACAAGTACGTACCGATTGGCTACCATGGCCGCGCCTCCACCTTGCGCCCCTCTGGCACCGACGTACGCCGCCCCAAAGGCCAGACCTTGCCGGCTGGCGAGACCGAACCGCGCTTCGGCCCCTGCGCGCGCCTGGACTACGAGTTGGAATTGGGCATCTGGATCGGCCAAGGCAATGACATTGGCCAGGCCATCCCAATAGCAGAGGCCGATCAGCACCTGGCTGGCCTGTGCCTGCTCAACGACTGGTCCGCCAGGGACATTCAGGCTTGGGAATACCAGCCCCTAGGCCCGTTCCTGTCCAAAAGCTTCATTACCACGCTTTCGCCGTGGGTAGTCACAGCCGAAGCGCTGGAGCCCTTCCGCTGCGCCCAGCCGGCCCGCCCGGACGGCGACCCGCAGCCACTACCTTATTTGCTCGACCCCAAGGACCAGGCGCGCGGGGCCTTCGACATCGAGCTGGAAGTGCTGCTGCTTACCGAGCGCATGCGCGAGCAGGGCTTGCCGGCCCACCGCCTGGCCTTGAGCAACACCTTGAACATGTACTGGACCGTGGCGCAGTTGATCGCCCACCACAGCGTCAACGGCTGCCAGTTGCAGCCTGGTGACCTGTTCGGCTCCGGCACGCTGTCCGGCGCCACGCCCGACGCTTATGGCAGCCTTCTGGAAACCACGCTCGGTGGAAAGCAACCAGTGGAGTTGGCCAGCGGTGAGAAGCGCACCTTCCTCGAAGACGGTGACGAAATCATCCTGCGTGCGCGCTGCTCGCGTGATGGTGTAGGCAGCATCGGCTTCGGCGAATGCCGCGGCAAGATCATCGCGGCCAACTGAGGGAGTGGGCCATGGAGCTGTATACCTATTACCGTTCCACTTCGTCCTACCGCGTGCGCATAGCCCTGGCATTGAAGGGCCTGGAGTTTCAGGCTTTGCCCGTCAATTTGCTCAAGGGCGAGCAGCATGCGGCAGGCTACCTTGCGGTTAACCCCCAAGGCCGGGTGCCGGCTTTGCGCACTGACGAGGGTGAGCTGCTGGTGCAATCGCCAGCGATCATCGAGTATCTGGAAGAGGCGTATCCACAGCCGGCACTGTTGCCGGCCGATGCCAACATGCGCGCCAAAGTACGTGGGGTGGCGGCGCTCATCGCCTGCGATGTGCACCCGCTGCACAATGTCAGCGTGCTCAATCAACTTCGGCAGTTGGGTCATGATGAAACGCAGGTCCATCAGTGGATCGCCCACTGGACCCGCCACGGTCTGGCCGCCGTCGAGCAGTTGATTGGCGAGCATGGCTATTGCTTCGGCAGCCAGCCGGGGCTGGCGGATGTCTATTTGATACCGCAGCTATATGCCGCCGAGCGCTTCAATATTGACCTGAGCCCGTACCCGCGCATAGCCCGGGTGGCCGGCCTTGCTAAAGAGCATCCGGCATTCGCCAAGGCGCATCCGGCCTGCCAGGTGGACACCCCGGCTCAGTGAATAGAGCGCTTGGCGCTCGGAAGCTTGGCGATCCGTTCAGACAGCTTCAGCCGCTGGACGGGGTCTTCGGTCAGCAGCAGGGCATGCTCCAGGTCGAAGCGTTCGGCGTGGGGGCAGTCCAGCCGCTGATAGAGCGTGGCACGGGTCATGTAATCGCTGACCTGCACTGGGCCCAGTTGCATCACCCGCTCAGCATCCACCAGCGCAGCCAAGTGGTTGTCGTTGCTGATATGCAACTGGCGAAGGTTGCGTGACAGTCGCTGCAGCATCTGCTTCGCACTGGCACTGCGCAGGTGCTCTGCTGTCAATGGCATCTGTGGGCCGAACTGGCGCGCCAGTAGCTCACGGCAATCGTTGGTGTAGAGGCGACGGCCGCCACAGGGGTCGAGCAGGTGGTCGGCGCCCGGCACCCGTAGCAGAAAGTGCCCCGGAAATGCCACACCCTCCAGGGGGATGGACAAGCGCTGAGCCAGTTCCAGGGTAATGATCGCCAGCGCCAGCGGTTGGCCGCGTCTGCGCTGCAATACTTTGTCCAGCAACGCCGCATGGGGGCGGATCGGGTGGTATTCGTCTTGTTGAAAGCCTAGCGCGTTGAGCTGGCGCAGCAGCGGTTGAGCGAGCTCCGATAGTGGCAGCATGGGCAGACTGGCGCTGATCTGCCCTTGGACATTGCGCAATGCAGCCAGGCATGCGGCAGGCTCGACCTGCCGATCATGCTCGGCAGCAATCCATAGGGCAGCTTCCAGCAGGGCGACCGGCTCGCGTTCCAGGCAGGCCAGGCAGGCTTGACGTGGGTTCATGGGGGTTCTCCACTCACGCTTGAGTATTAGCCGTGGCGCGTGCATTCGTCCAGTGGTCCGCTCGCAGTGCCCATTTCTGACGCGTGCCTATACTGCTATGAGCACCTCGTTGGGGAGCCGTAGATGTTCGCCCTGATGCAAAGCACCCGTACCCAGTCGCTGCACCTGTTCATCGACCCGCCCACCGGCCTCAAGGCCGTCGTGGCGATTCACAGCGAGAAATTGGGCCCTGCGCTGGGTGGCTGCCGCTATCTACCCTATGCCGATGACGAAAGCGCCATGGCCGACGCCGTTCGCCTGGCCCAGGGCATGAGCTACAAGGCGGCCCTGGCCGGGTTGTCGTTGGGTGGCGGCAAGGCGGTGGTCTTGCGCAACCCTCATGTGGAAAACCGCGCGGCGCTGTTCGAGGCCTTCGGCCGCTTCGTCGACACCTTGCAAGGGCGTTTCATCGTGGCCGTGGACAGTGGCACTTCCACACAAGACATGGACTGCATCGCCCAGAGCACCCCACACGTCACCAGCACCACAGCTTGCGGGGACCCTTCTGCGCAGGCGGCGCTCGGAGTGTTTGCCGGTATACGCGCCACGTCTCAGGCACGCCTTGGCAGCAGTAACCTCGAAGGACTGCGAGTGGCGGTTCAGGGGTTGGGCAACGTCGGTTATGCCCTGGCCGAGCAACTGCACGCGGCGGGGGCGGAATTGCTGGTCAGCGACCTGGACCCAGGCCGGGTGCGCCTTGCGGTGGAGCAGTTCGACGCGCACCCGGTAACCCACGACGCCTTGATCAGTACACCCTGCGATATTTTTGCGCCCTGCGGTGTGGGGCCGGTGCTCAATGGGCAAACGGTGATGCAGTTGCGCTGCGCTGCAGTGGCAGGTGCGGCGAACAACCAGCTGACCACGTTGCAAGTAGCTGATCAGCTGGAAACACGAGGCATCCTGTATGCCCCCGACTACGTGATAAATGCCGGAGGGCTGATTTATGTCGCCCTCAAGCATCAGGGAGAAGCCCTGAGCACCATCACTGCACATTTGGCGGGCATACCTGCGCGCCTGACCGAGATATTTGGCCATGCCCAGGCGCAAAAGCGCTCGCCCGCACGGGTTGCGCAGATGCTCGCTGAGCGCCTGCTTTATCCGTAGGGCTACTTACTCGTCGGTTTTGTCCGACCCATCCAGTTCAGCCAATGCCGAGGCGTTGTTCTTGAACGCAGCAGCGAATACTGCCCTGTTCTTGGCCATGAAGATGCTTGCCTCTTCGGCCATGTTTTCGTCCAGGCCTGGCACATGCTTGACCAGCACTTGAGTCAACACTTCGGCCAGTTCCAGCATCTGGTCATGGGCGTCTGCGAGTTTGCGGTCCAAGAACGTGGTCTCCAAATCGCGCGTGCTGCGGTAAAGAATCTCTACAGCCATACGAGGCCTCTCGGTCAGTGATCGCCAAAGGGGCGGGCATGTGCCCCGTGGCTTTGCGGTTCAGTGGCTATCCAGCGCAGTAGGCAGGCTGCCGTTACTGAATACTGTATCGATATACAGTAATGGCAAAGCAATCATTTCGCAACCGGAAATTGTAGCGCTGCCAAAATCGTGCGCCGCCCGTGCCTTGCGGCAATCGGTCGCCTTCCAAGCCTGGGGCCTGGCCCTTTAACTGCATGGCACAAGCGTCACAGAGCTGACGCATCATCCTTAAAGTCGTATCGGGGAATCGGACATCGTGGACATCAAATGGGCAGAGAAACTACGCAAGGGCCTGCATGGCTCGGCTGACTCGCTGGGCAACCTGTGTGTGGAGGCGTTCCACTACCTCGCACTGTTCGGCATCGGCGCCATCACCGCCTATGCTGCGGTGGTGACCTTTCTCGACATGCTCGGCAAGGGTGGGATCAGCGTCGATGACATTCTGCTGCTGTTCATCTACCTGGAGCTTGGAGCGATGGTTGGGATCTACTTCAAGACCAACCACATGCCGATCCGCTTTTTGCTTTACGTAGCGATTACAGCCCTGACGCGGCTGCTGATTGGCGATGTATCACACCACAAGGCGCCTGATGTGGGGTTGCTGTATGTCTGCGGTGGCATCCTGCTGTTGGCGTTTTCGATCTTGGTAGTGCGCTATGCGTCGTACCGCTACCCCTCGACCAAGGCTCTGGACGCCAACGGCAAGGATGTGGAGGAAAGCAAGTAGGGGCTAGTTATCTGTGGCCAGCGCTGGTCGCTGGCACGCTTGAATCTTCCTCGGCGTTTTTGCGGGATTCGTGACACGGGGTCGCGAACCAATCACGCCGAGCGGGGATTGTCATGAAACTGGATATCGAAGCTGTGCATGCTCACCTCAAGCAAGCCTTCGGGCTCGACCCCTATGCGGTGCATGTCACCGAAGTGGCGGATGTCATAGACCTGAAAGTGGTCAACAGTCGCTCGCTGGTCGAAGAGTCGTTGTACTGGCTCAAGCGAGGGGAGGAGCCGACCTATGATCAAGGGTTGTTCGGCCTGTTCCATCAGCCCGATACCTTCGACAGCGCTCACCGTGTCGCGACCTTACGCCTACGGGATCTGGAGAAGCAGATCGGCCAGTTGCTGCAGCAGGGGTAAGCGTCAGTTCGCCACGCCGATTCCGGTGAACGGACGCGCCTGCGGGTGGGGGTCACGGGTCAGGGCTGCGAGCACCTGTAACGGGTTCTGCCCCAGCTCGATCGCCAGCCCAAGGCGAATGCTGTCGATGACCCGTTGCAGGCGCACCGGGTCATTGCGCTGAGCTTGGCTGATCAGGCGCTTGGCAACCACGCCAGCGTCGTCGGAAAGGGTCAGCATGATGCTGCCGTCCAACCGCTCGATACTCAGGTTGACCCGGTACTGCGGGGCGAAGGCGGCGCTGATCTGTTCGAATGGGTTGTTCATGGTCGAGGCCCACAATGAATGACTGCAAAAATTGACCGGCCATTGCGCGAATTGGTTCAGGGCCTTTGATCGCTGCACATGAAAACGCCCGGCTCAGGCCGGGCGTTTTTCGTTACGGATGCCTGTCAGGCGTCAGGATCGTTCAGCTCCAGTACGCCACGTTTGCTGCGCAGTTTGCCGTAGAAGTGTTCCAGCGCATGGGTGAGCTTGCTGGCGGCACCGTCAACCGCCTGGTCGAGCGAGTTAGCGGTGTGGGTCACGCAGATGGGCTGATGGCCTTTTGGGCGAGCCTCCAATTGGCAGCGTTTGTCATGCGGGCCGGGCTTGGCGCCGTTCTCGTCGCGCAGGTGCACCTCAATCCGGGTGAGGTCGTCATCAAAGCGTTCGAGGCTGGCTTCCAGCGTACTGCGGACCCACTCGTTCAGACGGATGTTGCCTTCGATATGGTTGCTGCTGTTGACCTGGATTTGCATGATTCCAATCCTTATTCAGCTTGCTCGCAGGGAGGCGTGCCTAGGCCCTTGAGGGGCCTGGAAATTCTGCGCCTCTTGACTCTAAGGTCAGGCAACCGCGCGGCGATTACAACCCCTTATGGAAAATAAATTTTCTGTTGCAAATTGCCCTTCAGACAAGGGAAGGTTTCGATTCTTTGCTTATGAGAATTGAAATCATTATTATTGCAGTCCCAATTTCCGGACACTTTCCATGAAGCGCTCTGCCGGACTTCCTCTGAGCTATCGCCTGGCTGTGGTCTCACGCAGCCTGGCCGCGTTGCTGGGTGGCTACGTGCTGGCATCGTTGTTCAGTATCTGCCTTGCGCTGCTGCTGCCGTTGCCTCAGGTCGATGCCACGCTGACCGGTTTGATGCTCTCGTTCGTCATCTATGTATTGGCCTTCATCGGCTGTTTCGCCTGCCGCAGTGCCTGGCGTGCCTGGCTCGGTGTACTGCTGCCGAGCGTGCTGCTGGGCCTGCTCGGCGGCTTTGCCTATTGGATGCAACAGCCATGAAGGAAGGTTTGCGCCAGGCAATGGCCTGGCTTCACACCTGGACCGGGCTGATATTTGGCTGGCTGCTGTTTGCCATATTCCTCACTGGCACCTTGTCGTACTTCAAGGAAGAAGTCAGTCACTGGATGCAGCCGGAAGTACGCCGCCATGCCCTCGACGCGCAGGCCAGCCTGAGTCTGGCCCAGCAATACCTGGAGCACAATGGCGCGCATTCGAGCACTTGGATGATCCGCCTGCCCAGCGAGCGAGATGCGGGTTTGACCGTGGGTTGGCGTGACCCCGAGGGTGGGCGCCGAGGGTTTGTCAGGAAAACCCTCGACGCCCAGACCGGGCAGCCAGTACAGGCGCGCGACAGCCGTGGCGGCGAGTTCTTCTATCGTTTCCATTTCGAGCTGCAGATGCCCTATCCCTGGGGCCGCTGGCTGTCGACGTTGTGCGCCTTCATCATGCTGCTGGGGCTGGTGACCGGGATCATCACCCACAAGAAGATCTTCAAAGAGTTTTTCACGTTCCGCCCTGGCAAAGGGCAGCGCACGTGGCTGGACGGGCACAACGCCATCGGCGTGCTGGTGCTGCCGTTTCACCTGATGATCAGCTACAGCAGCCTGGTGCTGTTCATGTACCTGGTCATGCCCGCAAGCATCATGGCCAGTTATGGCAGTAGCAGCGGCTACTTCAATGACCTTTTCGGCCGCGACGACCCTCCCCAGGTAGTCAACGTCGCCACACCGCTGGTGCCGCTGGCAAGCCTGTATGCCAAGGTGCAGACGCAGGCGCCCGGTGCCCACATGGGGTTCATCCAGGTGCAGAACGCCGGGGATCGCAATGCCAGGGTAACGTTCACCCAGTCCTCGGCTGACAGCGTTCCCTACAGGCGCAGCGCCAACTGGACCTTCGACGGTGCCACCGGCGAGCTGCTGAGCCAGGGTGCGCCTGAAAGCGGTGCGATGATGACCGCATTCAGCTTCGCCGGTCTGCACATGGGTAACTACGCTGGGCCCTGGCTACGCTGGCTGTACTTTGCTTTCGGGCTTGCCGGCACAGCGGTGATTGGCACGGGCCTGGTGATGTGGCTGGGCAAGCGCCAGCTCAAGCATGCCAAGGCTCAACGCCTGCCGGGTGAGCTGCGCCTGGTCGAGGTGCTCAACATCGCCAGCATGAGTGGGCTGGTCGTGGCGGTGGCGGGATACTTCTGGGCCAATCGGCTGCTGCCGGTGACGCTGCCAGGGCGGGCAGACTGGGAGATCAATACCTTCTTCATGATCTGGCTGGCGGCGTTGGCGCATGCCGTGCTGCGGCCGGGCCGCAAGGCCTGGGGCGAGCAGTTGGCAGTGGGCGCAGCAGCCTTTGCGCTGTTGCCGGCGCTCAATGCCCTGAGTACTGGCCAAGGCCTCAACGCCTCGGTCCCGGCCGGTGACTGGGCCATGGCCGGGTTCGACCTCACCGCCCTGGCCTGCGGGGTATTCCTTGCCTGGGCTGCGAGCAGAATGCTGCGCCCTGCGAAGCCTGCTAGCCAACGCGCGGCGAAGGTGGCCAAAGTTTCGCCCGCGATGGTCGAGGTCAAGTGATGCTCAGTTTTGCCCTGATCGGTTTCGCCGGCTTCGCTGCCCTGTGCCTGGCGATGGAAAAACACTTCAGCGCGCTGCTGGTGCGTAAACCCTCGGCATTCAAGCTGCGCGTGTTGCGAATCGTCGGGTGGTCGTTGCTGACAGTATCGTTGGCGCTTGCCGTTCATGGGCGAGGCTGGGCCCATGGTCTGGTGGAATGGGTCGCTTGCCTGATGGCGGGAGTCACCGTGTGGGTGTTCGGTCTACCCTATCGACCGCGGTTGCTGCTCGGCCTGGCAGCTGTCAGCCTGGTGCTCGGGCCGCTGTTGGCGCTGTTGAACGGGTGATGCCGTGACCGATTCTGACAACGACGGCGCCCGTGCACGTTTCCTACAGGTGTTTCTGGCCCAGCGTGCGCGCATGGAAGCCATGGTCAACCGCCGGGTCGGTTGCCGTGCCACGGCGTCCGACCTGGTTCAGGAACTGTTCCTGCGCTTGTGGCGACGGCCCGAGGTCAAAGCCCAGGCGCTCGATACCTACTTGTTGCGTTGTGCCGGCAACCTGGCCATCGATCATTTGCGCAGTGAAGGTAGCCGCGAGCGTGTCGCCGAAGCCTCGCTAGCGGGGGATGAAGCTGCGCAGCCTCAGGCCCCGGAACACGCCCTGGAAGTCGATCATGATCTGCAGCGCATCGAAACCGCGCTGCGAGCCCTGCCTGAGCGTACTCGGCAAATATTTCTGCTCAACCGCATACACGGCTGCACCTACGGCGAAATCGCCAAGGCCATGCAGCTTTCCCAGAGCGCCGTGGAAAAGCATATGATGCGCGCCCTAGAGGCGTGCAAGGCTAGTATTGCCGAGCCCGCGACCTTTATTCGCAGGCCAGGGAGCGCCCGCCGATGAGCGACCCGCAGCAGACCACCGCCACCGTGTCCGAGGCGGCCTTGCAGTGGCTGATCCGCATCAACGAGCAGCCCGCAGTAGCTAGCAGTGCGCCTTTCAAGCGCTGGTTGCTGGCCAATCCCAGCCATCGGCAGGCCTATGCACAAGCCCAAACGTTGTGGCAACTGTGCGAGGCGCCGGCGGCCCGCTTGGCCGCGCTGGAGCAGGCAGACTTGCAGCACTATTTGCAGGCCATGGCCAAGCCCCGCGACAAAGGCCGTTGGCGCCGTGCCGGTGCAGCGCTGGCCGCCGCTTGCCTGGTGCTGGCCATTAGTGTGGCCGGCGGCTGGCGGCCGACTGACTGGTGGCTGAACCTGCAGGCGGACTACAGCAGCGATGATGCGCTGGCCCAGGTAACCCTGGCGGACCAGTCACAGGTGACCTTGGACGCCCATAGCGCCATCGCCGTCGACTTTGAACAAGGCGAACGCCGTGTGCGCCTGCTGCAGGGCGCAGCGTTCTTCCAGGTGACCCATACCGGGCAACCCTTCGTGGTGCAGGCCGCAGGCGGTGAGGTGCGGGTGTTGGGTACGCAGTTCGAGGTGCGCGAGCAAGGGCAGGGCGCCCAGGTTACGGTGCGCAACGGGCGGGTGGCGGTGGTTGCCAAGCCAGGCGAGGCGAGCAAGGTGCTCACGGCCAATCAACAGTTGGCTTACAGCAACGGGCTAAGCGGTGATATCGCGCGCGTTGACAGTGATAGCCGCCTGGCCTGGCGCCAGGGCTGGTTGAGCTACTACCAGGTGCCGCTGGCCCAGGTGGTGGCTGACCTGGGCCGCTATTACCCTGGCCGCATCGTTGTGCTGAACGCGGAGTTGGGGCAGCGCAGGGTCAGCGGCAGCTTCCCTGCCGATCAACCACTGGCCGCCCTCGACTCGCTGGCCAAACTGCTGGGCTTCGAGCGCAGGACGTTGCTTGGCCGGCTGACCGTGATCCGCTGAGAAAAATTTTCAAATACCGGTGAGGTAATCAGAGGCGGCATCCGTGTAATGAGTGAAAGTGCGATTGATTCGCAGTAATAGCCCTCTCACAGGTCAGCGTCCATGAACTTCACCCCTCGTTGCGTTCCCCTCTGGCTTGGCCTTGCAGCGTGCTCGGCCACCCTTGCTGCCCCTGGCCTGGCAGCTGCCGAACAACTCCAGCTGCATGGGTTCGCCCAGCCTAGCCAACCCCTGGCTCAAGCCTTGAATGCCTTCAGCCGTGCCACCGGGCAAAGCGTGGTCTACACCCTTGAGCTGCCCAATGTGCAGGCTCCGGCGCTCAACGGCTCGTTCAGTGCCGAGCAAGCTTTGCAACAGCTATTGGGCGGCAGCGGGCTGACCTGGCGCCGCCTCGACGCCCGCACCTTGACGCTCGAACCTGTGGCCAGCGCTGGCGCCCTCAACTTGCAAGCCACCACGGTGACTTCGCAGATGGACAGCTACAGCTATCAGCCGCCGGCCAGCCCATCGATCATGCGCGGCCAAGGGCCGTCCCAGGACATCCCCCAGGCGATCAACGTAGTGCCCGCGCAGGTCATTCGCGACCAGGCACCGCGCAATTTGGACGATGCGCTGGCCAACGTCAGCGGTATCACCCAGGGCAACAACTTCGGGGGCACTGCCGACACCGTGATGAAGCGCGGTTTCGGCGACAACCGTGATGGCTCGATCATGCGCGACGGCATGCCGGTGGTGCAGGGCCGCAGCCTCAATGCCAGCACCGAGCGGGTAGAAGTGCTCAAGGGCCCAGCTTCCTTGCTGTACGGCATACAAGACCCTGGCGGGGTCATCAACGTGGTCAGCAAACGCCCGCAACTGCAGCAATACAACGCGTTGAGCGTGCGTGGCTCGACCTACGGCAGCGGCAAGAATGGCAGCGGCGGTGGCCTGGACAGCACCGGTGCGCTAGGCGACAGCAACTTCGCCTATCGGCTGATCGTCGATCACGAGGACGAGGACTACTGGCGTAACTATGGCGTGCACCGCGAGTCGCTGGTGGCGCCGTCGCTGGCCTGGCTCGGTGAAGATACCCAAGTGGTGCTGGCTTACGAGCACCGCGAGTTCACCTCCCCGTTCGACCGCGGCACGGCATTCGGCAGCAACGGCCACCCCTTGAACATACCCGCTACCCGGCGGCTGGACGAGCCATTCAACGACATGCAAGGGAGGTCCGACCTCTATCGCTTGGAAGTCGACCATCAGCTGGCCGATGACTGGAAGCTACATTTCGGTTACAGCTTCAACCGCGAGACCTACGATGCCAGCCAGGTTCGCATTACTGGCATCAACGAAGCCAAGGGCACCCTGACCCGCAGTATCGATGGCACGCACAACGCCATGAGCCGCGACCAGTTCGCCACCCTGAGCCTCAATGGCACGGCCACCTTGGCCGGCCTGCAGAACGACCTGATGTTCGGCGTCGACCACGAGGACCGCAAAATCTTTCGCGGCGACCTGATCCGCCAGAGCGCCAGGTCCACGTTCAGCTACCTCAACCCGGTATATGGCCAGGAAGTGGAGGGCACCACGGTGCGTGCCAGCGATAGCGACCAGACCGACAAGCTGCGCACCGACGCCTTGTTCGTGCAGGACGCGCTGCACTTGGACGAGCACTGGATTCTGGTCGCCGGGGCGCGCTATCAGCAATACGACCAGTACGCCGGCCGCGGCCGCCCGTTCAAGGCGAACACCGACACCAATGGCCAGGCTTGGGTACCCCATGCCGGCATCGTCTACAAGGTCGACGACCAGCTGTCGTTCTATGGCAGCTACAGCGAGTCGTTCAAGCCCAACTCCAGCATCGCCCCGCTGACTGGCGGCGTGGTACTGGATTCGTCGGTGGCACCGGAAGAGGGCAAGTCCTGGGAGCTGGGTGCCAAGCTCGACATGCCCGGCAGCCTGACCGGCACATTGGCACTGTTCGATATCACCAAGCGCAACGTGCTGGTTTCCAACTTCGACAGTGCCAGCGGCGAGACGCTTTACAGCAACGCTGGCGAAGTCAACTCGCGGGGTGTCGAACTCGACCTCACCGGCCAGCTCAGCGAGCGCTGGAGCCTGATCGGCAGCTACGCGTACACCGACGCCAAGGTCACCAAGGACCCGGACATCGAAGGGAACCGCCTGCAGAACGTGGCCCGCCACAGCGGTTCGTTGTCGGCGGTGTATGACTTTGGCAGCCTGTTTGGTGGCGATCGCCTGCGTTTTGGGGCCGGGGCGCGGTATGTCGGTGAGCGGCCAGGCAACTCGACCAACACCTTCGACCTGCCCAGCTATACCGTGGCCGATGCGTTCGCCACTTACGAGACCAGGCTGGACGAACACAACGTTCGCCTGCAACTGAACGTGAAGAACCTTTTCGACAAGGTGTATTACAGCTCAGCGGTGAACCAGTACTTCGTCGCCCTCGGCGATGCGCGACAGGTGAGCGTGTCCAGCACCTTCGAATTCTGAAGGCTGGGCAGCCAGGTGGAGCCGATGCTCGCACTCAGCCACGGACGGCGCAGCGGTACTCGCCAGGGGAGGCGCCCATGGCCTGGCGGAAGCGGTTGCTGAAATGGCTGGCGCTGGCGAACCCGCACAACAGCGCCACCTGACCCAATGGCAAGTCGCCCAGGCGCAGTAGCTGGCAAGCGCGATGCAGTCGCCGCGCCAGCAGGTACTGATGCGGCGGCAGGCCGAAACTTGTGCGGAACATTCGCGCAAAGTGGTATTCGGACAAGTTACTGCGCAGGGCCAGTTCGCCCAGGGTGATCGGTTGCTCCAGGTGCGCCTCGATGTAGTCCACCAGTTGCCGACGCAGGCTAGGTGCCAACCCGCCTTTGAGCCGTAACCCGCGGCGCAGGCCAACCTGGCTGAGCACGGCATGATCGACGATGTCATGGGCCAGGCTGCTGGCTAGCAGACGCTCGGCCGGTTCATCCCAAGCCAGGGTGATCAAATGGCGAAAACGCAGCGATTGCTGGGGGTCATCGAGGAAGGTCGCCTCCTGCAGTTGCAGTTCCCGTGGTTCGCGGTCGAGCAGGCGCACGCAGCCCAAGGCGAACTGCGCCTCGCTGATATACAGGTGCGCCAGGCGGATGGCGCCGTTGACGACCCAGTTGGACTCGTGCCCGGCCGGCATGATGCACAGTTTGTCCGGCGCACCCTTGTCGGCAGGGCGCTGGCGACGGAAGGTGCCGGTGCCATCGGCGATGTAGCACGACAGGGTGTGATGGCTCGGTGCCTGATAGTCGCGTGCGTCGTCGCGGTTGCTCCACAACGCCGCCGCCAGCCCATCGCCCAGGTGCGCGCTCAGCTCCAGCCGGGCGTTGGGCGAGGCGTGCATGGCGTTGAACACTTGCAGTTGGCTCAGTGGTGTCATGGTCTGTCCTCTTGCGCTCATCCTACTGCGCCTGCGCTGCGGTGGCTGCTGTCTCAGGCGCAAAAGCGCAAGTTTGTGCAAGCGGGCAAACGTCGGTCGCAAGAATACTGAGGCTCCTGGTGAGAGCGGGGTTACCCGCGAAACGCTGGGCATCGATTTCCAAAGGACCAAGGAGCCGCCACCATGAACCTGTCCCTCTACCTGCTGACCGTGCTGATCTGGGGTACCACCTGGATCGCCTTGAAGCTGCAATTGGGCGTGGTCGCCATCCCGGTGTCGATCGTCTACCGCTTCGCCCTGGCCGGCGTGATCCTATTCGTCATCCTCCTGCTCACCCGCCGGCTGCAACCGATGGGCCGGCGCGGCCACGCTATCTGCCTCGCGCAGGGCGTGTGCCTGTTCTGCGTCAACTTCATGTGCTTTCTCACGGCCAGCCAGTGGGTTGCCAGTGGCTTGATCGCCGTGGTGTTCTCGACCGCCACCTTGTGGAATGCCCTGAATGCCCGGCTATTCTTCGGCCAGAAGATCGCCAGCAACGTGATCGGTGGTGGTGCGCTGGGTTTAGTGGGGTTGGGCCTGCTGTTCTGGCCCGAGCTTTCCCACCACCAGGCCAGCCGCGAAACCCTCTACGGGCTGGGCCTGGCCCTGCTGGGCACGCTGTGCTTCTCGGCCGGCAACATGCTTTCGAGCCTGCAGCAGAAGGCCGGGCTCAAACCCATGACCACCAACGCCTGGGGTATGGTGTACGGCGCCTCGCTGCTGGCGGTGTACTGCCTGGCCAGGGGCATCCCCTTCGCCATGCAATGGGATGCTCGCTATGTCGGCTCGCTGCTGTACCTGGTCATCCCCGGCTCGGTGATCGGCTTCACCGCCTACCTTACCTTGGTCGGGCGCATGGGAC
Source organism: Pseudomonas sp. 51_B (assembly GCF_017491595.1). Classification (NCBI taxonomy): domain Bacteria; kingdom Pseudomonadati; phylum Pseudomonadota; class Gammaproteobacteria; order Pseudomonadales; family Pseudomonadaceae; genus Pseudomonas; species Pseudomonas sp. 51_B. The sequence goes on from NZ_JAFGYW010000009.1 coordinate 81,484, forward strand.
CGGAGCGGGCAGCCTATTGCACTGTGCTGTTCCCGCTGGTTGCACTGAACGTGTCGGCCTTCGCCGAGGGCTATCAGTGGACAACCCCAGCACTGTTTGGGCTGCTGGCGGTGATGGCCGGGAATGTGCTGGTGTTTCGCAAAGCCAGGGCTACTGTGCACATGCCCGCTCGGTGCCTCACAAGGGGAGCAGAACGTTGAAAAACGCCTCACCTTTGCGCTAAGTAGTCCGGTTCAGGCAGTAGATGGTGTCAGCCCTTCCACACCTGTGGGTTCACCAGATCCCGCGGCCGCTCACCGAGCAACGCCGCACGCAGGTTTTCCATCGCTCGGTTGGCCATGGCCTGTCGGGTTTCGGCTGTCGCCGAACCGATATGTGGCAAGGTCAGCGCATTGGGCAGCTTGAACAGCGGTGAGTCGCTGAGTGGTTCTTTTTCGTACACATCCAGGCCAGCGCCACGCAAGGTGCCGTTCTGCAGTGCCTCGATCAGCGCCGCCTCGTCGATTACCGGGCCTCGGGCGATGTTGATCAGAAATGCGCTCGGCTTCATCAGCTTCAGTTCGCGGGCGCCGATCAGCTTGCGTGTGGCATCGGACAGCGGTACCACCAGGCAGACGAAGTCGGCTTCGGCCAGCAACTGGTCGAGGCTGCGGTACTGGGCACCCAGCGCTTGCTCCAAGGCAGGTTTGCGGCTGTTGCCGGCATATAGGATCGGCATGTTGAAGCCGAAGTGGCCGCGGCGGGCGATGGCGGCGCCGATGTTGCCCAGGCCGACGATGCCCAAGGTCTTGCCATGCACATCGCTACCAAAGTGGGTCGGCGCAACCGTGGCCTGCCAATTGCCCGCCTTGGTCCAGGCATCGAGCTCGGCGGTGCGCCTGGCGCAGCCCATGATCAACGAGAAACCCAGGTCGGCGGTGCTCTCGGTGAGCACGTCGGGGGTGTTGGTCAAGGCGATGCCGCGCTCGTTGAAATAGTCGAGGTCATAATTGTCGTAGCCGACCGAGACACTGGACACCACCTCAAGCTTGCCCGCGCCTTCGAGCTGCGCGCGGCCAAGCTTGCGTCCGGCCCCGATCAGGCCGTGGGCTTCGGGCAGGGCTTCGTTGAACTGGGCGCTGATGTCACCGAGCTTGGGGTTGGGCACGATCACATTGAAGTCTTGCTGCAGGTGCTCGGCCATGGCCGGCGTGATGCGGCTGAAGGCCAGTACGGTCTTTTTCATCGGGCGACATCTCAGGGCGGTGATTGGGCTTGATTGGTTAGCAACCTACCATTGTCCACCGCCACTGCGCAGCAGCTTTTTAGTTGGCGATCAGCAGTTCATGGGTTTTCAGGTCAGCTTCATGGGCTGCGAGAATTTCTGGTAGCGAGTTGCGCAGGTATTCGACCCATGTCTTGATCTTGGCATCCAGGTACTGACGCGACGGGTAGATGGCATACAGGTTCAGCTCTTGCAAACGGTACTCAGGCATCACCCGCACCAGGCTGCCATCGCGCAGGCCGTCGATTGCCGAGTAGATCGGCAGCACGCCCATGCCCATGCCGCTGCGGATCGCGGTTTTCATCGCATCCGCCGAGTTGACCTGGAACGGCGAGCTGGTGATGTTCACCAGTTCCTGGCCTTCCGGGCCGTCGAACAGCCATTTCTCCAGCGGGATTACCGGGCTGACCATGCGCAGGCAGGCGTGCTTGAGCAGGTCGGCCGGCTTGTGCGCAAAGCCGTGCTTGGCCACGTAGTCGGGTGAGGCGCAGACGATGCTGTAAGTGATGCCCAGGCGCTGCGAAACGAAGCCTGAGTCCGGCAGTTCGGTGGCCAGCACGATCGACACGTCATAGCCCTCGTCGAGCAGATCGGGCACGCGGTTGGCCATGGTCAGGTCGAACGTCACGTCCGGGTGCGATTCACGGTAGCGGGCGATGGCATCGACCACGAAGTGCTGACCGACACCGGTCATCGAATGCACTTTCAGTTGCCCGGCAGGCCGGGCATGGGCGTCACTGGCTTCGGCTTCGGCTTCTTCGACGTAGGTAAGGATCTGTTCGCAGCGCATCAGGTATCGCTTGCCCGCCTCGGTCAGGGCGATGCGCCGCGTGGTGCGGTTAAGCAGACGGGTTTGCAGATGGGCTTCCAGGTTGGAGACCGCCCGCGACACGTTCGCGGTGGTCGTATCCAGTTGCGCCGCAGCAGCCGTGAAGCTGCCCAACTGGGCTACGCAACTGAAAGCACGCATGTTTTGCAGGGTGTCCATGGGTCACTCTCAAGATAGAGGGCAAAATTGTGTCACGAAGTAACGTAAATGTGCTTTCGACCAAAGCCGGATTATCGCTTTTTCGGTAACAAAGATTCGCAGGAATGTGCGCTTATCGCCAGTGCGGCCGGCCCCTAGAATTGCCCAGCCCCTTCACCTCTTCCTCGGGAAATCGCAGCAGTGCCGCGTCGCATCATCAGAACGCTCCACGTGTTCAGTGCCTGTGCCCTTAGCATTACCTTGAGCGGCTGTATCGGAACCTGGGGCATCGCCCCGCACAGCAAGCCTCTACAAGCCAATACCCTGACTACAGACGCCGCCATTGGCCAAGCTGCCAGTGATGCGCACTGGCCTGAGCAGCGCTGGTGGCAGGCTTACGCAGACCCGCAGCTGGATCGTTGGATCGACCTCGCCCTGGCCGGCAGCCCGAGCCTGGCCATGGCGGCGGCCCGTGTGCGTGAAGCCAAGGCCATGGCTGGGGTGGTGGAAGCGGCAGAAAAGCTTCAGGCCAATGGCCAGGCCACACTCAAGCGCCACAACTGGCCTGAAGATCAGTTCTACGGCCCAGGCGCGCTGTCGGGTGCCAACACCTGGGACAACAACGCCGCCATTGGGTTGAGCTATGCCCTGGACCTGTGGGGCCGTGAGCGCAATGCCAGCGAGCAGGCTTTGGACCAAGCCCACATGAGCGTGGCGCAGGCCCGCCAGGCCCAGCTCGAACTGCAGAACAACATCGTCAAGGCCTACATACAATTGAGCCTGCAGTTTGCCCGGCGCGATATCGTCAAGGCTGAACTCCAGCAACAGGAGCAGATTCTGGCCTTGGCCGAGCGGCGCCTGGACGGCGGCATTGGCACCCATTTCGAAGTCAGCCAGGCCCAAGCGCCGCTGCCCGAAACCCATCGCCAGCTCGATAGCCTGGACGAGGAGATCGCCCTGACCCGCAACCAGTTGGCGGCATTGGCCGGGAAAGGCCCAGGGGAGGGGGCGCAGTTGCAGCGGCCCACTTTGGCCCTCGCGGCACCGCTGAAACTGCCTTCTAAGCTGCCGGCCGAGTTGGTCGGTCAGCGCCCGGACGTAGTCGCCAGCCGCTGGCAGGTCGCGGCCCAGGCACGTGGCATCGATGTCGCCCACGCTGCTTTTTTCCCCAACGTCGACCTGGTGGGCAGCCTGGGCTTCATGGCCACAGGGGGTGGCCCGCTGGCATTTCTGACCGGCCGCAAATTCAATTACAGCGTCGGCCCTGCGATCAGCCTGCCGGTCTTCGATGGTGGCCGCTTGCGTTCGCAACTGGGCGTTGCCTCGGCGGGGTATGACGTGGCCGTGGCGCGCTACAACCAGACAGTGATCGGCGCACTGAAGAACATCTCTGACCAGCTGATCCGCCGGGAGTCGATGAAGCAGCAGGCCCATTTGGCCGCCGAGTCGGTGGCGGCTGCGCAAAAAACCTACGACATCGCCATGGTGGCCTTCCAGCGGGGCCTGACCGACTACCTCAATGTGCTCAATGCACAGACCTTGCTGTTGCGCCAACAGCAGGTGCAGCAGCAGGTGCAGGCCGCCCGCCTGATCGCCCATGCCGACCTGGTCACCGCCCTGGGCGGCGGTTTGCAGGCGGGCCAGGATGTGCCCACGCAAGAGCGCCAAATAGCGCCGAAAACCCCGGCCACCCTGGCGATTTTCGACCCGCAGGCGGACCACGCCGAATGAGCATGTTGAGTCTGCCAATGCGCTGGCTGCAGCGCCTGGAGTGGCGCCGGGGCTTTTTTGCCTGGGTGCGCACCGATGGGGTCACCTGGGTCTACATCTTCAAGGTGCTGGCGGCGGCTTTCATCACCTTGTGGCTGGCGATGCGCCTGGAGTTGCCGCAACCACGCACGGCAATGATCACCGTGTTCATCGTCATGCAGCCACAGAGTGGCCATGTGTTCGCCAAAAGCTTCTACCGGGTACTGGGGACTCTGGCCGGGTCAGTGATGATGGTCGCCTTGATCGCCCTGTTCCCGCAGAACACCGAGCTTTTCTTGCCGAGCCTGGCCGTGTGGGTGGGGTTGTGCTCCGCTGGCGCCATGCGCTACCGCACCTTTCGTGCCTATGGCTTCGTGCTCGCCGGCTACACCGCAGTGATGATCGGCCTGCCTGTGCTACAGCATCCGGACCAGGCGTTCATGGCGGCGGTTTGGCGAGCGTTGGAAATCGCCCTGGGCATCATGGTGTCGACCTTGGTTAGCGCTGCGATCTTGCCGCAATCGGCCAGCGCTGCCATGCGCAACGCGTTGTACCAGCGCTTTGGCGTGTTTGCCGCCGTCGTGGTGCAAGCCTTGCGCGGCGACAGCCAGCGTGAGTGGTTCGAAAGCAGCAACGTGCGCTTCGTCGCCGAAGCGGTGGGGCTGGAGAGCCTGCGCAATGTCACCGCCTTCGAAGATCCGCACATGCGTCGGCGCTCGGGCCGGTTGGTGCGTATGAACAGCGAGTTCATGGCCATCACCACGCGCTTCAACGCTTTACATCGCCTGTTGGAACGCTTGCGCGCCCGTGGGCCGCTGCAGATCGTCGGCGCCATCGAACCGGGCCTGGAAACCTTGGGGCAGTTGCTACAGCCGTATGTGGGCCGAGCCCTGACCGATGCCGATGCGCTACGCCTGACGCTGGAGCTGGCAGCCTACAAGGAAGGCCTGCAGGCACAGGTACGTAGCCTACGCGCCGATTACCTGGCAACCGGCCCCAGCGAAGCCGACCTGCTCGATTTCCACACGGCATTCGAGCTGCTTTATCGCTTTGTCGACGAGATGTATAGCTACGCCCAAACCCATGCCTCGCTGGCCGCGCACAGGCACGAGCGCGAGCAGTGGGACGAGCCCTATGTGGCGCAGACCAGTTGGCTGGTATCGCTGGCTGCCGGTGTGCGGGCCTCGGCGGTATTGTTGCTGCTGGGCAGCTACTGGCTGCTGAGCGACTGGCCCAGCGGCGCCATGATGACCCTGGTGGCCACCGTGACCGTGTGCCTGTCGGCGGCTTCGCCGAACCCCAAGCGCATGTCGTTCCAGATGGCCTGTGGTACGGCGGTCGGTGCCTTCGTCGGCTTTTTCGAAACGTTTTTCGTGTTCCCCTGGATCGACGGCTTCCCCCTGCTATGCATGGTGCTGGCGCCGGTTTTCGTATTGGGTGCGTTTCTCTCATCGCGGCCGGCGTATGCAGGTTACGGCATCGGCCTGCTGGTGTTCTTCTCCATAGGCTCTGTGCCGAACAACCTGACCGCTTTTGACCCCTACGGCTTCATCAATGACTACATAGGCATGGTCATCGGCATGTTCGTTTGCGCCGCGGCGGGTGCGATCATTCTGCCGCCCAACAGCCGCTGGTTGTGGAGTCGCCTGGAGCAGGCGTTGCGCGAGCAGGTGCTGTTCGCCATCAGCGGGCGCCTGCGCGGCATAGGCTCGGCCTTCGAGAGCCGCACCCGCGACCTGTTGCACCAGGCGTATGGCCTTGCGGCCGGCAAGCCGCAGGTGCAGAGCCAATTGATGGGCTGGATGTTCACGGTGCTCGAGATCGGCCATGCCATCATCGAACTGCGCAAGGAGCAGGCCCTCGCGCCGATCCACCCGGCCTACGCCGAGTCGCAGCCTTGGCGCCAGGCGATCCGTGTCATGGGCCGTGCCTTGGCGCGCTTGTTCTTGCAGCCCAACGCCAGCAACCACGAGCGGGCATTGGTCGCGGTGGACCACGCCATTGCGCGCGTGCAGGCCACCGACGAGCCGTTCGCCCGGCATTTCGACACCTCGGTGCTGCGCCGCGCGCAAAGCTACCTGCACTTCATCCGGTCCTCTTTGTTGGACCCACAGTCGCCATTGGCACCTGCCAAAGGAACACCTCATGCCCCGTGAAATCGCCTTCCATGGCGTTTATATGCCCACCATGACCCTGATATTCCTGTTCGCCCTGGGCCTGGCCTGGGGCCTGGACCGGTTCATCGCCAGCCATGATGGTTATCGCTTTTTCTGGCACCCGGCGCTGTTGCGCCTGAGCCTGTTCGTCTGCCTGTTCGGCGCCTTGGCGCTGTCGCTCTACTGGTGAGAAACCTTCGATGAAAAAGTTCTTCAGCCTGATCGCCACCTTGCTGGTACTGACCGCTGCCGTGGTGATCGGTCGCCAGTTGTGGCTGCATTACATGACCACGCCATGGACCCGTGACGGCCGTGTCCGGGCCGATATCATCAACGTCGCCGCCGATGTGCCTGGTTATGTAGTAGACGTGCCAGTCAAGGACAACCAGCGGGTGAAGAAGGGCGACCTGTTGATCCAGATCGACCCGGAGCACTACCAGTTGGCGGTCGACCAAGCCAAGGCGCTGGTCGCTTCGCGCAAGGCCACCTGGGAAATGCGCAAGGTCAACGCCAAACGCCGCGCCGACCTGGACAACCTGGTGATCTCCAAGGAAAACCGCGATGACGCCAGCAACATCGCCAATGCGGCTCAAGCCGATTACCAGCAGGCCCTGGCCGAACTGGCGGCAGCCGAATTGAACCTCAAACGCACCCATATCGTCGCCACGGTGGACGGTTACGTGACCAACCTGAACATCCACAACGGGGACTATGCCCGCACCGGTGAAGCGGTGATGGCGCTGGTCGATGAGCATTCGTTCTGGGTGTATGGCTTTTTCGAGGAGACCAAGCTGCCCCATGTGAAAGTCGGCGATCAGGCCGAGTTGCAAATGATGAGCGGCGAGCGCCTCAAGGGGCATGTGCAGAGCATCGCCCGCGGCATTTACGACCGCGACAACCCACAGAGCCGTGAGCTGATCGCCGATGTGAACCCGACCTTCAACTGGGTGCGCCTGGCGCAGCGGGTGCCGGTTCGCATTCACATCGATGAAGTGCCGGATGGGTTTTTGTTGGCGGCGGGGACGACCTGTACGGTGGTGGTGACGCCAAGTTCGCCTTGAGCGACGGATTGCCGGTGAGACCGAGCGCCGCCCGCGCGGCGCTCGATCTCACCGGCCATGAACCTCTCAAGTCAACCCTGCGCAGCCCCCACCAACACCGGCACCTCGACTCGGTCAATGACCTTCGCACTGATCGACGGATCCAGTAGCCGGCCCAGCCTGGAAAGGTGGCGATGGCCCATGATGATCAGTTCGCAGTTCAGCGCTTGTGCCTTGGCGACGATTGCCTCCACCGGCTGCCTTGCAACCAGGTAGCCCTGACTGCTGAAACCGGCCTGCTGAAGTTGCTGAACGGCTTCGGCCACAGCGCGTTCGCCATGGCGCTGTTCCTCGCACGCAGCGGGGTATTCTTCAAGCTCCTGGGCTGTGTAGGGGGCGGGTTTGTCGTGCACAGCGAAGGTCGTGTCGATGGCCAGCAGTACGTGCAACTCATGGTCACCGGGGCGGCAGTAGCGGCTGGCGAGGGTGAGCAGGGCCGCGCAGGCAGGGGAGGCGTCGATGGCGATCAGAACGGGGCTGGGCATACGGGCTCCTCTTGGAAACAGGTTTTAGGCAACGACTGCCCTCTCGCCGGTCTACCCGCGAAAAGGCCATACCCGATTCTTCGCTCATTTCACCTACTGAATAAACACTCTTTTACGCATTAGCGCATTGCATCTGGTGCAATCCACCAACCTGCTACCATCGCTTTCCACACAGTGCTAACGGAAAAAACGGCGATGCAACTCCCGGACATGAACCTGCTCGTGGCCCTCGATGCACTGCTCGATGAAGGCAGCGTAGTGGGCGCCGCACAGCGCATGAATCTCAGCCCGGCGGCAATGAGCCGTACCTTGGGGCGTATTCGCGATGCCTTGGGCGATCCGATTCTGGTCCGGGCCGGCCGTGGCCTTGTGCCAACGCCACGAGCGTTGGCCCTGCGCGAACAGGTGGCCGCATTGGTGGAGCAGGCCGGGGAAGTGTTCCGCAGCGCCGATGAAGTCGACCTGCGTCGTCTGGACCGGGCTTTCAACATTCGCACCAATGACCTGTTCATCGCCTTGTATGGCGCCCAACTGCTACGGCGCATGCATGAGCAGGCGCCGCGCACGGTACTGCGCTTCGTCCCGGAAAGCCCAGGTGGCGATGACGACAGCGTGCTGCGGGTTGGGCACACCGACCTGATCATCAGCTCGACCGTCGACCTTGGCCCCGAGATCAAGGTGCAGAGCCTGTTCCAGACTTATTACGTTGGCCTGGCTCGGCGCGATCACCCAATTTTCGACCAACCCATCACTGCGCAAAGCTTCGCCAGTTACCCACAGATCAGCGTCTCCCGCCGTGGCCGGGCCAACGGCCCGATCGACGTGGAGCTCGCCAATTTCAAAGTGCGTCGACGGGTTGCGCTGATTACCCCAAGCTTCCACTCAGCGTTGTTCTCGCTGCCAGATTCCGACCTGATTCTGCCCATGCCGGCAAACATCCTTAACAGCGTTCACAAGCTTGGGCTGCCGTTACGCTCGTTCGAGATCCCGGTGCCGTTGGAGCGGGTCACCGTTCTGCAAGCCTGGCATCCGCGCATGCACAATGACCCCGCCCATCGCTGGTTACGGCAAACATTGAAAGCCTGCTGCAGCGTCGACCCTTGAGCCCGATTGCGTCTGGCGCAATTTAAAACTGCCGAGAAGTCAGTTTTCGTCAGCATTCGAGCTTTTTAGACTTACTCCAGTCGCAATTATGTTGCTGGAGATTTCTACTGTGAATGCCTTGTCCGCCCCAGTTGCCCAAACCACTGCCGGCCCCGCGCCAGCAGTTTTTGGCCTGCGGGTAGTGGTTGGGTTGTTCGGTGTATTGCTCGCTGTTTTGTGTGCTGGGCTCAACGAGTCGGTGACCAAGATTTCGCTTGCCGATATCCGCGGGGGCATGGGTATCGGTGCAGACGAAGGTGCGTGGCTGCTGGCGGTGTACAGCGCTGCATCGGTTAGCGCCATGGCCTTCGCACCGTGGCTGGCCACCACCTTCTCCCTGCGCCGCTTTACCCTGAGCGCCATTGGGCTGTTCGCCGTGCTGGGCTTGCTGCAGCCGTTTGCGCCCAACCTGCACAGCCTTATGCTGTTACGCGTGCTGCAGGGGTTGGCTTCTGGCGCGTTGCCGCCGATGCTGATGAGTGTGGCCCTGCGCTTTCTGCCGCCAGGCATCAAGGTCTATGGCCTGGCGTGTTATGCCTTGACCGCGACCTTCGGGCCTAACCTGGGCACACCGCTGGCGGGCCTGTGGACCGAGTACGTCGGTTGGCAGTGGGCGTTCTGGCAGATCATTCTACCCTCGGCCTTGGCCATGTTCTGCGTCGGCTGGGGCTTACCGCAGGACCCTCTGCGCCTGGAGCGCTTCAGGCAGTTCGACTGGGGTGGGGTGCTGCTGGGCTTGCCGGCGATCAGTTGCATCGTACTCGGCCTGTCGTTGGGTGACCGCTGGGGCTGGTTCGATTCCACTCTGATCTGCTGGTTGCTGGGCGGTGGCGTGCTGTTGCTGGCGCTGTTTCTGTTCAATGAATGGTCGCAGCCGTTGCCATTCTTCCAACTGCGCATGCTGCAGCGGCGCAACCTCAGTTTTGCCCTGGTGACCCTGGCCGGGGTGTTGATCGTATTGTCCGGTGTGGGCAGCATCCCGTCGGCGTACCTGGCGCAGATCCAGGGGTACCGGCCGGCACAGACCAGCCCGCTGATGCTGCTGGTGGCCATGCCGCAGTTGCTGGCGCTGCCGTTGACCGCAGCGCTGTGCAACATCCGCGCAGTGGACTGCCGCTGGGTACTGGCCGTGGGCCTGGCCATGCTGGCGGCGTCCTGTGTGGGCAGCAGCCTGTTGACCAGTCAATGGGTTCGGGGCGACTTCTACCCGTTCTACGTGCTGCAGGTCTTCGGCCAACCGATGGCCGTGCTGCCCTTGCTGATGCTCTCCACCAACGGCATGAGCCCACAGGAGGGCCCGTTCGCCTCCAGTTGGTTCAACACGGTCAAAGGCTTGGCCGCTGTGATTGCCGGGGGCTTGCTTGATGCCTTGGGCACCCTGCGTCGGCACTTTCATTCCAACCACCTGGTGGACAGCCTGGGTAATGCCCCACTGCTCGACGACAACGCAGCCGGCCTTGCCAAGCGCGTGCATGAGCAGGCCCTGGTGCTCACATCGGCCGACCTTTACCTGGTCATGGCCGGCGTTGCCGTGGCGCTGATCTGCCTGATTCCTTTCGTGCCTACTCGGGTCTATCCGCCGCGCGCGGTGGCTTGAACCCTGGATGAATTCGAGACACTGAACATGACCAATCACCGCAAAACTCTCGTTATCGGCTCGGTGCTCGCTGTGGCCGTACTCGCCGCGCTGGTCGGCCCATGGCTGTTGGGCAGCGATCACCGCCAGCGGACCAACGATGCCTACGTGATCGCCGACTACACCGTGGTTGCGCCCAAGGTGTCGGGCTTTATCAAGCAGGTGCTGGTGGAGGACAACCAGCAGGTCAAGGCCGGTCAGTTGCTGGCGACCATCGATGCCCGTGACTATGAAGCTGCGCTGGATGCCGCTCAGGCTCAGTTGTTGGTAGCCAAGGCGCAGAGCGCCGATGCCCGCGCCACCCTCGAACGCCAGGGCGCATTGATTGCCCAGGCGCAGGCGGCGGTGACGGCGGCCCAGGCCGAAGCCTCGTTCGCTGACCACGAGGTGCACCGCTACAGCCGCTTGGCTGAACAGGGCGCGGGTACCGTGCAGAATGCTCAGCAGGCGCGCAGCAGGGTCGACCAGGCCCGTGCCCGGCTGGCCAACACCCAGGCGGCGCTGCTGGCCACCCGTAAGCAGGTGGACATCCTCACGGCCCAGGTGGCCAGCGCCGATGGCCAGCTCAAGCGCGCCGAGGCCGGGTTGGAGAAAGCCCAGCTGGATCTGTCTTACACCCGCATCACTGCACCGGTCGATGGCATGGTCGGGGAGCGCGCACTGCGCGTGGGGGCGTTCGTCAACCCGGGCGCACGCCTGCTGTCGGTGGTGCCGCTGCAGCAAGCCTATGTGGTAGGCAACTTCCAGGAAACCCAGTTGACCCACGTCCAGCCCGGCCAACCGGTGACCATCAGTGTGGATACGTTCTCCGGTGCCACCCTCAAGGGGCGCGTGCAGAGTATCGCCCCGGCCACCGGCGTGACCTTCGCTGCGGTCAAACCCGATAACGCAACCGGCAACTTCACCAAGGTAGTGCAACGCATACCGGTGAAGATCGTCTTCGATGATGGCCAGCCACTGCTTGAACGCCTGCGGGTGGGCATGTCGGTGGAGGCCACCATCGATACCGAAGGCGATAGCCTGGCGAGCCAAGAGGTCACCGCGCGATGAAGCCTGCCTTACGCTTGAGCCCGTTGTTTCTGGCTGCGGTGATGGCCGGCTGCACCCTCGGCCCGGACTTCCAGCGCCCCGACACCCCTGCGCCGCAGCACTGGGCAGCGTTGCAAGGTGAAGCCGCTGCGAGCCAGCCGCAAGCCGAACCGCTGCAACTGCGCTGGTGGGAGACCTTTAACGACCCACGCCTGAGCGCGCTGATCCAGCGTGTTGCCGATAACAACCTGGACTTGCAGATGGCCAGTGCGCGCTTGCTGCAAAGCCGCGCTCTGCGTAACACCGTGGCAGCGGATCAGACGCCATCGGTCGCTGCCAACGCCAGTTACAGCCGCGCCCGCAACAGTGCCGAAGGCCTCAGCGATCCCTCCGGGAATGCCGGTCACTCAGCTTTCAACCTTTGGCAGGGCGACCTGGTCGCTGGCTGGGAGCTGGACCTGTGGGGCCGGGTGCGGCGCCAGGTGGAGGCGGCCGACGCTACCGTGCAGGTGGCCGAGAACGATCGGCGTAGTGTGCTGCTGGCGCTGCTGGCCGAAACTGCCGGCAACTACATTCAGCTGCGCGCCGTCCAACACACCCTGGAAGTCACCCGCGACAACCTCAAGGTTGCTGAACATAGCCTCAAGCTCTCCCAGGACCGCCAGGCCGAAGGCGTCGCCACGCGCTTGGACGTGGCCCAGGCCAGCGCTCAGGTCGCGTCCATCCAGGCACGCCTGCCAAGCCTTGAGGCCAGGCGTGACGACCTGATCAATGCCCTGAGCCTGCTCGCCGCCCAGCCGCCGCGCAGCTTGCAGGCCGAGCTGCTGGCGTCTGCCCAGTTGCCTGCACCGCAGCAGAGCTTCGCCATTGGTCTGCCGTCCGAGCTGGCCGAGCGGCGCCCAGACATCCGCAAGGCCCAGGCGCGCCTTCATGCAGCCACCGCCAGTATTGGAGTGGCCAAGGCTGATTTCTACCCGAGCATTCGGCTGTCAGGCAATGTCGGTTTCCAGGCCATGCAACTTGCGGATTTCGGTGCCTGGGATTCGCGTCGCTTCGACTTCGGCCCCCAGTTGTCGCTGCCAATCTTCGAGGGTGGCCGGCTCAAGGGCACCTTGGAGCTGCGCGAGGCGCAGCAGCAGGAGGCGGCGTTGAACTATCGCAAGGTGGTGCTCAATGCCTGGCACGAAATCGACGATGTGCTACGCCTTTACAACGCCAGTCAATTACGCCGCGATCACTTGGCAGAGGCGGTACGACAGAACCGCATCGCCCTGGAAACCGCCCAGCGTCAGTACGTCGAAGGGGCGGTGGATTTTCTCAATGTGCTGAGCGTGCAGGGGGCCCTGCTGGCTAGCGAAGAGCAATGGATCGACAGTTCGGCCGCGGTGTCCCAGGCGCTGGTCGGCTTGTACAAAGCCCTGGGCGGCGGCTGGCAGGCGTTCGATGAACAAACCCAGCATTCTCATGGTTGAGGAGCAGCACACATGCATATTTCCTTGAACGGTAAGCGGGCCATCGTCAGTGGTTCCACAGCAGGCATCGGCCTGGCCATCGCCATGGGGCTGGCCGAAGCAGGCGCAGAGGTGGTGCTAAACGGGCGCACTCAAGCTCGTGTCGACGCAGCCCTCAAGGCGGTTCGCGAACGGGTGCCACACGCGCGCATCATCGGCATCGCCGCTGACCTTGGCACTGCGCAGGGTGCCCAGCAGCTGTTCGGCCAGGTGCCGCACACCGATATTCTGGTCAACAACCTTGGCATCTTCGAGCCCAAGCCATTCTTCGAGATCGATGATGCCGATTGGCAACGCTTCTTCGACGTCAATGTACTCAGCGCAGTGCGCTTGTCGCGCCATTACGCGCAAGGTATGGCCGAGCGCAAGTGGGGGCGAGTGATTTTCCTGTCCAGCGAGTCGGCACTGCAGATTCCCACTGAAATGGTCCACTACGGCATGACCAAGACCGCGCTGCTGGCGGTGTCCCGCGGGCTGGCCGAAACCTTGGCCGGCACGGGCGTCACGGTGAATTCGGTGCTGCCGGGGCCGACCCGCTCGGAGGGTGTGGGCGATTTCTTTGCCAAGCTTGCGCAAGAGCAGGGTGTGTCCACCGATGAGTTGGAAGCCAGTTTTCTGGCCGAGCACCGGCCGACTTCATTGCTCAAGCGGCTGGCGACAGTGGAGGAAGTGGCGAACATGGTGGTGTATCTGGCCTCCCTGCAGGCCAGTGCCACCACTGGAGCTGCCTTGCGAGTCGATGGCGGAGTCTTGCGTTCCATCGCCTGATTTGCTTCGAAGCAGCCGACGCCGATTTCAAAGCGGGCGCAGCAGGCCGAAGCGCTTGCGCAGGGCCCAATCCAGCAGCCGCCGTGGCAGCAGTCGGGCCATCAACGGCAACGCCGTGCTGCCGTTGCCCAAGCGCACCAACGGCGGCACAGGCGCTTTGCCGACGGCTGCCAGCACGCCCTTGGCAAATTCGGCCGCTGGCGTGGGTTTGTCCTGCGAGGCGCGTGCCCGGGCCTGCACATGCTCGCGCAGCGGCCACCATGCCGAGTCCGCCGCCAGCACCTGATCCGCCTGGCGCTGGGCATTGCTGGCAAATTGCGAGGCAATGGCTCCGGGCTGCACTTGCATCACTTGGATGCCGAACGGCGCAAGCTCAAGGCGCAGCGCATCGCTCAGGGCATGCACGGCAGCCTTGGACGCACAGTAGGCGCCTGCGAAAGGGGTGACCAGCACCCCGGAGACGCTACCGATATTGACCACCAGCCCTCGCGCACGACGCAGCAGTGGGAACAGTGCGCGGGTGACCCCGACGACCGCGAACACGTTGGTGTCGAATTGCTGGCGCAGGGCATCGACGCCGCCATCGAGCAGCGGGCCCATGGCACCGAAGCCGGCATTGTTGATCAAGACGTCCAGGCCACCAAGCTGTGTTTGCAGCTCATCGGCCAAGCGCGCGAGGGCTTCTTCGTCGTTGACGTCCAGCTGCCTTGCGGTGAAGCCGGCAGCGGACAGTTGTTCGACATCTTCAGGCTTGCGAGCCGTGGCCCACACATCATGGCCGGCATCGCGAAAGGCATCGGCCAGGGCGCGGCCGATGCCGCTGGAACAACCGGTGATCAAAACGCTGGGCATAGGGAGAGCCTTCGATTAATTGGCGAATGAGCCTTGCAGGTGTTCTGCGCGAAATTCCAGGGTTTGTGGCCGATACCCGCTGCGCAGCGGTGGCAAAGGCAGACAGTCAGTCCACTCGGCGCCTGGCTGCAGCTCGCCTGGTCCGCGGTAGCGCGGTGCGTTGTAGCTAGTCTCTGCAAGGTTAACGGTGTCGCCCGGCGCATACGCGGCCACCCGCCAATGCAGTTCGGTCAGTGGCACCTGATTGCCGTTTTTCATGTGTACCAGCAGGGCTCGGTCGGCAGGGCATTGTTGCGGCGCGTAGCTCAGGCGCAGGTCAAGGCGTGCCAGCTGCGCGGTTTCGCGATTGTCCTGCCAGGCCACCAGCAGTGCCACCAGCCCCAGCCCACAAACGGCCGCCAGGGAGATCGGCAGGGCCTTGGCGGGGTAGCGCAACAGCAGCACCAGCCAAGTGAGAACGAGCAGTGCGCCGATGATCATGGCCAAGAGGTCTCCTGATTGCCTTGAACACATGGTAGCGATAAAGCGAGTTGTTCTGGAAGCGCCGGCAGTTTAGCGGCTCAGAGTCGTCGAGTAGGGGGGCGGACCTGGCATTTTTGCCAGTTGTGACGTTCGGGAGGCTGTCATAGTGTGATTTCGTCTGACGTAGCCTGAAAGTTTTTTACGAACGTTAATCTTGTAGATGAGGAACTCATGATGGCTTCCAGCGAACAAGGGACCGGAATTGAACTTGAGCAGCAATTGAGCAAGCTCGGACTGAGTGCTGGAAAAAAAACTTAATCTACCGGGGCGAGCAGAGGGCACGTTTAAACCGGCCATTCTTTCGAGAGACACGTTCACAACCAATGAAATTCGCGTCACGCAAAAGACATTCCCGCTGTTCGTGGTAGCTGTACAGAACTTTACGGATGATAAGGGCTTTCAGGGTGAATTGGGCGTGGCTTTTTATATCACCGGTACTGCCGAGGCACCTACAGCCGTAAACGCGTTCATTGTGAAGGGCTCTATGGCGCATATCGATACAAGCCCGAACGTTAAAGCAGCTGTGAAAAATGGCGTGCTCACACTGGATTTCGAATTCGAGACCTGGCTCCTTAACGTTCAACATAAAGCGGAGGGTACGTTGGAAGTCGATCTGTCCTGACTCGCACCTTGACCCGTTCAAAGCAAGCAGGCACCGCAACGGTGCCTGCTCGTGTTGGTTATTGCGCAATCGTCTTGACGGACACCCCCCGCTCGACGGGTGTCGATGTGCGTCCATACACGTCTTCGAAACGTTCGATGTCGTCCTCGCCCAGGTAGCTGCCCGATTGCACCTCGATGATCTCCAGAGGGATCTTGCCTGGGTTGCGCAGGCGGTGCACCGAGGCGATCGGAATGTAGGTCGACTGGTTTTCGGTGAGCAGAAACACATTCTCGTCACAGGTCACCTCGGCCGTGCCGGAGACCACGATCCAGTGCTCGGCACGGTGGTGGTGCATCTGCAGCGACAAGCTGGCGCCGGGCTTGACGGTGATGTGCTTGACCTGGAAGCGCCCGCCCATGTCCACCGAGTCGTACGAGCCCCAAGGGCGATAGACTTCCAGGTGGTTCTGGGTTTCGCTCCGGCCCTGCTCGTCGAGTGTCTTGACCATCTGCTTGACGCCCTGGACCTTGTCCTTGTGGGCGATCATCATCGCGTCCTTGGTCTCGACCACCACGATGTTCTCAAGGCCGATCACCGACACCAGCTTGCCGTTGCCATGGATCATGCAGTTGCGGCTGTCCTGCACCACTACGTCGCCTTTGGTGACGTTGCCGTCGGCGTCCTTGTCGTGCACCT
Organism: Pseudomonas sp. 51_B; assembly: GCF_017491595.1. NCBI lineage: Bacteria > Pseudomonadati > Pseudomonadota > Gammaproteobacteria > Pseudomonadales > Pseudomonadaceae > Pseudomonas > Pseudomonas sp. 51_B. Next base: position 97,966 of record NZ_JAFGYW010000009.1, read on the forward strand.
CCCATAGCGATGACCAGCAGCCCACATCGCTCCAGCCTGCCGACATCGGCACCACGCAGGCACGCTGGGTCTTCTCCATCACCGCGTAGTCGATCGAGTTGTCCGGGCAGCAGGCGAAGGTGGCCTCGTCGATGCTCAGCACCTCGTCATCTTCGCTGCTGCGCTCAAGGGCCAGTACGCAGGTGTCATAAATGTCCGGGTCGTGTTTTTTCAGCTCTTCGAGGAAGCGGCTGGCGCGGAACAGGAACATGCCGCTATTCCAGAAGTAGCCGCCCGCGGCGACGAACTCGGCAGCGCGCTTTTCATCGGGTTTTTCGACGAACTGGGCAACTCGGGCCACGCCTTCAGGCAGCAGCGCATCCTGGCTGGAGCGGATGTAGCCGTAGCCGGTTTCCGGCTTGGTGGCCGGCACGCCGAACAGCACCATTTCGCCGCGCTCGGCGGCCACGGTGGCCAAGGCCAAGGCGCGTTGCAGGGCCTTTTGGTCATCGATCACATGGTCGGCGGGCAGCACCAGCATCAGTTCGTCGCGGCCCTCGTTGACCAGTTTCATGGCTGCCAAAGCCACCGCTGGCGCAGTATTGCGGCCAAACGGCTCCATCAGGATGCCTTGGGTTTCCAGGTTCAGGGCAGCGAGCTGTTCCTGAACGATGAACTTGTGATCCTTGTTGCAGACCACGACCGGGCTGTCCATGCCCTCGAAGCGCAAGCGCTCGAGGGTTTGCTGGAACAGGGTGTTCTCCCCGGTCAGCGCCAGGAACTGTTTGGGGAACTGCTTGCGCGACAAAGGCCACAGACGCGAACCGCTACCACCAGAAAGAATTACCGGGATCATCGTGTTTCTCCAATAGTCGTTATGAGGCAGGGGGATCAGTTGCTAGCCACGGGGCGAGTTACCCACACCGGCGACAAGTTGCTGCCGGAACCCGTTACGTACAGCACGGCCGCTTCGCCACGCTCCAGGGCGACCGGTTTGAGGTCGCTGACTTTCTTGTTGCCCTCGAACAAGGCCAGGTTGACCTTGACCGGATTGATTTCCCGCTCGCCGCGGCCTTTGGTGGCCACCGATGGCACCACTTCGGTCTTGCCGTCGGCAGTTTTCAGGGTCAGGGCCTGGTCGCTGAGGTTCTGCACCCGCACCAACGCCTTTTGCTTGTTCTTGAACGGCGGCTCTTCGATCAGCTGCGGGTTGCCGCTGCTGCTGTTGACCAGGGTGTAGTACTTGTCGGCGGCCAGTTGCACCGGCACGCTCTTACCGCCAACCTGGGCGGTGTAGTCGCCACCGGGCAGGAAGCTGAAGTCGCTGCTGGCCTGGGCGCCAACCTGCTTGATCTGGGTGTTGCCCACGCTGGCTGCAGCCGGTGCGCTGGCCGCGTTATACAAACGCACGAAGCTCGAACCCTTGGGCGCGCTTGGGCCATACAGCGCGGCGTCGGCTCCGGCGAACGCCTGCATGGACGCCAGGGAAAGGCCGGCCGCGAGGGTGAGGGCTTTGGCAATGGAAGTTTTGGTAGTCATGTGCATTTCCTCTCTATCGATCAGTGATGCGTCCGGGTGGACGACATGGCCAGGTTTTCTTCGGATTTACGGTTGTGCTTGAGCTGCGCGATCCACTGCGGGTCGAAGCTGCTGAGGTCGCTGGTCATCGGCAGATAACGTTCGGGGAATTCCCACACCACAACCTGGGGCGGGGCGTTTTTGAAGGCATCGCTTTGCAGGTACTTGAGCATCGGCAGCAATGGGCCGTGGCCGTCTTCGGCGTAATTGGCGACATCGCTGTGCAGCGCCTGCTGCAACGCGCCGAGGAAGTTCCAGTGCGCATTGGCGCTGTAGCTGGTGCCCACCAGGGCCACCGGGATCTGGGTATCGGCGAACAGCGCGTCGCCGCCGGCAGCATCAGCTTCGGCCGGGCGAGTGGTGAGTTGTTGCAGATTGTCCGGAGCCGGCAGCAGGTCGCTGAACAGTGGGTCCAGCGGCAGGAAGTTGGTCAGGTCGCCCTTGTAGGGAGCGGTGCTGCCAGCGTCGGTGATGAACGCCTGAGGCTCGCCGTCGAGTAGGCGCTGACGGCTGACCGCATCTGCCAGCGTCTGGGCCGCGACTTGCGCGCCCATCGGCGTCCAATGGGTGTCGGTACGCAAGAACACTTGGCCGCGAGCTTTGGCCTGCTCCAGTGCGGGCATCAGGTCGGGGGCGAACACATTGGCCTGACGCGCCTGGGCATGGAAGCGGTTGTACAGCTGATCGTGCAGGCTGGCCGGTTGCTGTTTGCCGATGTATTCGGCATACACCCGCGCCTTGGCCGGGATGATCGCCAGCACCAAGTGGCTACCGTGCTTGCGCAGGGTGTCGCGCACGCCTTGGATCAATGCAAGGTTCTCCTGCATCTGCTGCTCGGCATTGGCAGTAGGCTTGAACTCTTCGTCAGTGAACAGCCACTGATCCCGGCCCAAGACCACACCAGGGCGGCCTTCGTTGAACAGTTTGAAGTCCAGGGCGGCCCAAAGGTTGGTACCCAGGCGCTTGATGGGGAACTGCTCGTCGTAGTGGGTTTCTGCGGCCTTGGCCAGCTTGCCGTTGAGCAGGGTCATCTGCTGGGTACGGTGAAAGCCTTCAAAACCGCCTGTGGACCACACGCCCATGCCTACCAGCAGACCAAGGAACGACAGGGAGTAAGTGATGCGTAATGTCCGGTTCATGGCATGCCCCTCAGAACTGGAAGTACAGGAACGGCGAGTAGCTCTGCGCCGAAAGCTTGAGGATCGAGGCTGCAAACAGCAGCAGGATCAGCGCGCGCGTCATCACCCGGGCCCAGTCCAGGCCGATCGAGCCATCGGCATTGACCTGCGCTGGGCTGCGCATGGCTGCCGCCGGCGTGGCGTGGCGGTAGAAATCGCGCAGGCCGAAGAACGCCAGGCTGAGGTAAGCGATCACCAGGGTCGCCACCTGCAGGCCGGTGAGCTGGGAGCGGTTGAGCTCTGACAGCTGCCACTGGCCGAAGCTGAACATGGCGCCATACATGCGGGCGGCGACGTCGAGGTTCTCGGCACGGAAGATCACCCAGCCGACCACCACCAGCAGGAAGGTGACGGCCCATTTCACCGGGTTGAAACGCTGTGGGTTGGTGTCGATACCCAGCGCCCGCTCGATCGCCAGCCACATGCCGTGCCAGGCACCCCAAATGATGTAGGTGAAGTTGGCACCGTGCCAAAGCCCACCGAGCAGCATGGTCAGGAACAGGTTGCGGTAGGTGTTGAAAGTGCCTTTGCGGTTGCCGCCCAGGGTGATGTACAGGTAATCGCGCAGCCAGGTGGACAGGCTGATGTGCCAGCGCCGCCAGAACTCGGTGATCGACTGGCTGATGTAGGGCTGTTTGAAGTTCTCCATGAAGCGAAAGCCCATCATCAGCCCCAGGCCGATGGCCATGTCGCTGTAGCCGCTGAAGTCGAAGTACAGCTGCGCGGTGTAGGCCAAGGCGCCAAGCCAGGCGTCACCGGTGGTGGGGTGCTGCAAGGCGAAGCAGTGGTCGGCTACCACGGCCAAGGTATCGGCGATGAACACTTTCTTGATGAAGCCCTGCATGAAGCGGGTGCAGCCTTCGGAGAACTTGTCCAGGGTATGGGTACGGTTGTTGAACTGGTCTACCAAATCCTTGAAGCGCAGCACAGGGCCTGCGATCAGGTGGGGGAAGATCGCCACGAACGCCGCGAAGTCGATCAGGTTGCGTGTGGCCGGGGTGTCACCGCGATACACATCGATGATGTAGCTGATCGACTCGAAGATATAGAACGAGATGCCGATAGGCAGCAGCACGTGGGTGAGGATGAACGGCTGCATACCGAACGAGGTGATGATCGCGTTGAGGCTCTCGACACCGAAGTTGGCATATTTGAAGTAGCCGAGGATCGCCAGGTCTACACCCACGCCCAGCAGCAGCCAGCGCTGGGCTGGCTTGGTGCGCACGCCGCACGCACCCACGCGCAGGCCGATCCAGTAGTTCCACAGGGTTACGCCAGCGAACAGGGCAAGGAAGTCGACCCGCCACCAGGCATAGAAGATGTAGCTTGCGACCAGCAGCAGCAGGTTGCGATAGCGTTGTCCGCTCAAGTAGTACAGGCCGAGGAAGACCGGCAAGAACAGGAACAGGAACACGTTGGACGAGAAGACCATCCCGGTTCTCCTAGTTGTTCACAGCATCCGGGGCACAGCGCCCCCCAAACCCCCCACGCAAACGGCGAGGGATACCAAGCCACCCGAGGAGCGGGTGAACCCGCCCACACAGGGGATTACGTTACTTTTTCGATTCTGCGTTCGGGTCGTAGAGCCGGGTCACATCACCGCCCAGCCTGAAGCTGTTGAACGGTTGCATGCCGTGCTTGCGCTCGAGGGTGTCGCCGACGCAGTGGTAAAGCGCGCACCAGGGCTCGAGCCAGGAATATTTGTTGTCGACCTTCAGGTCCTTCATGTCCTGCTTCTCACCGGCACGGGCGGCAAACAGACGTGGATCGCGAGCACCGGCCAGCACGCCTTCGCCCAGGCGTTGCAAGGCAAAGTTGTTTTCGCGGCGCAGGTCCACACCATTGGCCTGGGCGAAGCTGGCAATCATCGCCAGCGGCGGCAAGGCGTAGTTGTGATAGGCCAAGGCACGTTGCCGGCGTTTGATCTCGTTGGGCAAAAAGCCCTGCTCGTCGACCTGATTGGCGCCAATTTTGAATTCCTTCACGGCCCAGTCGAACAGGTCGCGGCGGTCGGTAGCCACGGCCGTGGCCATCACCGACCAGGCAGCCCAGTAGCTGTGGTTGTTGATTTTCTCAAGCGGCAGGTTGCTCCAGTCGCGAACGGTTTGTTCGGCAAGGCGGGCAAACCACTTCTCGATCTGTTCGGCCTGGGCCTGGTGCGCGGCAAGCGGGCGTGCGTTGGAGAACTTAAGCCGCAGCCAAGACCCGCTCATGCTGCCCAGCGCCCATTTGCGCATGGATTTGCCGGTATGGTTGTAATCGGTGGACATCAGCGCGTCGGCGCGCGCCCAGGTGCCGAGCCAGGTCAGGGTGCAGTCCAGCTGTGCGGGGCGGCCGTCACGCATGTATTGGCCAACCATCTTGCTCACGCCTTTTTCCAGCGTGGTGATGTCTTCGGTGGACTTGCGAAAGGCCTTTTCCGAAGCCAGGTTCAACGTCGCCCGGGCCTTGTCCGAGCCCTCGTATTTGCTGCGAAACTGCAGCGCGCCGGTATACGGCTTGGGTGCCGGTTCACAACGGAAATTACCGTCGCCAGTCTTGGGCTTCTCGATTCCCTCGTAATAGCCCTGCGGGGGTACCAGCGCGGCGTGCGCGGCGCCGCCGCACAGGGCCAGGGCGAGCAGGGCAGGGCGGAACAACTGCTTTAAATGGGTCATGGGCGCCTCACTGGCCGGCCTGCGCGGTCTGCGCGGGCCCGGCAAAGTTGTTGCGTTTGCAGAGTTTGGCCTGGACTTTCTGGGTGCCGCTTTGCGGCCCTTGGACTTCGAAGGCCAGCAGGCTCTGGTTGGCCCAGTCCTCGTCTTCGCGCATCTGGAAGACGAAACGGCCATCGGTGTCGGAGGTTTCCGGCTTCTCCAGCTTGATGTCCTCGTGACGGCCATTGAGATACCACAGGGTGGCCTGCAGCACCTTCACCGATGGGTCGTCGAACTTCACATCCATCTGCAGGTTGCGGTTGACCAGGTTCTTGATCACGCCGCCCTTGCCGTTGACCATCAGCTCATTCTTGCCGGGCTTGAGGGTGGTGCTGGCGCTCATCAGCGCTGGGCGGTCGTCGCAGCCGTCGTCGAGCAGGGCGAGGATCTGCCGCCAGATGGTTTCCTGGTCCAGGCGGTACAGCGGCGAGAATTCCCAGATAAGGATTTTTGGTGGGTTTTTCTGGAACTCTTCGCTGCCCAGGTACTGGATCATCGAGCCTTCCAAACCGCCACCGGGGAAGGCGACGTTGAGCACGTCGGCGCCGATGTATTGTTCGAGGAAGCCGGCGAAGTTGTAGTTCTTGCCGCTGTGGCTAGTGCCTACGAGGGTGATCTGGGCATTGCCGCCATCGCCGAACAGGTCGTCGCCGCCGCTGGAGCCTTTCGGCTCGGTGGCGAACTGGTCCATGTACTGCACCGCATAGCTGGTGCCGCACAGTTGGCCGGCGACATTGTGCAAGGTGCCGGTCTTGCCCATGCGCCCGGACTTGTGAGTTTCGAATTCCTTGCGTGGTATGCCTTCGAAGGCCGGCATCTGGTGCACCGTGTCGGCCACGATCTTGGCCGCGCGCTGGGCACCGTAGGGTGTCCAGTGCTGGTCACCGCGGAAGTAGAAATCCTTGCCCTGGTCGGCGGCGGCCAGCTGCTCGTTGGTCAGTGGCGACAGGTCTGGCACGTTGTAGCCCATGCTGGCGAAGCGCTTGAGCATCGCCTGGTAGTTGCCCAGCGCCTTCTGGTAATCAAAGGCGGCTTTCTCTTTGGGGTTGAGCATGTTGCGGTTCACCAGGCCCCGGGTCGGCTGGTAGACCACCACCAACTCAACGCCACGCTTCTTGAACGCGTCGTGTACCTGCTGCAAGCGTTTGTAGCCGGCCGGCGTGGTGTTGAACTCGGTACGCAGGTCTTCACGGGTACGGAACAACCAGTCGCCCTGCGCCTGCACCAGCGTGGTGAAGTTCTGCTGATAGCGGGTGGTGTAGCGGCTGGCGTCGTGTGCCTCGGGGCACAATTGGCAGCACGGCTCGGCGGTGAAGGTCGGGGCCTTTATCTGGTCGGAGCGCACGCCCTGGCTAACGGCCAAAAGCGCAGCGGACAGGCCCAGCAGTTTCATCAGGTGTGGAGTCATGGTCTGGGCTTCCTTAATCGATCATTTCGCTCTGGCGCTCGACCGGGTCGATCAGCACGGCCTTCTGCTGGCGCACCAGCAGGTCGAGGATTTCGTCCTGACGCTCGCCAAGCACGCCGTTGAGGCTGATGCCGCTAGCCTTGCGCGGGGCGAGCATGGACACCTTGTACAGCTCGACCGACAGCGGTGAGTCGATCGACAGCGGGCCGGAGCCATTGGCCGCCAGCTCGCCCCCGACCACGATCAGCGACACCTTGGTGTCGAAGGGGTCCAGGGCGATGTCGCGGTCGGTATCGGACAGGTCCTTGATGTGCCCGTACACGCCGACCAGCCCGTTGGCCATGGCGATGTTGTCGTACAGGCGAATGTTCACGCTGTTGCGCACCCGGATGCCGTGGCGACGGTTATTGATCAGCTTGTTGCCCCAGATCAGGTTGTCGCCGCTTTCGTACAGGGTGATGCCGTCGGTGTGGTTGCGATAGATCTCGTTGTAGGCCACCAGGTTGTTGATGCTGTTACGGTCGATCACCACGCCCGAGAGCTTGTTGTCGTAGCTCTTGTTATTGATGATCCAGCTGTCGTTGACCTCACGGGAAATGATGATCCCGTGCTTTTTCTTGGTGCCGTACACGGCGTTGCCGGCAATGATCAGGCGGTGCGAACGGTCGTGCGGGTCGATGCCATAGACGATGTTGTTGCGGTAGGTGTTGTCCTTGACCACGAAGTCCTGGGTTTCGTAGCAGTAGAAGCCATACCACATGTCGCTGAAGGTCGAGCCGATGATCCAGCCGGTAGGCTCGGCGCGGCCCATGCGCTTGGACATGTTGGGGGTGTATTGCGAAATGCTCACACCGTACGACTTGGATTTGGAATAGCCAAAGCTGGCCATCTGGGTGTTGACGATGTAGGTCTCGGTGCCCCCCCACGAGAGCAGGAACGGGCGGAATTCCTTGGGCGAGCGGAAGGTCGCGGGGCCGTTGTCCTTCTCGCGCCAGCCGGTCACCTGGGTGTCGGTGACGAACAGCTTGCCATCGTTGATCACAAACGCGCCGCCCTCCTGGGACAGGCGCAGCTGCTTGACCTTACGGTCGATCTCGAGGATGCCCTTATGCCCGACCACGATCGGCAGGCGCGCCAGGTACACGCCAGGTTCTACCTCGCGCAGGTACTGCTTGGGTACCTGCTTGCTCAGCTCCACCAGGTCGACATGGCCGTCATCGACGAAGATCGCTTGAGGAATCCCGTGCTGGCGCTGCACCCACTCGGCGGCTTTGTTGTCGCCGCCGATGAATTCCTTGAGGGTGTCCTCCTGGAACATGCGGCGCACGCTGACTTTGCCCTTGTGGCTGCGGTCGATTTTCTTCTGCACGGCTTGGGCGGTGTAGCCACTGAGGTCGGGCAGTTTTGGCGGGTCCATCTGCAGCGGCTCGATCGGTGCGCTGGCCACGGTATAAGTCTTGGCCTGCTGCAGGCCCTTGGCGAGCGTCTGTGGTTCTGCGGCGAAAGCCAGGCCACTGGTCAGCAGCAGGGCGCTGGCCAGAAGGCTGTGACGCAAGTGCGGGTGAAGGTTCATCAGGTTTCTCCCGGCTTCAGAAGCGCCAGATCACGTCGACGAAGGCGCGGTGCATGTACGAGTCCGCTTCCTTGCCGTAGGCGTCGCCCGGCTTGAACACACCAGCGCGCAGGCGCACCAGGGCAGAGGGCTCGTCGATTGCCTGGCTCATCGAAGCCGGCAGCAGGCCTTGCTTGAAGTATTTGGTGACGACCAGGTCCATTTCCTGGCCGAGGTCTTTTTCGCCATCGACCAGCTGGCGATTCACGCCGTTGTCGTTGACCACTGCATTGATGCCGCTGGAGCCGATGTTCTGGTTGCCGTCGACCCGCCAGAACTTGTGGTAGATCAGGCTGGCGTCGTAGTCATCGCGCAGTTGCCAGGAGGCGAACAGCGTAGCGGCCTGCAAGTTGCCCAGCTCGCCACGGAACGCCTCGCCGAAGCGGTGCACCCGCGAGCGGGTGCCGGTGTAGTTGGAGCGGTTACTTTCAAGTCCGGTCTGCTCAAAGTTGCCCGAGCCATCGTCGCCACCGCCGCCGCTGCCACGGGCATAGGCGGCGCCAACCTGCCATTGCGGGTCCAGGCGCAGACGGATGCCCAAATCGGTGGCCCACGCGTTGACGTTGCCGCTCTGCTTGCCGGTCGCGACGGTCTGGTCAGCGACAGTCTGGCTGCTGAGGGTGTCACGGTCGCCGGTCAGCCATGTGACGCTGCCCCAGTAGTTGACGGTGTGCTGGTTGCGCCAGTTGTAGGCGTCGCTGTTGGCCTCGAGGCCCAGCCAGGTCAGGTCGCCGGTGCGGGTCTTGTCCAGCGCATCGACGGTTTCGCCGGGGTTTTTCAGGCTGCCACTGTCGTGGGTGTGATGCGCGCGCAGGCCGACCCAGTGGCCCGGTGTCCACTGTGCGGCGACGTTGCCGTAAAGGTGGGTACGGTCCTTGTCTTGCGGGGCCAACTCGGTAAGGTCGGTACGGTACTCGCTAAAGCGCTGAGCCACGCCCAGGTCAGCCTTGAGCAGGGTGGTATCGAAGGTCCAGTTCAGCGCTTCGATGTTGGTGTCGCGCCACATACCATCGTCGCTGCGCAGGCGCTGGCGGCCCAGGCGCAGTTGCTCCCCTGGGTAGGCCGTAAGCCCGCTGTAGCCAACCCAGAACTCGCGCATGGCCAGGTAGCTCTTGTCCTGCTTGCGCCCGTCGGCGGCGGTGTCGGTGGTGGTACCGTCGTCGTTCTGGCGCAACGTGTCGGTTTCGATGGTGTCGGTGGCGGTGACCGCCTGGCCCATGGCGAAGGCGCTCCAGTTACCGCGCTCGCCGTACACCCAAGGGCGCAAGTCCAGGCCCAGGCCGTTGACGTCGCCACCTGAGCGAGTGCCAAGGTCACGGTCGTCTTCGGATTGGCCGGTGATTTTCACATCCAGGCCGAAGTTCTTTTCAGCGGTCATTTCCGCCAGGGTCGGGCAGGACCACAGCAAAGCGAAGCTCAGGCCGATGCCGGCTTTCACGAAAGGGTTGAGCGTCATAGCGAGTCCTCACCGTCTACTTCTTTGTCGTCGTCCTGCAGGGCTTCGAGTGCCAGGGTGCTGTTGGCACCCTGCGCCATGCTGCCGCGGGCTTGCTGTTCCTGGGCCAGCACGCGCTGGGCCTGGCTGCGCTGCTCGGGCGTGAGCTGTTGGTCGAGCTGTTGCAGCAGTTCGCTGGACTGCGGCGTCGGGTTGGCCTGGGCCAATTGCGCGAATACCCAAGCGTTGTCTGGTTGCGGGCGAATGCCATGGCCTTCGCTGAACAGTTGGGCGAGCGCATAGTCGGCGCTGTTCTGGCCGCCACGGGCCGCGGCGAGCAGGTTATCGACGGCCTTTTGCGGTTCGACGCTGCCCAGATAGCCGCGGCGGTACAGTTGGCCAAGGTAGTAATGGGCGCTGGTTTCCCCTGCGTCGGCGGCAGCTTTGAGGTGCTGCTCGGCTTTTGGCGCGTCCGCAGGCAGGCTTTTGCCTTCGTAGTACAGGCGGCCCAGCAGCAGTTCGGCGCGGGGCTGCTCGGCTTCTCGGCCTTTGTCGATGTAAGCCATCAGCTGGTCGGTATCGCCCAGTTCGGGGAAGTCGTACAGCAGCTGCGCCAGGCTGACCCAGGACGCTGGGTTGGCTGGGGCGACCTGTTCGAGCAGGTTTTTGGCGGTTTTCTCGTCGGTCTGGCCAAGGCTGCGGTCAGCCAGCACTCGGGCGACACTGTCGACCCGGCTGGCCGGTACGGCGCCACGGGCGTACGCGGACTTGAGCTGGCTGATCAACGCAGCCTGCTGATCGGCCTGGGCACGCTTCTGATAGACCGTGGCCAATTCCACATAGCAGATGTCGGTGGCGCTGAGCGCTGCCTTGCAGATGCGCTCGACTTCGGTCAGGTGCTGCTCGTAGGTGCCCTGGGTACGATACAGCAGTACTTGGGCAAGGTCCGCTTCCGGGTTGCCGGCGGCGCGCCACTGGTCGATCTGCTGTTGGGCGTTGACCTTCGGGAAGCTTTGCGGGTAACTCAGGTACAACATTGCCAGCGGGATCAGGGTATTGCCCTGACCTTGCTCGGCGGCGAGCATGAGCTGCGTTTCTGCTTCTTCACGTTCGCTTTGGGTGCTGTTTGGCTTGGCCACCAGCAGGCGGCCCAGGCGTGCTTGAGCTCGCGGCGATGTGGCAGCGGCAGCACGGTACGTCGCCTCGGCTTCCTGAATCTTGGCAGGGTCGCGCGTGGCGACCTTGATATCGGCAAGGCCCACCTGCGCGTCGCTGTAGCCAAGGTCTGCCAGGGCCTTGTAATTGCGTTCGGCAAGCGCCGTGTCACCGCGCTTGAGGGCTTCGTTGGCCAGGCGCTGGTCGGGCAGGCCGGCACAGCCGGCCAAACTGACCGCGGCGGCCAGGGCGCAAAGCCCAAGCCAGGGGCCACGGTGCTCGAGGAGTCTGCTGGTCATCGGCGTTCCCTCTTAGAGGCCGTGGGCCGAGGCTTTGTCGATCAGCCCGTTCAGCGATGGACCGCGGTCAGCGTTGACCGAGGCCGGGCGGCCGGCCAGTTCAGCCGGCATGGCGCTGTCGGGTTTGATCTGTACACGGATGTCAGAGGCCAAGTCGTCGCTGTTGAGGCTGGCGCTGCTGACGATCTGGCCGGTGCGCACTTCGTCTTCGCCAGCTACCTGGAAGTTGACTCGGGTGCCTGGCTTGACCTCGTCGAACTGGCGATAGCTGAAGCGCGCTTCGACCATCGGCTGGGTGGTGCGCGGTATCAGTTGGAAGATCGGCTGGCCCTTGGCGGCGTACTGGCCGTCGTCCACCAGTTGGCGGGCGACGACGCAATCGCATGGGCTGGTGAGCGTGCCGGAGAGCTGCTTGCCAAACAGTTCCTCGATTTTTGCAGGCTCCAGCTGCGAGTCGTCCAGGCTCCCTTTGAGCATGTCCAACATGCTGGTGGTGAAGCTGGCCAGCGGCGCACCCTTGGCGATTTGCCCGCCGATTTCGGCCAGGCTGTTGACGGTACCGTCACGCGGCATGGTTACGGTAGAAGTTGGGACGGCGACCACCCCGGCTTCGGCATGGCTGACGAAGTACATGCCGTAAAGCGATTTGGCGACGAAGCCGAAAGCGGCCACGCCTACCACGAACACCCCCAGGGTCAAGGTCACGGCCTTGAGGCGGCCGAAGGCCGACAGGCCTGAGCCACTGTCTTTTTGCTTGCGTGCCTTGGTGAAGTTGTCGCGCTGCAGGGTGCTCAGCACATCGCCTGCGGTGATCAGCTCACCGGAAAGGTGACTGGTGATGATATGGCGCAGGGTCGCGATATCGCGAGGTTCGAGGTTCTGGAACTGAGCGCCGGTGCGGCCGGTGGCGTTGTCATAAGCGCGCACCTGGAACTCGATGTCCATCGACAGGCCCAGGTTGTCTACCGTGAACTGCAGGCGACCGCGCAGCACTTCACCGACCGACAGCGGCTGCTTGCTGTGGAAACTCAGGCCGCCGGCAGACAGGTCATCGACCTTCACATCCTGAGCCTGGCGGTCTTTGTCCAGAAAGCGCAACTTGGCCGGGATGCGCACCCGGGCGTGTTGGCGCTGGGCTTCGGACTCATGCACGACGTTGACGTTCACGGCGGTATTCATCTTGGTTTGTTCCTGTTAATTCCGATCCGGGTTGGGCTCACACGACCATGAACAGCACAGCAACGAAAATGCTGGCAGCCGAGAAGGTCATGGTCCGCGAGGACCAGGTGTTGAACCATTGTTGAAAACTGGCGAGGTCACGCTTGAGGGCAGTCGGTTGGCGGGTCCAGGACTGCTTGTCGAGGCGGAAGAACACATAGATTTTCATCAACGCGCCGACGATCTGGTTGTAATAGAGAATCAGCGGGTAGGCCGGGCCCACGTTGTGCCCAGAGCACAGCAACATGATGGTGAGGATCAGGCGAGTGATGCCGATCCACAGCAGGTAGACCAGCAGGTACGCCATGCCGAATTTGAGGCTGGCGATCACCGCCACGGTCAGGCCGAGCAGGCTGGTCCACATCGACACCCGCTGGTCGAACAGCACGATGCTGGTGAACAGCCCCAGGCGGCGCAGGCCAAGGCCCAGCGCCCGGGAGTTCTGCCGCAGGTTGTTGCCATACCAGCGGTACATCAGCTTGCGGCTGGCCTTGAGGAAGCTCTTTTCTGGCGGGTGCTCGACCGTGTTGATCGCCGCATCTGGCACGTAGAAGGTGTCGTAGCCAAGGCGCATCAGGCTGAACCAGCTGGACTTGTCGTCACCGGTGAGGAACTTGAAGCGGCCCAGGCGCCAGTGCATCAGCGAGTCGCTTTCGACGTCGGCGATGAACTCGGGGTTGGTCACCACGCTGGCGCGGAACATCGACATGCGCCCGGTCATGGTCAGCACGCGCTTGGACAGGGCCATGGAGCACATGTTGATGTGGCGTTGGGCGAAGCGCAGCTTGTGCCATTCGCTCATGATGTAGCCGCCGCGCACCTCGCAGAACTCGTTGGTGGTCAGGCCGCCGACGTTGGGGTACAGCTTGAACCACGGCACGGTCTTGCGAACTACGCCTTCGCCGAGCACGGTGTCACCGTCGATGACTGCCACTACGGCGTTCTCGTCGGGCAACATCCGCGAAATCGCTCGAAAACCATAAGCCAGGCCATCGCGCTTGCCGGTGCCAGCGATGCGCACGATATCCAGGGTGACATGGGAAGGGGGGTTGTATTTGGCCCACAGGCTCTTGACCAGAAGCTCATCGGACATCTCCACCAGCGAACAGACCACGGTGGTGGGGTAGCCGCATTCGATGGCTTCGCGAATCACCGAGCTGTACACCTGAGCGGTGGTCAGTGCCTCGATACGAAAGCTGGTGACCATCAGGTAGACGTGCGATGGCGCAGCGGCATCGCCCATCTTCTGCACCTTGCGGCGCAGGTAGGGGTACACGCCGTACAGGAAGATCATGCCGCGGATGAAGTGAGTGGCGCCCATGGAATAGCGCCAGATGCCGACTGCGCCGACCAGGAAGATGAAGTGCTTGGACTGCGAGTCGAAGATTTCGGCTGGCAGGGCCAGGGCGATCAGCATGAGCAGGCTCATGTAGAGCAGCCACCCGGCGCACTGCAACAGCACTGTCTGGAGCCTTTGCATGTTCAGCATCCGTGGAAAATTCGGGAAAAGGTGGGCAGCGGTGGTGGGGAGGCCACCGTTGCCCGATCAGGCATTACCAGCAAATGCCTTCGGTACGGCTGGTGGAGCAGCTGGGCTTGCTCATGAAGCCGACCAGGTCGATCACCTGCTTGCCGGCCGGCGCTTGCTCGGCCAGGGCACGGAACTGCTCGTCACGGTTGCCCAGGACGATGATGTCGGCGTTGTCGATGACCTTCTGGAAGTCGGCGTTGAGCAACGACGACACGTGCGGAATCTTCGACTCGATGTACTCTTTGTTCGCCCCATGCACGCGGGCGTATTCGACGTTCTCGTCGTAGATGTCCAACTGGTAGCCTTTGCCGATCAGGCGCTCGGCCAGCTCTACCAGCGGGCTTTCCCGCAGGTCGTCGGTGCCGGCCTTGAAGCTCAGGCCCAGCAGGGCAACCCTGCGCTTGTCGTGGGCTTCGATGATTTCGAAGGCGTTCTGGACCTGCGACTCATTGCTGCGCATCAGCGAGTCCAGCAGAGGTGCCCGTACATCGAGGGAGGCGGCGCGGTAGGTGAGGGCACGCACATCCTTGGGCAGGCACGAGCCCCCGAAGGCAAAGCCTGGGCGCATGTAGTACTGGGACAGGTTCAGCACTTTGTCCTGGCAGACCACTTCCATCACGTCACGGCCATCGACGCCGACGGCTTTGGCGATGTTGCCGATTTCGTTGGCGAAAGTGACCTTGGTGGCGTGCCACACGTTGCAGGTGTACTTGATCATCTCGGCCACTTCGATCGGCTTGCGGATGACCGGGGCATCGAGTTCTTCGTACAGTGCCTGCAGCACGTCGCCGCTGGCGGTGTCCAATTCACCGATGACGGTCATCGGCGGGTGGTCGTAGTCCTTGATCGCGGTGCTTTCACGCAGGAACTCCGGGTTCACTGCTACGCCGAAATCCACGCCCGCTTTTTTGCCCGAGCAATCTTCCAGAATCGGAATCACCACATTCTTCACGGTGCCCGGCAGCACGGTGCTGCGCACTACGATGGTGTGGCGGCGCTGGCTGTCACGCAGTACGTAGCCGATTTCGCGGCACACCGACTCGATGTACTCAAGGCCCAGGTCGCCGTTCTTCTTGCTTGGCGTACCTACGCAAATCATCGAAACGTCGCTGGCGCGAATGGCCTCGGCGAAATCGGTGGTGCCGCGCAGTCGGCCATTGGCGATGCCTTGTTGCAGTAGTGCTTCCAGGCCAGGTTCGACGATGGGCGACTTGCCCTGGTTGATCAGGTCGATCTTGGTCTTGGACACATCCACACCAATCACGTCATGGCCCCGCGCCGTCAGGCAACCTGCACAGACTGCACCCACATAACCCAAACCAAAGATGCTGATACGCATCGCTATCACCTCATGTGTTTATCACGCCAGCTCCTGGAAGAAGAGCCGGACTGGGTTGATTAACAACAGTTTTCGGGCGCACGGTTACATGGCGAAATGCACACTTCGCCGAGCGCAGGCATGAATAAATCCGTCATGCACAATGTCGTGCACTAAAAGTTGGCAGTTATTCGCCGGTTATCTAAAGGCGTGCCCTGAAATGCAGCCGTCCTTTCTGCAAGGCGCAACTAGACGCTTTGCTGTGCTTGTTCTTTCAAATGGAAAAACCTATTGAAATCAACCACTAGGACGATTCTGTGGGCGCGTAATTCCTCTATTGAGGCGGGTTCTGAAAAGACCCGCTGCACCTTTTGAAGTTAACTAGGCAGAAATAAGAGTCCTGCCGGTTGTCATCTGTAAGTCATTTCTCACAACCTGAGGCCATGAAATTCGTTACGGCACTATGAGCGGTCACTTGCGACAGAAGTTCCTGGGTGGCTTCGGAACGCATGAAAGATTTCTAAATAATTTTTCAATGATAAATACTTTCAATTTGATAGCACACAGCAGTTTTACCCCCAGCCATAAAGGGGCAAACTGAGCGAGGATATTGTTCTGCTATCACCAGAAATTTTTTTTCAAAATTCGTCAAAAAAGGTACGAACGGTCTCAAGACAGGTAGCGGCCAGAGGTGCGGAGTCGAATTTTTGGCGTCTTTATTTTGGCATGATGGCACTGTGAACAGTTGTGCCAATGGGGTGGCGAGCATTTCGCAACACTCGTAGCCTCAAAAATACTAAGGCTTTTTTTGGCTTGCCGTTAAGCCTTCCGGACGCTCCGAAGAGCTGTCCATGAACGATGGAACGTCTTGGGCAGCCCACACCAATGGCCACTGGGGGCGTCTCAACCATTGAGCACATGGATAAGGCGTGAAGGCTTGTTTTCCATACCCGCAAGCCAATCCTGCGCCATCGTCGGTGCGTCCGGCTCTGGCAAACGCACACTGCTCCACTTCTTAGGCCTACTCGATCAGCCTTGTGGCGGTGCGCACCTGCTGTACGGGAGCGCGATGGCCTGTGCCGACGCCGATCAGCGGGCTATCGAACGCAACCGCCTGATGCGTCCGATGCACCGCGCAAAGTGCCTGTGGTGCCTGGTTCGATGGGATTGCAGGGCATCGAGGTGAACGGGCTGCAGGGTGGGTATGTAATGCGCGCGCCGAGCCGCCAAGCGGCTCCTGCGTCAATCACTCAGCCGAATGATCGCGCAAGAACACCAGATGATCCGCTTTGGATTGCTCGGCGCTGTAATAGTAACCCTGCACATCGAAGCGCTTGAGTTGCTCAGGGTCGTTGACCTGCTCCTGAATCACGAAGCGGCTCATCATGCCGCGGGCTTTCTTGGCGTAGAAGCTGATGATCTTGTATTGGCCGTTCTTAAGGTCCTTGAAATCGACGTTGATCACCCGAGCCTTCAGCGCGCTGCGCTTGACCGCATTGAAATACTCGTTGCTCGCAAGGTTCAACAGCAGGTCGTCGCCTTGTTCGGCCAGGGCCTGGTTCAGCCACTCGCTGATGCGCGTACCCCAGAAGGCATACAGGTCCTTGCCGCGGGCGTTGGCCAGCTTGGTGCCCATTTCCAGGCGGTAGGGTTGCATGAGGTCGAGCGGGCGCAGAAGGCCGTAAAGGCCCGATAGCATGCGCAGGTGCTGTTGGGCATAGCTGAAGTCGTCCTCACCGAGGGTTTCGGCATCGAGGCCCGTGTAGACGTCACCCTTGAACGCCAGCAACGCCTGCTTGGCATTGGCCGGGGTGAAGTCTGGGGTCCAGCTGCCGAAGCGGGCAGCATTCAGGCCTGCAAGCTTGTCGGACAGGTGCATCAGCTCGCTGATCTGCGCTGGCGATAACTCCCGCAGTTGCTCGATCAGTACCTGGGAATCGTCCAGGTGTTGCGGCAAGGTGAACCGCTGAGTCACTGGGGGGGTGTCATAGTCGAGGGTCTTGGCGGGGGAAATCACCGTCAGCATCGGTTCGGCTCCTGAAGTCGATTCGGTGAATTCTACGGGCCGCGGCCAGTAACGCCAAACTATGGCGACAATAGTCACAGACCATCGCCGAAGCAGGCGCTATAGTGCGCGTTTTGGCCATCACGGAGAGACCGATCGTGCGCATTGCCGGGGCCTTGCTGGCCACCCTGTTGAGCCTGGCGGCCCAGGCCGCACCCATACCCCCGGCCAGCCTGGACCGCAGTCTGTGGCCCGAACAACTGGACAGCCCGGCGTTGTTCGACGTTGCCTCTCGGGCAGAGATCCTGTCGTTTGCCCGTGTGTTGCATGAAAGCGAGCTGCTCGATGACGCTGCGCTGGCGGCGCGCCTTGGCTTACGCCAGATCAATCTGCAGAAAATTCGCGCCGTGCGCGCGCAAATGTGGCAGCGCTTGTGGTTGGGTTATCAACAGGCGCAGCTGAGCTGCGAACAGGATGCTTCTTTCTGCTATCTGCTCGAATCCATGGCCGATTTACGCACCACGGCTGCTACATTTGCCACAGACGTCGGCAAGTTCTACACCGGCTGGATCGAACCCAGTTATCAGTTCCACGCCCGCTATCTGGATGAGCAACTGCGCAAGGCCGCCTTGCTGGGGCAGACCAGCAGCGAGGTCGAACGGCTGTCCAGCCGTGAGCGCAATGGTGATGAGCTCAACGACCGCATGTTCCTATTGACCTTCGTCGGTGGCCCGGCGCCTGCCGGCGGTAGTACCGATGCGCTCACCCGCTACCTGCGCAAGCAGAAACTGCAAGCTACGTTCTTTGTGCTGGGCACTCGCTTGCAGCAGCGCCGCGATGCGGGCCCGGCCAATGCGCTTGGCCAGCTATACGCCGGCCAGTGCGTCGGGATACAGGGTTGGGAATACCGCTCTCATGCCCAGTGGCAGGGCTGGCAGGACTCGATCAGGCGGGCTCAAGCCCAGGTTCAGGTTGACCTACCCGCCCAGTACGTGCCGCTGTTCCGCCCGCCCTACGGCCAGCGCCGTGCTGACGGCGAAGCGTTCATGGCTAGCCAGCAATTGCAGGTATCGTTGTGGGATATCGATGCCCAGGATGATGGGCCGCTGTCTGCCGAGGCGTCGGCCCAGCGTGTGGTGACCTTGATGCTGCTATGGCGTAAAGGTGTGATCCAGCTGCATGACACCCTACCTAAGGCACAGCCAGCGCTGGAGTGGTTGCTGCGCAGCACGGCCCAGAGCGGTATCGGCTGGGAGGGTTGTCACGATTACGCGCAGCGCCAATAGCCGGTATGACTTCTGACTGTAGTCGCGTATCGCCTCGCCGCCAAGCCCTGATCGTCAATCGGAAAAATAAACTTCAAAAACACGTAAAAATGCTTTTTAGAGTCATCGCTTTTGCGGTATGAAGAAACCAGACAGCCGATCCCTGCAGCACAGGTGGCGTCATCCAGGCCCACTTTGCCAGGTACGCTTCCCGCCCGTAGCAACGCGGATACGGGAAGAACGGCGGTCACTCTGCGGCGTGTCACAGCACGCGCCGTGTGGCTTCGACATAAGGTGACCGAGTATGGATGACCAAGGACGCACCACTTCCTCCAGCAAGCCAATCCTGTATGTGCTCGATACCAACGTCCTGATTCACGACCCCAACGCATTACTCAACTTCGAGGAGCACCACGTCGCCATTCCCATGACGGTGCTGGAGGAACTCGACAAGCTCAAGACCGGCAAACAGAGCATCGCGGCAGAGTGTCGCCAAGCCATCCGCCTGATCGACCAGACACTGGGGGATGCCTCGCCCAGCGTCGTCGAGCAGGGCGTACCGATTCAGCGCGGCAAGAGCGGGCCAAAGGGTTACCTGTCGATCTTGATGAGCCCGCGCAACGAGCCCAGCAAGTTACTGTCCGAACACCTCAACGACAACATCATCATCAACACCCTGCTGGAAGTCCGTAGCCGGCGCACCGACCTGGACGTGGTGCTGGTCACTAAAGACATCAACATGCGTCTGAAGGCGCGAGCCTGCGGGATCGCGGCCGAGGACTACAGCACCGACCAGCTGGTCGATGACGTGTCCTTGCTCTCCAAGGGCTACCATTCGGTCACGGGCTCGTTCTGGGACCGGGTAAGCAAGGTCGATACCCGCCAGGAGCGCGGCCGTACCTGGCATCGGGTGCAGATGATCGAACACCTGCCGGCGGTGCACGTCAACGAATTCATCATCGATGAGCAAGGGTTCGTCGGCTGGGTCAAAGGCATACGCAACGACGAACTGCTGTTGCTCGACCTTCATCAGGAGCCATTGCTGCACCAAGAAGCCTGGGGCCTCAAACCGCGAGATATCCACCAGAGCCTGGCGCTGTTCGCCTTGCTCGACCCGGATATCCACTTGGTCAACCTGACCGGTGCGGCGGGCTCGGGCAAGACCATCCTGGCGCTGGCTGCGGCCATCGAGCAGACCATGGTCAGCAAACGTTACCGGCGCATCATCGCCACCCGTAGCGTGCAGGGGCTTGACCAGGAGATCGGCTTCTTGCCGGGCACCGAGGCGGAGAAAATGGAGCCCTGGCTGGGCGCCATCACCGACAACCTCGAAGCGTTGCACATGGACGATGAGAGTACTCACGGCAGCGTCGAATACATCCTCGAACGCGTGCCGCTGCAGTTCAAGTCGCTGAACTACATCCGCGGGCGCAGTTTCCAGCAGAGCCTGATCCTGATCGACGAATGCCAGAACCTCACGCCGCACCAGATGAAAACCATCATCACCCGCGCCGGCTCCGGTTCCAAGGTGGTGTGCCTGGGTAACCTGGCGCAGATCGACACGCCGTACCTGTCTGCGACCAGCTCCGGCCTGACTTACCTGACCGAGCGCTTCAAGGACTTCCCCCATGGCGTGCACATCACCCTGCAAGGTGTGCCACGTTCGGTGCTGGCCGAGTACGCCGAGTCGCATCTGTAACCCACATGGCCGGGCGGCCCCCCGCCCGGCATATTTGCGCTGCGCAATCCTGACCCACGGGTTTACACTCTCTGTTCCCTTCACAGGAGCTGAGCAGTGCTGACTCATCTTGATTCCCAGGGGCGCGCCAATATGGTCGACGTCACTGAAAAGGCGGTAACCGAACGCGAGGCGGTGGCCGAGGCGCGGGTGCGCATGTTGCCGCAGACTTTGCAGATGATCGTCGACGGCGAGCATCCCAAAGGTGATGTGTTCGCCGTGGCGCGCATCGCCGGTATTCAGGCGGCGAAGAAGACCAGTGATTTGATCCCGTTGTGCCACCCGTTGATGCTGACCAGCGTCAAAGTCGAGCTGAACACCGAAGGCCCAGATGCAGTGCGCATTGTGGCCCGCTGCAAGCTGGCGGGCCAAACCGGTGTCGAGATGGAGGCACTGACCGCCGCCAGCGTCGCTGCACTGACCCTTTACGACATGTGCAAGGCCGTGGACAAAGGTATGGTCATCGAGCAGGTGCGCCTGCTGGAGAAGGTCGGTGGCAAGAGCGGGCACTACAAGGTGGAGGCATGATGAGGGTCAAGGTGATGTACTTCGCCCGCTACCGCGAATTGCTGGGCATCGATGCAGAGCGCCTGGAAGGTGAGTTCAGCGTGCTCGATGACGTGCGCCAGGCGCTGGTGGCCAAGGGCGGACAATACGCTGTGCTGGCCGAGCAGAACCTCATGTGTGCGCGCAACGAAGAGCTGTGCCGGCTCGACGAGCCACTGGCCGAGGGTGATGACGTGGCGTTCTTCCCGCCGGTGACCGGAGGCTGAACATGGCAGTGCGAGTACAGCAGGGGGCGTTCGACCCCGGTGCCGAAGTCAATGCCATGCAGGCGGCCAATGTCGGGGTTGGCGCGGTAGTGGGTTTCGTCGGTTATGTGCGTGACTTCAACGATGGCTGCGAAGTGGCGGGAATGTTCCTGGAGCATTACCCAGGCATGACCGAAAAAGCCCTGGCCAAGATCGTGGTCGAGGCCGAACAGCGCTGGCCGTTGCTGAAGGTCGAGGTATTGCACCGTATCGGTGCGCTTGAGCCAGGTGAGCCGATCGTGTTCGTCGGCGTGGCCAGCGCCCACCGGCAGGCGGCGTTCGATGCCTGCAACTTCATCATGGATTACCTCAAGACCCGGGCGCCGTTCTGGAAGAAGGAAAATACCCAGGAAGGGCCGCGCTGGGTGGAAGGCAAACAGAGCGACCAGGATGCGGCGGGGCGTTGGTGAATCAATGATTGATGACCAGGGCTTAGCCCCGGTTCGCAGGTGAACCCACAGGGATTGGGCGGCCCCTGTGGGAGCGGGTTTACCCGCGAAGCATCCAGCACGAATCAGTGGTGTTTGCGCGGCACCGGCTTGAGCAGCTCATCCGGCGGCATCTCGCACTTGATCTTGCGCCCCAGCAGCGTTTCGATCGCTGGCAACTGGTAGGAGTCATCCTCACCGGCAAAGCTGATCGACACGCCGCTGGTACCCGCACGGCCGGTGCGGCCGATGCGGTGCACGTAATCGTCCGGGTCTTCCGGCAGGGTGAAGTTGATCACGTGGCTGATGCCATCGATGTGAATCCCGCGCCCGGCCACATCGGTGGCCACCAGCACGGTGATGCGCCCTTCGCGGAAGTTCTCGAGCGTGCGAATGCGTTTGTGCTGCGGCACGTCGCCCGACAACTGCGCGGCATTGATGCCATCGCGCACGAGTTTTTCCTCGATGCGGCGCACCTCGTCCTTGCGGTTGGCGAACACCATCACCCGCTCCCACTTGTTCTGGGTGACCAGGTTGTACAGCAGCTTGTACTTGTCGCTGCCGGCGACTGCATAGACGTGCTGCTCGACCGTTTCGCTGGCGACGTTCTCAGGCTCGATCTCGACGATCGCCGGGTTGGTCGTCCATTGCTTGGCCAGGTTCATCACATCGTCGGTGAAAGTGGCCGAGAACAGCAGGGTCTGGCGTTCGCTCTTGGGTGGGGTCTGGCGGATGATCTGCCTTACCTGGGGGATGAAGCCCATGTCGAGCATGCGGTCGGCTTCGTCCAGTACCATCACCTCGACCATGTCCAGGTGCACTTCGCCGCGCTGGTTGAAGTCCAGCAAACGGCCCGGTGTGGCCACCAGGATATCGCAGTGGCGGGCCTCCAGAGCCTTGAGCTGTTTGTCGAAGTCCATGCCGCCGACGAAGCTCATCACGTTCAGGCCGGTGTACTTGGTCAAGGCGATGGCGTCCTTGGCGATCTGCACTACCAGCTCGCGGGTCGGCGCAATGATCAGCGCTCGCGGCTCGCCCATGTAGCGCTCTTTGGGCGGCGGCGTCTGCTGCAGCTGGGAAATGATCGAAATCAGGAATGCAGCCGTCTTGCCAGTGCCTGTCTGGGCGCGGCCGATGGCATCCTGGCCACGCAGTGTGTAACCCAGCACCTGCGCCTGAATCGGCGTGCAGTAAGGGAAGCCAAGGTCATGGATAGCGTGCATCAGCTCGTTGGACAGCTTGAAGTCGTGAAAACGCGTCTTGCCCTCCTGCGGTTCGACCACGAAGTCTTCCGGCTTCCACAGGCTTGCCTGGGGCTTGGGTTTGCGTTCGCGACGTGGCTTGTCCTTGGCCGGATTGGCGGCTGGTGCTGCAACATCAGTGAATGTTTCTGCCTTGGCCGGGCGCTTGGCGCGGGGCTCGGCCGCCTTGGGCTCGGGCCGGGACTGAGCTGAGGGGGCGGGGGCCGCTGGCGTCACCTGAGCAGCTGAAGCGGCGGCCTCAGGCGCGGCATCGGCTTTGCCGAATATTTTCTTGAGTGCCTTGAGCACGGTCGTCTCATCAACTGGTTAAGGAATGTACGCCGGGCAGTGTAATGCAAGAACTGAACGCGGCGTAGCAGAAAACTCCCACAGCTACAAATGGAGTTGGCTTATTGCAACTGCTTGCTCAACCAGTCGTGGATATCGCTCAGCTCCTCGACCGCCACCTCGTGTTCCATTGGGTATTCATGCCAGCGCGCCGCAACGCCCCAGGTATTGAGGTATTCGAACGCTGTGCGGCCCATGGACGGAATCACCACGGGGTCGTGCACGCCGTGTAGGCACAAGGCAGGCGTGCGCTGCTGGCAGGCGCTCAGCTGGTGACCCTCGGTGAAGGTAGGTGCATAAGTGGAGAGGGCGATAACCCCGCCAAGCGCCTCTTGCCACTTTATATAAGCGGTGTGCAGCACCACCGCGCCGCCCTGGGAGAAGCCGGCAAGGAAGATGCGCGACAAGTTGATGCCCTTGGCCTGCTCGGCCTTGATCAGGGCAATGATCTGCTCGGCCGACTCTTCGAGCTGCGCTTCGTCGATGGCCCGCGCTGGCGTCATGGCCTTGATGTCGTACCAACTGGGCATTGCGTAGCCACCGTTGATGGTCACCGGGCGAGTCGGTGCCTGCGGCATGATGAAGCGCGTGCTCAGCAGACGCTCCTGCATGAATTCGGCCACTGGTAGGAAGTCGTAACGGTCGGCACCCAAACCGTGCAACCAGATCACACAAGCGTCGGCGGTTTTCTGGGGTTCGAGAATCAACGGGTTGGTCATGACTGCTCCGAAAAAGTGCGTGCCTTGTTGGGTAATGCGTGAAAAGAAGGCAGAGGGTTTGATTGTCGGAAAAAGAATGTCGCAACGATACAACTTTTAGTACTTGACGAATGCTTAAACGCTACAGCCAGCAGATGTGGTATGCGCCTTGCTATCAAAACTGTGATGCGAATGGCAAAACCTGACGGTAACACCTCTCGCACGCGAAGGCTGTCACAGAACAGCCCATTGCGCCAATTGACCCAATAACAAGCCAGCAAGGGTCGGATGCGCCTCATAAGGGTGCGGTGCAATTCCGGCTCGTACAACAAGAGCGATTTGGAGGTTGTGAATGAAGATGTTGAAAACCACCCTGGCAGTCCTGACCGCTGCCGCTGCGCTGGGCGCCGTAAGCACCGCCCACGCCGGCGCCACTCTTGATGGAGTGAAGAGCAAGGGCTTCGTCCAGTGTGGCGTGAGCGATGGTCTTCCAGGCTTCTCGGTACCTGATGCCCAGGGCAAGATCATCGGTATCGACGCCGATGTGTGCCGTGCCGTAGCCGCCGCCGTATTCGGTGACGCGACCAAGGTCAAGTTCAGCCAGCTCAACGCCAAGGAGCGCTTCACTGCGCTGCAATCGGGCGAAGTCGACGTACTGTCGCGCAACACCACTTGGACCAGCTCGCGCGATGCCGGCATGGGCCTGGTCTTCACCGGCGTAACCTATTACGACGGCGTGGGCTTCCTGGCCAACAAAAAGCTCGGTGTCAAAAGCGCCAAAGAGCTCGATGGCGCCACCATCTGCATCCAGGCCGGGACCACTACCGAACTGAACGTATCGGACTACTTCCGCGCCAACGGCCTGAAGTACACCCCAATCACCTTCGACACTTCCGATGAAAGCGCCAAGTCGCTGGAGTCCGGCCGTTGCGATGTACTGACCTCGGACAAGTCGCAGCTCTTCGCCCAGCGTTCCAAGCTGGCCGCGCCGACCGATTACATCGTGCTGCCAGAAACCATCTCCAAAGAGCCACTCGGCCCGGTGGTGCGTAAAGGCGACGAAGACTGGTTCAGCATCGTCAAGTGGACCCTGTTCGCCATGATCAATGCCGAAGAGGCCGGCATCACCTCGAAGAACGTCGAGGCCGAGGCCAAGTCCACCAAGAACCCAGACGTCGCCCGCTTGCTCGGCGCCGACGGTGAATACGGCAAAGACCTCAAGCTGCCCAAAGACTGGGTAGTGCAGATCGTCAAACAAGTCGGCAACTATGGCGAAGTGTTCGAGAAGAACCTTGGCCAGAGCACCGACCTGAAGATCGACCGTGGCATGAACGCCCTGTGGAACAACGGCGGCATCCAGTACGCGCCACCTGTGCGCTGATGGCTGCACCCTGCGGCGGCATCCCGCCGCCGCAGGTCGTTCGAATCCCTTTTTCTCGGGGCACTTCATGCAAAATCAAATTGGCGTATCCAAAGGGTTTTCCCTGAGCGATCCGCGTGTACGCGCCTGGCTGTTTCAGATTCTTACGATCGTCTTCGTGGTCGGCCTGGGCTGGTACCTGTTCCACAATACCCAGACCAACCTACAGCACCGAGGCATCACCTCCGGTTTCGACTTCCTGGAGCGCAGCGCAGGGTTCGGTATCGCCCAGCACCTTATTCCCTATGTGGAATCGGACAGCTATGCGCGGGTGTTCGTCATCGGCTTGCTCAACACCCTGCTGGTGACCTTCATCGGCGTGATCCTGGCGACCATCCTTGGCTTCATCATCGGTGTGGCGCGGCTATCACCGAACTGGATGATCAGCAAGCTGGCAACCGTCTATGTGGAAACCTTCCGCAACATTCCGCCGCTGCTGCAGATTCTGTTCTGGTATTTCGCCGTGTTCCTGACCCTGCCGGGACCAAGGGGCAGCATCAACATCGACGATAGCTTCTTCATCAGCAACCGGGGCCTGAACATGCCCGGTGCCGTCATGGCTGATGGCTTCTGGCCGTTCGTCGTTGCCTTGGTGTTGGCGCTGCTGGCGATTGTGGTGATGGTGCGTTATGCCAACCGTCGATTCGACGAAACCGGCGAGCCGTTCCATAAGTTCTGGGCGGGCCTGGCGCTGTTGATCGTCATCCCAGGTGCCTGCACGTTACTGTTCGGCAGCCCGGTGCACTGGGAAATGCCACAGCTCAAGGGTTTCAACTTCGTCGGCGGCTGGGTGCTTATTCCGGAGCTGTTGGCCTTGACCCTGGCGTTGACCATCTACACCGCGGCATTCATTGCCGAGATCGTGCGTTCGGGCATCCGCTCGGTGAGCCATGGCCAGACCGAAGCTGCCCATTCGCTCGGCCTGCGTGACGGCCCGACTTTGCGCAAGGTGATCATTCCCCAGGCACTGCGGGTGATCATTCCGCCGCTGACCAGCCAGTATCTCAACCTTGCGAAGAACTCGTCCCTGGCGGCCGGTATCGGCTACCCCGAGATGGTCTCGCTGTTCGCCGGTACCGTGCTCAATCAGACCGGCCAGGCCATCGAGGTGATCGCCATCACCATGAGTGTCTATCTCGCCATCAGCATCAGCATCTCGCTGCTGATGAACTGGTACAACAAGCGCATTGCGCTGATCGAGCGGTGAGGATACATCCGTGAATGCCCATGTTTTCAAACCCGACATGCCGCCACCGGTGAAAACCGTCGGCGTGCTCGCATGGATGCGTGCAAACCTGTTTTCCAGCTGGCTCAACACCTTGCTGACCCTGTTCGCCGTGTACCTGATTTGGCTGATCGTGCCACCGCTGGTGCACTGGGCATTGCTCGACGCCAACTGGGTCGGCACCACCCGTGCCGACTGCACCAAACAAGGCGCCTGCTGGGTGTTCGTGCAGCAACGTTTCGGCCAGTTCATGTACGGCTACTATCCGGTGGAACTGCGCTGGCGCGTGGACCTCACCGTGTGGCTGGCCGTGCTCGGGGCCGCGCCGCTGTTCATCAACCGCTTCCCGCGCAAGGCCGTTTACGGGCTGGGTTTCCTGGTGCTGTACCCGATCATCGCCTACACCTTGCTGCATGGTGGTTGGCTGGGGCTGACCACGGTTGCCACCAGTCAATGGGGCGGGCTGATGCTGACCCTGGTGATCGCCACCGTAGGTATCGCCGGTGCGTTGCCGTTGGGGATTCTGCTGGCCCTTGGGCGGCGCTCGAGGATGCCGGCGGTGAAGGTGGTTTGCGTCACTTTCATCGAGTTCTGGCGTGGCGTGCCGCTGATTACCGTGCTGTTCATGTCTTCGGTGATGTTGCCATTGTTCCTGCCCGAGGGCATGAGCTTCGACAAGCTGCTGCGGGCCATGATTGGGGTGATCCTGTTCCAGTCGGCATACGTCGCCGAAGTGGTACGCGGCGGCCTGCAGGCTATTCCCAAAGGCCAGTACGAGGCCGCTGCGGCCATGGGCCTTGGCTACTGGCGCGCCATGGGCCTGGTGATTCTGCCGCAAGCGCTCAAGCTGGTTATCCCCGGCATCGTCAACACCTTCATTGCCCTGTTCAAGGACACCAGCCTGGTGATCATCATCGGTTTGTTCGACCTGCTCAACAGTGTCAAGCAAGCCGCTGCCGACCCGGCCTGGCTGGGGATGGCTACCGAGGGCTACGTGTTCGCGGCCCTGGTGTTCTGGATTTTCTGTTTCGGTATGTCCCGCTACTCCATGCACCTGGAGCGCAAGCTGGACACTGGCCACAAGCGTTAGGAGTTTCGAAATGAGTGAAGCGATCAAGCAGCCTGCCAGCCCCGAAGGCATCATCCAGATGCAGGGCGTGAACAAGTGGTATGGCCAGTTCCATGTGCTCAAGGACATCAACCTGAACGTACGTCAGGGCGAACGTATCGTGCTGTGCGGCCCGTCGGGGTCAGGCAAGTCGACCACCATCCGCTGCCTCAACCGCCTGGAAGAACATCAGCAAGGGCGCATTGTGGTCGATGGGGTGGAGCTGACCAACGATCTCAAGCAGATCGAGGCCATCCGCCGCGAGGTGGGCATGGTGTTCCAGCACTTCAATCTGTTCCCGCACCTCACCATTCTGGAAAACTGCACCCTGGCCCCGATGTGGGTGCGCAAGATGCCGCGCCGCAAGGCCGAGGAAATTGCCATGCACTACTTGGAACGGGTGCGTATTCCAGAACAGGCGCACAAGTTCCCAGGGCAGTTGTCCGGTGGTCAGCAGCAGCGTGTGGCGATCGCTCGGGCGCTGTGCATGAAGCCGAAGATCATGCTGTTCGACGAACCCACCTCGGCGCTGGACCCAGAGATGGTCAAGGAAGTGCTCGACACCATGGTTGGCCTGGCTGAAGACGGCATGACCATGCTCTGCGTCACCCACGAAATGGGCTTTGCCCGCACCGTGGCGAACCGAGTGATCTTCATGGACAAAGGTGAAATCGTCGAGCAGGCGGCGCCGGATGACTTCTTCGACCGGCCGCGCAGTGACCGCACCAAGTTGTTCCTGAGCCAGATTCTGCACTGATGCAAAAGGGGCCGCGAATGCGGCCCCTTTTGATTTACTTCTCTTCTTTGGTTGCCGCCGGCGCAGGTGGCGGGCGGAGCCCGACCTCGGCGATCAGCTTCAATTGTTGGCCATTGCGCATGACTTCAATGCTGATCTTGTCGCCTGGCTTGATCCGCGCAACTTGGTTCATCGACTTGCGTCCGTCACCAGCCGGTTCGCCGTTGATGCTCAGGATCACGTCACCCAATTGCAAACCGGCTTTCTGAGCTGGGCCGTCGCGGAAAATACCCGCCACCACAATGCCTGGCCGGCCTTGCATGCCGAACGATTCGGCAAGCTCCTGGCTCAACGGCTGCACTTCGATGCCCAGCCAGCCACGGATCACCTGGCCGTGCTCGACGATCGACTTCATCACTTCCAGCGCCAACTTCACAGGGATGGCGAAACCGATGCCCTGGGAGCCGCCAGACTTGGAGAAAATGGCGGTGTTGATGCCGACCAGGTTGCCATTGGCATCGACCAGCGCGCCCCCAGAGTTGCCTGGGTTGATCGCAGCGTCGGTCTGGATGAAGTCCTCGTAGTTGTTGAGCCCCAACTGATTACGCCCGGTGGCGCTGATGATGCCCATGGTCACCGTTTGGCCAACGCCGAATGGGTTGCCGATGGCCAGCACCACATCACCGATGTGGATATTGTCGGAGCGGCCGATGGTCATGGCAGGCAGGTTCTTGAGGTCGATCTTCAGTACTGCCAGATCGGTTTCCGGGTCGCTGCCGATCACTCTGGCAAGGGTTTCGCGGCCGTCCTTGAGGGCGACGACGATCTGGTCGGCGCCACTGGTGACGTGGTTGTTGGTCAGCAGATAGCCTTCCGGGCTCATGATCACCGCCGAGCCCAGGCTCGACTCCCAACGCCGCTGCTTGGGCAGGTTGTCGCCGAAGAAGCGGCGAAACTGTGGGTCCTCGAACAGCGGGTGGGCGCTCTTGTTCACAACCTTCGTGGTGTAGAGATTCGCCACGGCGGGTGCGGCGAGGGTTACGGCGTCGGCATAGGACACCGGGCCCTGCATCACCTGTGTGGTTTGCGGTGCTTGCTGGAGGTTGACGTCCTGGCTGGGCAGGCCGACCCATTCCGGGTAGCGCTGAATGATCAGCACGGCGATTAGAATACCGGTGAGCAGGGGCCAGCCGAAATAACGCAAAGCCTTGAACATGAATGAGTCCTGGAAAAGAGCAAGAGCCGTTGCTCGTGCAGTGGTGCATGAGCGCGCGCGATCATACACCGGTTTCCCCGATGCCAGCGACGGCCCATAATGGCCGGCATTATACGGGCGTTCTGCAGGCGTTGCGCCCCGCGAAAGCCCAGATTTCGAGGAGATTTTCATGGCCGTTGCACTCAACACGCTGGTCGAGGAAGCCGAGCGCTACCTGGGCAGCGCGAAGATCCAGGACTACTGCCCAAATGGCCTGCAGGTCGAAGGCAGGCCGCAGGTCAGCCGCATCGTCAGTGGTGTCACCGCCAGCCAGGCATTGCTCGATGCTGCGGTGCAGGCCGAGGCTGACCTGGTGCTGGTACACCATGGTTACTTCTGGAAGGGGGAGAACCCCTGCGTAACCGGGATCCGTCAGCGTCGCTTGAAGACACTGCTGAACAACGACATCAGCCTGCTGGCGTTTCATCTGCCCCTTGATGTGCATGCAGAGGTTGGCAACAACGTGCAGTTGGCGCGGCAACTGGACATTACCGTCGAAGGCCCACTGGACCCAGAGAACCCCAAGGTCGTTGGGCTGGTCGGGTCGCTGGCCGAGCCGCTCACCGCACGCGATTTTGCCCGCCGAGTCCAGGACGTTCTGGGGCGTGAGCCATTGCTGGTGGAAGGTGATCAAATGATCCGTCGGGTGGGCTGGTGTACAGGTGGTGGGCAGGGCTACATCGATACGGCCATTGCCGCTGGGGTAGACCTGTACCTGACCGGCGAGGCGTCGGAGCAGACCTACCACAGCGCCCGTGAGAACGGCGTCAGCTTCATCGCCGCCGGGCACCATGCTACCGAGCGATACGGGGTGCAGGCGCTGGGCGAATACCTGGCGCGGCGCTTTGCCCTGGAGCACCTGTTCATCGATTGCCCGAATCCAATCTGACTTCTGTGTCGTCTGCTTTACGGTGAACGGGCCTCCACCTCTACGGCGTCGCCCTGGGGCTGGTGCGGTCACCGTGGGAGGGGTTTACCCGCGAAAGGCCGACCGTGCCAGCCCAAACCCGCAGTCATATCGTTAGATTTTTTCGATCTAGCCAGCCTCCTAAATAGAAGCATCCGCTGTGATACAGTGGCTCGCTCGAACACGGCCCGCTGGCCGTCCATAAGATCGTTTTACGTGAGTAGCCATGGTCGACAAACTGACGCACTTGAAACAGCTGGAGGCGGAAAGCATCCATATCATCCGCGAGGTGGCCGCCGAGTTCGACAACCCGGTGATGCTGTACTCGATCGGCAAGGATTCCGCCGTGATGCTGCACCTGGCGCGCAAGGCCTTTTTCCCAGGCAAGCTGCCGTTCCCGGTGATGCACGTCGACACCCAGTGGAAATTCCAGGAAATGTACCGCTTCCGCGACAAGATGGTCGAGGAGATGGGCCTGGAGCTGATCACTCACGTCAACCCTGAGGGGGTGGCGCAGGGCATCAACCCATTCACCCATGGCAGCTCCAAGCACACCGATATCATGAAAACCCAAGGCCTGAAGCAGGCACTGGACAAGCATGGTTTCGATGCTGCCTTTGGTGGCGCGCGCCGCGACGAAGAGAAATCGCGGGCCAAGGAGCGCGTCTACTCGTTCCGTGACAGCAAGCACCGCTGGGACCCGAAGAACCAGCGCCCTGAGCTGTGGAACGTGTACAACGGCAAGGTCAACAAGGGCGAGTCGATCCGCGTCTTCCCTCTGTCGAACTGGACCGAGCTGGATATCTGGCAGTACATCTACCTTGAAGGCATCCCGATCGTACCGCTGTACTTCGCCGCTGAGCGTGAAGTCATCGAGAAGAACGGCACCCTGATCATGATCGACGACGATCGTATCCTCGAGCATCTTTCCGAGGAAGAAAAGGCGCGTATCGTCAAGAAGAAGGTCCGTTTCCGTACCCTCGGCTGCTACCCGTTGACGGGCGCTGTCGAGTCCGAAGCCGAAACGCTCACCGACATCATTCAGGAAATGCTCCTGACGCGCACGTCCGAGCGCCAGGGCCGGGTCATCGATCACGATGGCGCAGGCTCCATGGAAGACAAGAAACGTCAGGGCTACTTCTAATTTTCAGGGTTACTCCATGTCGCACCAATCCGATTTGATCAGCGAAGACATCCTCGCTTATCTGGCTCAGCACGAGCGTAAAGAACTGCTGCGTTTCCTCACCTGCGGCAACGTGGATGACGGCAAGAGCACCCTGATCGGGCGCCTGCTGCACGACTCGAAGATGATCTACGAGGACCACCTCGAGGCCATCACCCGCGATTCGAAAAAAGTCGGCACCACCGGCGAAGAAGTCGACCTGGCGCTGCTGGTAGACGGCCTGCAAGCCGAACGTGAGCAGGGCATCACCATCGATGTCGCCTACCGCTACTTCTCCACTGCCAAGCGCAAGTTCATCATCGCCGACACCCCTGGCCACGAGCAGTACACCCGCAACATGGCCACCGGTGCGTCGACGTGCGACCTGGCGATCATCCTGGTCGATGCCCGCTACGGTGTGCAGACTCAGACCCGCCGCCACAGCTACATCGCATCGCTGTTGGGCATCAAACACATCGTGGTTGCGGTCAACAAGATGGACCTCAAGGGCTTCGATGAAGAAGTCTTCGAGTCGATCAAGGCCGATTACCTGAAATTCGCCGACGCCATCAACCTGACGCCGAGCAGCCTGCACTTCGTGCCGATGTCCGCACTCAAAGGCGACAACGTGGTCAACCACAGCGATCGCTCGCCGTGGTACGCCGGCCCGACGCTGATGGAAATCCTCGAAACCGTCGAGGTGTCGGCCGACCGCAACTTCACCGATCTGCGTTTCCCGGTGCAGTACGTCAATCGTCCGAACCTGAACTTCCGTGGCTTCGCCGGCACCCTCGCCAGTGGCGTGGTGCACAAGGGCGATGAAATCGTTGTGCTGCCTTCGGGCAAGAGCAGCCGGGTCAAGTCCATCGTCACCTACGAAGGTGAACTGCAAAGCGCTGGCCCAGGCCAGGCCGTGACTCTGACCATGGAAGATGAGATCGATATCTCCCGTGGCGACCTGCTGGTGCACGCCGATAACGTGCCGCCGGTGACCGACCAGTTCGACGCCATGCTGGTGTGGATGGCCGAAGAGCCGATGTTGCCGGGCAAGAAATACGACATCAAGCGCGCCACCAGCTACGTACCGGGCTCGATCGCCAGCATCACCCACAAGGTCGATGTGAACACCTTGGAACAGGGGGCTGCAAGCGCCCTGCAACTGAACGAGATCGGCCGGGTCAAGGTGGCGCTGGACGCCTCGATCGCACTGGACGGCTATGACAGTAACCGCACTACCGGCGCGTTCATCGTCATCGACCGCCTGACCAACGGCACCGTCGGTGCCGGCATGATCATCGCACCGCCCGTTCTGCCGCACGGCAGCACTGGCCAGCATGGCAAGCAGGCCCACGTCTCTACCGAAGAGCGCGCCTTGCGTTTCGGTCAGCAGCCGGCGACTGTGCTGTTCAGCGGGCTGTCGGGCGCTGGTAAGAGCACCCTGGCCTATGCCGTAGAGCGCAAGCTGTTCGACATGGGCCGTGCAGTGTACGTGCTCGATGGCCAGAACCTGCGCCATGACCTGAACAAGGGCCTGCCTCAGGACCGCGCTGGCCGCACCGAGAACTGGCGCCGCGCCGCTCATGTGGCGCGTCAGTTCAACGAAGCCGGCCTGCTCACCTTGGCTGCGTTCGTTGCCCCGGATGCCGAAGGCCGCGAACAGGCCAAGGCGCTGATTGGCAAGGACCGCCTGGTCACCGTTTACGTTCAGGCCTCGCCGCTGGTGTGCCGCGAGCGTGACCCACAGGGCCTGTATGCTGCCGGTGGCGACAACATCCCGGGCGAGAGCTTCCCGTTCGATGTGCCGCTGGATGCCGACCTGGTGATCGATACCCAGAGCGTCAGTGTTGAAGACGGTGTGAAGCTGGTGCTGGATGTGCTGCGTCAGCGTGGCGCGATCTAAGGATTGTGGCTTGTGAAAAACCCCGCTTTGGCGGGGTTTTTTTATGGGTTCGCCTGGGGATTTTTAGCGTTTGTGAGATCGAGCGCCACTACAACTCTCAAGCCAGGCATCCCTAAAACGTTCCCAAACCACGCTCTACTATCGGCCTTATTGGCCCTGGTTGACTATCTCAGTGTATGGGGCGTTTGATCAGGCGATAGTGCTCTTGGTAGTCCATTTGTCTCTCGCAGCCTTGCTGGTATGGATCCATATCACATTTGAATTGTAGCTCTAGCCTGTCAGGGAGGATCATGGGCAACTCCCCGCTGCATCCAGATAGTATGATTGTGATGCTTACTAATAATTTTCTCATGTATCGGTCGCTCTGGTGTTGAAGGGTATTTTGCATGCCTGTTTGAGATTTTCTCGCGATAGAAGTGTGGTTTATTTCTTGGTGGGAATTGTCTCAAGTGCATGTAGGGAGGGTCCGGTGTGGCTGTAGGTGGGCTTGATGTTATTATTTGGATGTTCTTCCTAGTGTTGCGATGGGCTATGCCTGTGGGGGATGTATGTGCTACTGCTTGAGTGGTCATAAATTCTCTACATGATAGGATTATCGTAATGGGTAAAAGTAAGTACAGAAAAATACCATCCCAGGCTTTCCAGGGCTCTGGCGGAGAGTTACTTCCTCCTAATCAGAGTATGCGTGCAGGGCAGTTCATTAAGTCAGCCAACGGGCGGTTTGTACTGCGCCTTAGGGACGATGGGAATCTGGTATTGGAAGACGGTGGTTCGGTGGTCTGGGTTGCAGACCACAGGCAACCCTACAGTTCCACTTTCAATAATCGAACGCGAGAGCCGCTTCACTTTGTCGTGAGTAACTCGGGATTTTTATATGATCCGTCTCGGGGGAGAATATGGTCAGCACAGAGCACTGAAACGCTTGATAGGTCGTATTGGGAGAATAACTTCTTGAAGGTGAGCGATACAGGTAACATTTTAATTTTCGATGGCCGCAACGGGGAGGTCCGGTGGGCACGGCAAGGTTTCGCTCCGGGTAGACTACCTCGTAATCCGAAAATATACCCGCACGTTTATCCACCGCTACCAAAGCCTTTAATTAAAATCCCCCATGATTACCCATAATTTCTAGTGTTACACCTCCAAGCACCACTGGTTTGCGCAGTAGCTTGGAGGTGTTGATTTGTAAGGGGTATTTAAAATTTCAAATATGTTTTTCGCATACAGGTATCACCCGGTCGAACTTGACGGATTTATAGGAAAAGCTCGAATAAATCTCCTTCACCCCCGGCAGCCGCTGCAGCACCTCCCGGGCAAACTCTCCAAAAGACTCAAGGTCTCGCGCCAATATCTCCAAGAGGAAGTCATAACGCCCCGAGACATTATGGCAGGCCACGATCTCCGGAATCTCCATCAACCGCTGCTCGAACGCCAACGCCGTCTCTTTGGAATGCGAATCCATCATGATGCTGACAAACGCCGTTACCCCAAACCCCAGCGATTTGGGCGAAAGAATGGCCTGGTAAGCGGTTATGTACCCGTTGTCTTCCAGCAGCTTGACCCTCCGCCAGCAAGGCGAGGTGGTCAGCGAGACCTGGTCGGCGAGTTCGGAAACGGTGAGGCGGGCATTGTTCTGCAGGGCCGCGAGTAGGGCGCGGTCAGTGCGGTCGAGGCTCGAAGGCATGATCTGCCCTCCTGGTATTGTATTTGTTGTTTTCTTTCCAAAGAGTAGCGCAGCGCGTAGGCGATTTTGGAAAATTTATGGCGGCTCTGTGGCATAAGCTTATAGCAACCCACCAGAGGCTGTTGCCATGCGCGACTCCCATAACAACACCGGTTTTTCCACCCGCGCCATCCACCATGGGTACGATCCGCTTTCCCATGGCGGCGCGCTGGTGCCACCGGTTTACCAGACTGCAACGTATGCATTCCCCAGCGTCGAATACGGTGCAGCATGCTTTGCCGGGGAGCAGGGCGGGCACTTCTATAGCCGCATCTCCAACCCGACCCTGGCCTTGCTGGAGCAGCGCATGGCGTCGCTTGAAGGGGGCGAGGCGGGCCTGGCGCTGGCGTCTGGGATGGGCGCCATCACCTCGACGTTGTGGACATTGCTGCGCCCCGGTGACGAACTGATCGTCGGGCGCACGGTGTATGGCTGCACCTTTGCCTTTATGCACGACGGCATTGGTGAGTTCGGGGTGAAGATCCGCCATGTCGACCTCAACGACACCCAGGCGCTAAAAGCAGCGATCACCCACAAGACCCGGATGATCTACTTCGAAACCCCGGCTAATCCGAACATGCGCCTGGTGGATATCGCGGCCGTGGTTGAAGCGGCGAGGGGCCATGACTTGCATGTAGTGGTCGACAACACCTACTGCACGCCCTACCTGCAACGGCCGCTGGAACTGGGTGCCGATCTAGTGGTGCACTCGGCAACCAAATACCTCAGTGGCCATGGTGACATCACCGCCGGCTTGGTGATCGGGCGCAAGGCGTTGGTTGACCGTATCCGCTACGAGGGGCTCAAGGACATGACCGGTGCTGTGCTATCACCACATGATGCCTCCTTGTTGATGCGTGGTATCAAGACCCTTGCGTTGCGTATGGACCGCCACTGCGCCAATGCCCAGCAGATTGCCCAGTACCTTGAACGCCACTCACTGGTCGAGCTGATTCAGTATCCAGGGCTGCCGTCGTTCCCTCAGCACGAACTGGCACAACGGCAGATGCGTTTGCCTGGCGGTATGATTGCATTCGAGCTCAAAGGCGGCATCGAGGCGGGGCGGCGGTTCATGAATGCTCTGCAGCTTTTCGCCCGGGCCGTCAGCCTTGGCGACGCCGAGTCACTGGCGCAACATCCTGCCAGCATGACCCATTCGAGCTACACCCCTGAACAACGCGCGCACCACGGCATCTCTGAGGGCCTGGTGCGCTTGTCGGTGGGGCTTGAGGACGTGGAGGACTTGCTGGCAGATATAGAGCAGGCACTGCATGTTTGCGCATGAGGCACGGTCAGGAATTACTGCCAAGTGCCTTGCTCGGGTATGGCGCAGGCACTCTGGCAGTGCTGGCGAACTGGTCAGCGCATCCTCAAGGAGTATCACCATGAAAGCATCTGTAATCGAACGCGACTTGGTCATCCGCCGTGGTGGCGGTGACGACGATGAAGGCGGTCAGTCGTGGCGCAAGCCGTGAGCTGAAAGTGGCCCCGCTATGGCGGGGTCATTTGGCAGGTTTGAGCAGTGCAACAAAAAGGCCTCTTGCGAGGCCTTTGTGATATTCAGCGTTTGAGCCCGTAGCTCTCGTCGAGCATGCCCGGCGAGTTCGGCGACTTGGGTGCATAGTCACGTGGCACTTCGGCAGTGTCCTTTGGCGGGGTCAAGCGGTCACGCGGCCCCTGGGTGCTTTCGGAATGCAGAGCGGCGAGCAGGCGCTGACGGGTCAGCTCATCCAGGGCCAGGTGGTTGGCACCGTCGGCCAGGTGATCCTGTACGTCCTGATAGCTCTGGGTCAGCTTCTTGACCAGTACCGCAGTGCTGTTGAAGTGAGTAACCACTTGGTTCTGGTAATTGTCGAAGCGCTGTTGAATATCGTCCAGCTGACGCTGGGTGCTGCTGGGCGCTGCGTTGGGCAGCAGGCGGGCCACGATGAAACCGACCGCCACACCGATGACCAAGGCCAAAGTTGGCAACAACCAAACAAGGAGCGAGAGTTCCACGAGTCCTTCCTCTATAAACGGCTTTGCTTTACGTTAACGGCTCAGACCTGCGCTGTATACCGCGAGCGATCGCAAATCAGAACAGAATTCCTCACCTAGACGAAACGACCCCCTTCGAGGTCACGGAGTAGTGCCTTGCTTGTTCGCGAAACCCCCTTGCTCATCGATGGCCCGATCGGCCAGCTCGAAGCCTTGTATCTGGATGTGGCCGACGCTCGCGGTGCGGTGCTGATCTGCCACCCCAACCCGGTCCAGGGCGGCACCATGCTCAACAAGGTGGTTTCGACCCTGCAGCGCACCGCCCGCGACGCGGGCTTTGTGACCTTGCGCTTCAACTACCGCGGTGTCGGCCAAAGTGCCGGCAGCCATGACATGGGCGCTGGCGAGGTGGCCGATGCTGAGGCTGCGGCGGCGTGGCTGCGCGCCAAGCACCCGGAACTGCCGCTGGTGCTGATGGGCTTTTCGTTCGGCGGGTTTGTCGCCACCAGCTTGGCCGGGCGCCTTGAAGCGCAGGGTGTGGAGCTGCAGCAGCTGTTCATGATCGCCCCGGCGGTGATGCGCCTGGCTGCTGACTTCCCGCCGCCACAGCGCTGTGCGATCACCGTCGTGCAGCCAGACGCCGATGAAGTCGTCGATCCGCAACTGGTTTACCAATGGTCCGACGCACTGGGGCGCCCCCATGAGCTGCTGAAAGTGGCAGAATGCGGACACTTCTTCCATGGCAAGCTGACCGATCTGAAGGATCTGCTGCTGCCGCGCCTTTCGAACTGAGCCAAGCCTGAATAAGCGAACACCATGACCACGCGCATCCTCACCGGTATCACCACCACCGGCACCCCGCACCTGGGTAACTACGCCGGCGCCATCCGCCCGGCGATCGTCGCCAGCCAACAGCCTGGCGTCGACTCGTTCTACTTCCTGGCCGACTACCACGCTCTGATCAAATGCGACGACCCGCTGCGGATTCAGCGCTCGCGCCTTGAAATCGCCGCCACCTGGCTGGCCGGCGGGCTGGACCCGGCCAAGGTGACGTTCTACCGTCAGTCCGACATCCCCGAAATCCCTGAGCTGACCTGGCTGCTGACATGCGTTGCCGCCAAAGGCCTGCTCAACCGTGCCCATGCCTACAAGGCCTCGGTGGACAAGAACCTGGAAAACGGTGAGGACCCGGATGCTGGGGTGACCATGGGGCTGTACAGCTATCCGGTGTTGATGGCTGCAGACATTCTGATGTTCAACGCCAACAAGGTGCCGGTCGGCCGTGACCAGATCCAGCACGTGGAAATGGCCCGCGATATCGGTCAGCGCTTCAACCACCTGTTCGGCCAGGGCAAGGATTTCTTCGCCCTGCCGGAAGCTGTGATCGAGGAAAGCGTGGCGACCTTACCTGGTCTGGACGGTCGCAAGATGTCCAAGAGCTACGACAACACCATCCCGCTATTCACCAGCGCCAAGGACATGAAAGATGCCATTTCGCGCATCGTCACTGATTCGCGCGCCCCTGGCCAAGCCAAGGACCCGGACAACTCGCACCTGTTCACCTTGTTCCAGGCCTTCGCGACGCCAGCGCAGTGCGCCGAGTTCCGCGATGAGCTGCTGCAGGGCCTGGGCTGGGGCGAAGCCAAACAGCGCCTGTTCCAGCTGCTCGACGGCCAGCTGGCCGAGAAACGCGAGCATTATCACCAGCTGATCGCTCGCCCGGCGGACCTTGAGGATATCCTCCTGGCCGGCGCCGCCAAGGCCCGCAAGATCGCCACTCCATTCCTCGAGCAGCTGCGTGAGGCTGTTGGCCTGCGCTCGTTCCGCAGCAGCGTGCAGGCCAACACTGAAGTGAAGAAGAAAGCCGCCAAGACTGCGCGCTTCGTCAGCTTCCGTGACGAAGACGGTAGCTTCCGCTTCCGTTTGCTGGCCGCCGATGGCGAACAATTGCTGCTGTCGCGCGGCTTCGCCGACGGCAAGAGTGCTGGTGCCGTGAGCAAGCAACTGCAACAAGGTGGCGAAGCTGATGTGCGTATCGAGGGCCTGAGCTTCGGCCTGTGGCTCAACGGCGAGCAGGTTGCCGATGGGCCACAATTCGACAGCACCCAGGCCCGTGATGTGGCCATTACTAACGTGCGCGAGGCCCTGACCCCGGCCCAGGACGTATAAACGCATCGAGCCGATTCGGGCTGCGTTGCGGCCCATTTCCGGCTAAAGCCGCTTTCCCAGTACCCGCACGACTGTAGGGGCGACTTTAGCCGCGAACACCGATAAAGCCGCTGCCATCGAGCGCCTTATCGCTTTGGATGAGGCATATTGACGCAAGTCTGATTGCCATCGAGCGGGCCTGTCGCTACAGTGACGGCCCGTTTTTTGTTGCCTCGCTAACGAAATCATGACGCCCCTAGAACGATATCAAGCAGATCTGAAACGTCCCGACTTCTTCCATGACGCGGCGCAGGAAACTGCGGTGCGTCACCTGCAGCGCCTGTACGACGACCTGGTGCACGCGCAGAACAACAAGCCGGGCATGTTCGGCAAGCTGTTCGGCAAGAAAGAGCAGACGCCGGTCAAAGGCCTGTATTTCTGGGGTGGGGTAGGGCGCGGCAAGACTTACCTGGTCGACACTTTCTACGAAGCGCTGCCGTTCAAGCAGAAGATGCGCACGCACTTCCACCGCTTTATGAAGCGTGTCCACGAGGAAATGAAAACCCTCAAGGGCGAAAAGAACCCGCTGACCATCATTGCCAAGCGTTTCAGCGAAGAAGCCAAGGTCATCTGTTTCGATGAGTTCTTCGTCTCGGACATCACCGATGCCATGATCCTTGGCACCTTGATGGAAGAGCTGTTCAAGAACGGCGTCTCGTTGGTGGCGACCTCGAACATCGTCCCTGACGGCCTTTACAAGGATGGCCTGCAGCGCGCCCGCTTCCTGCCGGCCATCGCCATGATCAAGCAGTACACCGACGTAGTGAACGTCGACAGCGGCGTCGACTATCGCCTGCGTCACCTGGAGCAAGCCGAGCTGTTCCACTACCCGCTCAATGATGCGGCGCACCAGAGCATGCGTGCCAGCTTCAAGGCATTGACGCCTGAATGTGCTCAGGCTGTCGAAAACGACGTGCTGATGATCGAGAACCGCCCGATCCAGGCCCTGCGCACCTGCGACGACGTCGCCTGGTTCGACTTTCGCGCCCTGTGCGATGGGCCGCGTAGCCAGAACGACTACATCGAGTTGGGCAAGATCTTCCATGCCGTATTGCTGAGCAACGTGGAGCAGATGGGCGTCACCACCGACGACATCGCTCGGCGCTTCATCAATATGGTGGATGAGTTCTACGACCGTAACGTCAAGCTGATCATTTCAGCCGAGGTAGAACTCAAAGACCTTTACACCGGTGGGCGGCTGAGCTTCGAGTTCCAGCGGACCCTGAGCCGTTTGTTGGAGATGCAGTCGCACGAGTTTCTATCGCGCGCGCACAAGCCTTGATGTTGAGGGGCCGCCTTGCGGCCCCCATTGCCCTCAGGCCTCCTGCATGAATTGCTGGCGATACTGGTTCGGCGACAATTCGGTATGTTGGCGAAACAGCCGGGCAAAGAAACTGGCATCGTCGTAGCCGACCTCGTAACTGATGGTCTTGATGCTCTTGCGCGTGCTCGACAGCAAGCCTTTGGCCGTCTCGATGCGCAGCCGTTGCAGGTAGTGCAACGGCTTGTCGCCGGTCGCGCCCTGGAAGCGCCGCATGAAGTTGCGGATGCTCATGCCGTGGTTGCGGGCAACGTCCTCGAAGCGGAACTTGTCGGCGAAATGCTCCTCCAGCCAGTGCTGGATCTGCAGAATGATCAGGTCCTGGTGCAGTTTCTGGCCACCGAACCCCATGCGCCCTGGGGTGTAGTTGCGCTGCACCTCGTACAGGATGTCGCGCGCCACGGCACGCGCCACATTGGCGCCGCAGAACCGCTCAATCAGGTAGATGTACAGGTCGCAGGCTGATGTGGTGCCGCCGGCGCAGTACAGGTTGTCGGCGTCGGTCAGGTGCTTGTCCTGGTTCAGCCGGACCTTCGGGAAGCGCTCGGCGAAGCTGTCGAAGAAGCGCCAGTAGGTCGTGGCCTCCTTGCCATCGAGCAAGCCGGACTCGGCCAGCCAGAACACCCCGCTGGCTTCTGCGCACAGCACCGCACCGCGTGCGTGCTGCGCCCGCAGCCAGGGCAGTACCTGGGGGTAGCGCTGCATCAGGTTGTCGAAGTCGTCCCAGAACGCTGGCAGGATGATCACGTCGGCATCATCGAGCCCTCCGTCGACCGGCAACTGCACGTTGCTGAAGCTGTCTACCGGCTGGCCGTCAGGGCTCACCAGGCAGATGTCGAACATCGGTTGCAAGCCCAGGCCCAGCTGCTTGCTGTAGCGCAAACTGGCGAGATGGAAGAAATCCTTGGCCTGCATCAGGGTCGAAGCGAACACCTTGTCGATGGCCAGGATGCTGACGCGCCGCAACGACGCGCAGGGTTGGGTAAGCATCATTGTCGTTGTTCTTATAGGGTAGAGTGGTCAATCACCGGCTGGATCGTCTTATTTTTTGGCGATTGTGTCTACCCCGCACATTCGTACGGTTCGGTTCGCGGTTGAACCTGCTTTAGAGCCAAGGTCCGACCGCGAAGCAAGCAGCAGGGGCTGCTGTTCAAGGCGCCGGGTTCGGTTGCTCCTGGTGAATCGCCTCAATTGCCGCCAGCAGCTCGTCGCTCAGGGTCAGCTTGAGGCTGTCCAGGTTGCTCTGCAATTGCACCAGATCAGTAGCGCCGATGATGTTACTGGTCACGAACGGCTGACCAGTCACGAATGCCAAGGCCATCTGGGCAGGGTCCAGGCCATGTGCCTGGGCCAGCTGTACATACCGGCTGCAAGCCGCCACGGTTTGCGGGTTGGAATAGCGGGCAAAACGGCTGAACAGGGACAGGCGAGCTTTTTCTGGCCGGGCGCCGTGCTCGTATTTGCCCGAGAGCATGCCAAAGGCCAGCGGCGAGTAGGCCAACAGCCCACATTGCTCACGGATGGCTACCTCGGCCAGGCCCACCTCGAAGCTGCGGTTGAGCAGGTTGTAAGGGTTCTGGATCGACACTGCGCGCGGCCAGCCGCGGGTATCGGCCAGGTGCAGGAACTTCATGGTGCCCCAGGGTGTTTCGTTGGACAGGCCGATGTGGCGGATCTTGCCCGCACGCACCTGCTCGTCGAGTACTTCGAGGGTTTCCTCCAGCGGCGTGAACAGGTCGCTGGCCAGGTGCTGGTAGCCAAGCTTGCCGAAGAAGTTGGTGCTGCGCTCAGGCCAGTGCAGTTGATAGAGATCGATGCGGTCGGTTTGTAGGCGCTTGAGGCTCTCGTCCAGCGCGGCGACGATGTGCTGACGGTTGTGCTTGAGCTGGCCGTCGCGAATGTGGCTGATGCCATTGCCAGGGCCGGCGACCTTGCTGGCCAACACCCAGTCGTCGCGGTCGCCGTTGGCACGGAACCAGTTGCCGATGATGCGCTCGGTGGCGGCGTAGGTTTCCGGCCGCGGTGGCACTGGGTACATTTCGGCGGTGTCGATGAAGTTGATGCCACTGGCCTTGGCCAGGGCGATCTGCTCGAAAGCCTCGTCCTGGGTGTTCTGCTCGCCCCAAGTCATGGTGCCCAGGCACAGGGCGCTGACGTCGAGGTCGGTACGGCCAAGCTTACGGTATTGCATCGCAAAGGCACTCCTTGACAAAAGAAGCCATCAAAGCAGGTTGAAATTTTTCGCGCAATCTGGATAATTCGGTCCCTCTCCGTGTGGCGGAAGTGATGCACCACCATGCAGGAAGAACCCCGTCGAACATTGGCGTGCCCGACCCGAGCCCCCAAAAGCGTCAGCGTTCGGCTGCGCGTTTGCCCTTGGCAAGCTGTGCACTATCCAGTAAGATTCGCCGTCTATTTTTCGCTGGGCGGCCTCTGAGGCTTTAGAGAATGAAAACTTTTACTGCTAAACCGGAAACAGTAAAGCGCGAGTGGTTCGTAGTTGACGCCGCTGGCCAGACCCTGGGTCGTCTGGCTACCGAAATCGCTACCCGTCTGCGTGGCAAGCACAAACCAGAATACACCCCTCACGTTGACACCGGCGACTACATCGTCGTCATCAACGCTGAACAGGTTCGTGTGACTGGTGCCAAGTCTTCCGACAAAATGTACTACTCCCACTCCGGTTTCCCAGGCGGTATCAAGGAAATCAACTTCGAGAAGTTGATCGCCAAGGCCCCTGAGCGTGTTATCGAAACCGCGGTCAAAGGCATGCTGCCTAAGAACCCGCTGGGTCGCGACATGTACCGTAAGCTGAAAGTGTACGCGGGTGCTGCTCACCCACACACTGCTCAGCAGCCTCAAGAACTGAAGATCTAACGGGAAAGTTCATTATGTCGGCGACTCAAAATTACGGCACTGGCCGTCGCAAGACCGCAACCGCTCGCGTTTTCCTGCGTCCGGGTACTGGTAACATTTCCATCAACAACCGTTCTCTGGACGTGTTCTTCGGTCGCGAAACCGCTCGCATGGTTGTTCGTCAGCCGCTCGAGCTGACCGAAAGCGTTGAGAAATTCGACATCTACGTCACCGTTTCCGGTGGTGGTGTCAGCGGTCAGGCCGGTGCGATCCGTCACGGTATCACCCGCGCTCTGATGGAATACGACGAAACCCTGCGTGGCGCTCTGCGTCGTGCTGGCTACGTCACCCGCGACGCTCGTGAAGTCGAGCGTAAGAAAGTGGGTCTGCGTAAAGCGCGTAAGCGTCCTCAGTACTCCAAGCGTTAATCTCGCTTCGGCAGTCGAAAAAAGCCCGGTTCCTTGGAACCGGGCTTTTTTTTGTCCTTGAACTAACCTGTCAGCATGTCGGTGACCGCTTGTCGCATAGACGCAGATCAAGCAAAGCGCGGGTTATAGGCCCCAGCAGGGCTAATCACCTTGTCATTGTGTGGTTTTGTTTCTTACCATGGCGGCCAATTTTTAGCGCCACAGACACAATCTAAGTACAGGTCAGATTCAACTGGCCAAGCAAGCTGATGGGAGAGGACTGAATGAGCAATGAC
Source organism: Pseudomonas sp. 51_B (assembly GCF_017491595.1). Taxonomy (NCBI): domain Bacteria; kingdom Pseudomonadati; phylum Pseudomonadota; class Gammaproteobacteria; order Pseudomonadales; family Pseudomonadaceae; genus Pseudomonas; species Pseudomonas sp. 51_B. The sequence continues at coordinate 142,409 of NZ_JAFGYW010000009.1, forward strand.
GGCGTCAACGCAGGCCGGCGCCGCTTCCTCGTAGCCGCGACATCCGTGGTCGGGGCAGCGGGGGCAGTGGGGGCTGCGGTACCGTTCGTGGGGTCATGGTTTCCCAGTGCCAAGGCAAAGGCTGCCGGCGCACCGGTGAAGGTCAATATCGCCAAGGTTGAGCCAGGGCAGCAGATGGTTGCCGAGTGGCGTGGCCAGCCGGTGTTCATTGTACGGCGAACGCAAGAGATCCTTGGCAACCTGAAAAAGATCGAAGGTGACCTGTCCGACCCTGAATCCAAGAACTCGGTGCAGCCGACCTATGTCGACCCCGAGGTACGCTCTATCAAGCCGGAAATTCTCATTCTCGTCGGCCTTTGCACTCACCTGGGTTGCTCCCCGACCTTCCGCCCAGAAGTGGCGCCCGCAGACCTCGGCCCCAAGTGGGTCGGCGGCTATTTCTGCCCCTGCCATGGCTCCCACTACGACCTGGCGGGCCGTGTCTACAAATCGCAGCCTGCACCTTTGAACCTGCCAGTGCCGCCGCATTCCTATGAGTCCGACGACATAGTCGTCATCGGCGTCGACCAGGAGAAAGCATGATGAGCAAATTCATGGACTGGATTGACGCTCGCTTCCCCGCCACCAAGATGTGGGAAGACCACCTGAGCAAGTATTACGCGCCCAAGAACTTCAACTTCTTGTACTTCTTCGGCTCCCTGGCCCTACTGGTGCTGGTCAACCAGATCGTTACGGGCGTTTGGCTGACCATGAGTTTCACGCCCTCGGCCGAAGAGGCCTTCGCCTCGGTCGAGTACATCATGCGTGATGTCGAATACGGCTGGATTTTACGCTACATGCACTCCTCCGGTGCTTCGGCGTTCTTCATCGTGGTGTACCTGCACATGTTCCGCGGCCTGCTCTACGGCTCTTATCAGAAGCCCCGCGAGCTGGTTTGGCTGTTCGGTATGCTGATCTACCTGGCGCTGATGGCCGAAGCCTTCATGGGCTACCTACTGCCTTGGGGCCAGATGTCGTACTGGGGCGCGCAAGTGATCATTTCATTGTTCGGTGCCATCCCGGTGATCGGTGGTGACCTGACGCAATGGATCCGCGGCGATTATCTGATCTCTGGGATCACTCTGAACCGCTTCTTCGCGCTGCATGTGGTGGCGTTGCCAATCGTCATCCTCGGCCTGGTCGTACTGCACATCCTGGCGCTCCACGAGGTGGGCTCGAACAACCCTGATGGGGTGGATATCAAAAAGAAAAAGGATGAGAACGGCATCCCGCTCGATGGCATTCCTTTCCACCCTTACTACACCGTCAAGGATATCGTCGGGGTGGTGGTGTTCTTGTTCGTGTTCTGCGCCGTGGTGTTCTTCTTCCCGGAAATGGGTGGGTACTTCCTGGAAAAACCGAACTTCGAGCAAGCAAACGCGTTCAAGACCCCGGAGCATATTGCGCCCGTGTGGTACTTCACTCCGTTCTACGCAATCCTGCGAGCGGTGCCTGACAAGCTGATGGGTGTAATCGCAATGGGTGCCGCGATCGCCGTGCTGTTCGTGCTGCCCTGGCTCGACCGCAGCCCGGTGCGTTCAATGCGCTACAAAGGTTGGATCAGCAAGGTCTTCCTGCTGGTGTTCTGCGTTTCCTTCGTCATCCTCGGCATTCTCGGCGTCCAGGCGCCTACCCCTGGACGCACCTTACTGTCGCAGGTGTGTACGGTGCTGTACTTCGCCTACTTCCTGTTGATGCCGTTCTACACAAGGCTTGAGAAGACCAAACCGGTTCCGGAAAGGGTGACTGGCTGATGAAAAAGTTGATTGCAGTACTGTTGCTGGCAGTGATGCCTGCCTTTTCCTTCGCTGCAGAGACCGGCCTTGAGCTGGACAAGGTCGACATCGACCTGGCCGACAAGGCAGCCATGCAAGACGGTGCTCGGACCTTCGCCAACTATTGCATGGGCTGCCACAGCGCCAAGTTCCAGCGTTACGAGCGAGTGGCCGATGACTTGGGCATTCCCCATGAACTGATGCTCGAAAAGCTGGTGTTCACGGGGGCCAAAATCGGTGACCACATGCAGATCGGGATGCAGCCCAACGATGCCAAGACCTGGTTCGGTGCTGCCCCGCCTGATTTGACATTGGTCGCGCGGGTACGCGGTACTGACTGGCTGTACACCTACCTTCGCAGCTTCTATGAAGATCCATCGCGTCCATATGGCGTAAACAACAAGGTATTCCCGAACGTGGGCATGCCTAATGTATTGGTTGGCCTGCAGGGTAATCAGGTAGTTGGCTGCAAGCAGGTGCAGATGGTGGCCGATGGCAAGAAGCAATATGATCCATTGACCGGCAGCCCATTGACCCACGAAGCCTGTGACCAGCTGACCATTACGCCGAATTCCGGTACCCTGAGCACCGAGCAGTTCGACGAGAAGGTCAAGAACCTGGTGACCTTCCTGGCCTATTCGGCCAACCCGGTCAAACTGGAAAGCCAGCGCATCGGTACCTATGTGTTGCTGTACCTGGCTTTCTTCTTCGTATTCGCCTATTTGCTCAAGCGCGAATATTGGAAGGACGTGCACTGATCACGCAGTAATTTCTGGTAGTTGAACGCGCCCCTCGAGCCCTGGCAATTCTGCCAGGGTTCCAGGGGCGCGTTTTCATTTAGAGTGTTACAAGCATCCCCTGCGAGGAGGCGCTACATGGGCGCAACCAACCGGTTAGCCTGCTATTCCGATCCTGCTGACCATTATTCTCATCGCGTGCGTCTGGTGCTCGCCGAGAAGGGTGTCACCGTGCAGGTCATCGATGTCGACCCTGCGCGGCTGCCGCCCAAGCTGGCAGAAGTGAATCCTTACGGCAGTTTGCCGACCTTGGTCGATCGTGACCTTGCTCTGTATGAGCCAACCGTGGTGATGGAATACCTCGAGGAGCGTTATCCACATCCGCCATTGATGCCCGTCTACCCGGTAGCGCGGGGTAATAGCCGGCTGTTGATGCATCGCATACAGCGGGATTGGTGTGCCTTGGCTGATACCATTCTCGACCCGCGTAGCGCTGCGCCAGCCCGCGCTGACGCGCGCAAGGCGTTGCGCGAAAGCCTGACCGGTGTCTCGCCGTTGTTCGCCGAGTTCGCCTGTTTCATGAGCGAGGAGCAAAGCCTGGTTGACTGTTGTCTACTGCCCATACTATGGCGTTTGCCGGTGATGGGCATCGAGTTGCCGCGGCAAGCAAAGCCGCTGCTGGATTACATGGAGCGACAATTCGCCCGCGAGCCTTTCGTGGCGAGCCTGTCTTCCGTTGAACGTGAAATGCGCAAGCTTTAAGGAGCCGTTGATGAACTCCAGTCGCCCCTATCTGGTTAGAGCCCTGTACGAGTGGATCGTCGACAACGATTGCACCCCTCATATGCTGGTCAATGCCGAGTTTCCGGCTGTCCAAGTGCCGCAGGGCTTCGCCAGTGATGGCCAGATCGTGTTGAACATCTCGCCCAGTGCAGTGCGTAACCTGCACATGGATAACGACGCCGTGAGCTTCGAAGGGCGTTTCAGTGGCGTATCCCATTCCTTGTTCGTACCGGCCGGTGCCATTCTGGGTATCTACGCCCGGGAGAACGGCCAAGGCATGGTATTCGAACTGGAGCCGCCATTGATGGATGACGATGAGCAGGCAGATGATAGCGTCGAGCCTGACGACGATGGCCCGCCGGAGGGTGGTGGCCAGCCACCGCGTCCAAGCGGGCGCCCCAGCCTGAAGGTGGTCAAGTAACAAAAAAGGCGACCCGTGTGGGTCGCCTTTTTTATCGCTGCGTCGGGTTCAAAGGTCGCTGATGGTGCGCACCTGATCGCGGTTGATGCGGGTACGCTTACCGTCAAGCTGCTTGAATTCGTAGAAGCCAGTGTCTTTCTCGAATTGTGGCGTGTCAACGGCTTGGATCTCACGGCCGTCGTTCAAAGTGATCACGCTTGGGGTCGAGCAGCCGGCGAGAGTGGCGAGGCTGCCGAGCAGAAGAGCGGGCAGCAGAAGCTTGTTCATTGCGTATTTCCTTTGGACCTAGGTGTATTCAGGTTGCTGCTGCGGGCCCGTTGCCGTTGAGCCCGCCCCCTGCGTTTGTGCATGCCAAACGCAGGGCGGGGTTTTCTGAGAAAGATTCCGGTTCAAGACGAGCCGATGGTCAGTCGATGTACTCGAAGAGTTTGACGATCTTCTGCACGCCCGAAACGCCCTGCACCACGGCCGTGGCGGAGTTGGCCTCCTGCTGGGTCACCAAGCCAAGCAAGTAGACGATGCCATTCTCGGTGATCACTTTGATCCGCGAGCTGGGTACGGCATTGTCAGTGAGCATCTGGGCCTTGATCTTGGTGGTCAGCCAGGCGTCGTTGTTGCGCGCCAGGATGGAGGAGGGCTGCATGACTTGCAGCTCGTTGTGTACCCGTTTGACTCGCTGAACCTGGCTGGCGGTTTGTTCGGCCAGGCTCTTGAGGTCGGCGCGCGGAGTCTGCCCGGCAAGCAGAACAACCCCGTTGTAGCTGCTGACAACGATGTGCGAGCCCTTGTCCAGGTCAGGGCTGGCCTTGGCAATGTTCACCGAAGCCTTGGTTTCGATCAGCGAGTCGTCGATCTTGCTGCCGATGGTGCGCGTGCCACGATCGTCCTCAATGGGCGAATTGCGAGTCGAGGTCAACACCGAGCTGCAGCCGGTGACGCTTAGGCACAGGGTCAGGGCCATCAGGCCGAGGCGTATGGGGGTCATTCTTCACTCCCGAACAGTTGGCTGTCGATCAGGTCGCACAGGCAATGGATCGCCAGCAGGTGGACTTCCTGGATACGTGCGGTGACGCTGGACGGAACGCGGATTTCCACGTCCTCTGGCAGCAGCAGTGATGCCATGCCGCCGCCATCACGCCCGGTCAATGCTACGACAATCATTTCGCGATCATGTGCGGCCTGGATCGCTTGAATCACGTTGGCAGAATTGCCGCTGGTCGAAATCGCCAGCAGCACATCCCCGGGCTGGCCAAGGGCGCGTATCTGCTTGGAGAAGATTTCGTTGTAGCTGTAGTCGTTGGCGATCGAGGTGAGCGTCGAGCTGTCGGTGGTCAGAGCGATGGCCGGCAGGCTCGGGCGCTCGCGCTCGAAGCGGTTGAGCAGTTCCGAAGAAAAATGCTGGGCGTCGCCGGCCGAGCCGCCGTTGCCGCAGGCGAGCATCTTGCCCTCGTTGAGCAGCGCATTGACCATGACCAGGCTTGCCTGCTCGATGTGCGGTGCCAGGATGTCCATTGCCTGTTGCTTGGTATCGATGCTGGCCTGAAACAGCCGGCGAATTCGGGATTGCATGTCCATCTGGTGACCTTAAGTGGGGCGGTGGCCTTTGCGACGCGCAACAAGGGCCAGCCCGCGAAACGTAGAGCAAGAAAACAAAGTGGGTTCAGCATTCGAAGGCGTTTTTCAGCCATTGAAGCGGCCTGCCGGCATGCTGGCTGCCCTGCAGGGCGACAACGTCGAAGCGGCAGGGGTGATCGGCCCAGCGGGGCTCCTTCTGCAGGAACGAAGTGGCGGCGAGCACCAGCCGTTTCTGCTTGCGCCCGTCAATGCTGCCGAGGGCGCCACCGAAGCCCGCATGTAGCCGATAGCGGACTTCGACGAATACTACTGTATCGGCATCGAGCATGACCAGATCAAGCTCGCCGCCTTTGCACCGCCAATTGCGCGCCAGCAGTTTCAAGCCTTGCCCTTGGAGGTGTTCAAGGGCCTGGGCTTCTGCTGCCTGGCCAGCGCTGCCGGGCGATGCAGGGTGCATCAGCGCGAGGTGTCCGGCAGGCGTTTGACCTGGCCGCCGGAGAACTCGGCCCACGGCAGTTGACGCTCGACGCGCTGGTTTGCATTGATGCTGAGGCTGCCAGATAGACCTTGTACACGGTTGTCCGGCAGTGCCTTGAGCTGGCCCAGGCGAGGCGCCAGGCTGTAGGCATCAACGCCCATGGCGTACAGGCGGCCCAGGCTTCCTGCGGCTTGGGGCCACTGCTGCACTACCTGCTGGCGCAGGCTGTTGCTGGTGTCGAGCAGCCACGGCGTTTCGCAGAAGCGAATGCCGTTCATGTCGTTGTACTGGTTCACGTCACCGCTGGCGCTGTACAGGTTCGAGGTGGCGTAGACCGGCACGTCGCCAGCGTACTGGAAGTTCAGGGTGGGTTTGATTTGCTGCGCCTGCTGCGGAGTAGAGGCGAGGAAGATGAAATCGATGTCCTGGCGGCGCGACGGCTGCGCGGCGATGTTGCCACCAACCGTACTTTGCAGGCTCTGGGCGCGGCCTTCACTCTGGCGCAGTTGGAACAGGTTTGCGATCTGCTGGGCCAGGGCTACTGGTTGCGCGATACGTTCAGCAGCGACGATGGTACCGCCATTGCCTTCCCAGTCCTGACGGAAAGCGGCCAGCACTCGGTCGCCCCACTCACCGCTCGGCACTAGGGCTGCGGCTCGGACCAAGCCATCGGCACGGGCGCGGCGTGACACTTCGCGCGCTTCGTCTTCGGCAGCCAGACCGAATTGGAATAGTTGCGGCGGCGCCTTTTGGCCTGCGTCGGCGTAGTTCAGGGCCAGGGTGGTGATTGGCAGCTGAGGGTTGCCGGCAAGTTGCTTGACCAACGGCTTTTCCAGCGGGCCGACAACCAACTGTACGCCGTCCGCCTGGGCCTGGCGATAGAAGGCGTCCAGCGAGCCAATACGCGAGCTGTCGTAGACCTGAACCGCCGGCGCTTGCCCGCCGGCCTGCTGAGCCTGGAAGTGGGCGGCCATGAAGCCGTCACGCAAGGCACGGGCAACGCCCGCCAACGGGCCTTCCTGAGGCAGGAGCAGGGCGATTTTGGTCAGTGGCTGGCTAGCCAGCTCTTTGAGTTTGGTCAGCGCCGTGGGTAGCTGCTTGGCGGCTGGGTGATCAGGGTGCTGCTGGCGCCAGGCATCGATGGCAGCCTGTTGCTGCTCTAGGGTGCCCGCGCTTTTGACGGCCAGCGCGAGACTGGTCCAGCCGGCCAGTACGGCGTTGTTGGCAGGTTGCTGCAGCTGTTCGGCTGGTAACGAGGCGACCAGGGCCCAGATCGCATCGTTGTTGGCGCTGGCGGCTTCGCCGCTTAGCAGTGCGCCGAGCAATACCCGTTGCTGAGCGGCTGCCAGGGCCTGGCCGTCTGCCTCGAGGGCGGCGGCGTGGACGCTGTAGGTGCGCACCTGCTGCTGCTCAGGCAGCTCTGCGATGTGCTGCAAGCTTGGGTGGGACAAGGCGGCCAGGGCAGCCTTGGGCTGATTGCGGCTCATGGCCAGTTCCGCGCCCAGGGTGGCGGCGAAAATCTGCTGTGCCGGCTTGAGCGTGTCCATCGGCACCTGCTCGAGGATGCGTGCGGCGCGTGGGAAGTCCTTCTGCTTGTAGGCCAGGTCGGCAGCGCTCAGGCGCAGCAGAGCCGCATCCTCGGCGGATTTGCTGTTGTCGGCCTTTTCGAGCAGTTGCTCGATGCTGGCATCGGGGGTGCGTGGCAGTTCGCCCAGGCTGGATGAGGGCGAACTGGCACAAGCTGCCAGCAGAGCAGCGAAGCAGAGGGCTGTTAACAGCCGCAGGCAAGCGATCATGTAATGGTCCTGTTACTCGATCAAGTTGGCCGGCAATTGTACCCAAGCAGTGGCCAGGGCGCGATCCGCCGTTAGCGAAACCTTCACTATAGGCGCCAGGGTGATGGCTGCCGATGAAGTTCTTTGCGCCCTGTTGCTGGTGCTCGGGCTACAATGGCGCCTTTGATCCGAAAGGCAGGGTGTGTGCAGTGACTGATGTGGCCGGGACTTCGAAATCCACCGTGGGGACGCTTTACGTGGTCGCGACCCCTATCGGCAATCTGGACGATATGAGCGCAAGGGCGCTCAAGGTGCTGGCCGATGTCGCCCTGATCGCCGCCGAGGACACCCGCCACTCGGTTCGTCTGCTGCAACATTTCGGTATCGATACGCCCCTGGCGGCTTGTCATGAGCACAACGAGCGCGATGAAGGCGGTCGCTTCATCACCAAGTTGCTGGCCGGCGAAGATGTGGCGCTGGTGTCCGATGCTGGAACACCGTTGATTTCCGACCCCGGCTACCATTTGGTGCGTCAGGCGCGGGCGGCGGGTGTCAGCGTAGTGCCGGTGCCTGGGGCGTGCGCGCTGATTGCCGCGCTGTCCGCTGCGGGCCTGCCGTCGGATCGTTTCATCTTCGAGGGTTTTCTGCCGGCCAAAGCTGCTGGGCGCCGGGCGCGCCTGGAGCAAGTACGGGAGGAGCCGCGCACCCTGATCTTCTACGAGGCGCCGCACCGCATCCTGGAGTGCCTGGAAGACATGGAGTTGGTGTTCGGTGGTGATCGTCCGGCGCTGCTGGCCCGCGAGCTGACCAAAACCTTCGAAACCCTCAAAGGCCTGCCGCTGGCCGACCTGCGTGCTTTCGTCGCCGCTGATAGCAACCAGCAGCGGGGCGAGTGCGTTGTGCTGGTAGGTGGCTGGACGGCGCCTGAAGGCGAGCAGGCGATCAGTGCTGAGGCGCAGCGTGTACTGGATTTGCTGCTGGCCGAACTGCCGCTGAAAAGAGCCGCAGCATTGGCGGCAGAAATTACCGGCGTACGTAAGAATCTGCTTTATCAGGCCGCCCTCGATAAACAGAAAGCCCAGTAGTGGCTTTATGACATAGTTAACGGTATTGCTTGTTCTTGCGCGCGCGTGCCGTTACCCTTGTCGGCGGAGAGTCGATTGGACAGTCGCTGCCGTCTTTTGTTCCGCAAAAGATCGGGGGAGGAAAGTCCGGGCTCCATAGGGCAGAGTGCCAGGTAACGCCTGGGAGGCGCGAGCCTACGGAAAGTGCCACAGAAAACAACCGCCTAAGCACTTCGGTGCCGGTAAGGGTGAAAAGGTGCGGTAAGAGCGCACCGCGCGGCTGGCAACAGTCCGTGGCTAGGTAAACCCCACTCGGAGCAAGACCAAATAGGGTTCCATCAGGCGTGGCCCGCGTCGGAACCGGGTAGGTTGCTAGAGGCGTCCAGTGATGGCCGTCGTAGAGGAATGACTGTCCTCGACAAAACCCGGCTTACAGATCGACTCTCCACCTCTTCACTTCCTGCTTGAATCGATAGCAGATCCCTCTGGGTAATACCAAAAAGATCTTACTCTTAATAAATTACTTTAACTTCGAACGGCATCCGTTTGAGTGGGTTTGATTTTGCTCGTGTTTTTTTCTTCCTAGCAGTCCTTCCTGGTTGCTTTGTTGCGCTAAATCTCGGTCCTGTAAGGGTTTTCCTTATGAACGTGCCTTGACGGTGCAGCGGGCGGATTCCTATAGTGTGCGCAAGTGGCAGAAAGTGGGATGAAGTGGGTTTTCCCACCCAAAAAAGATAACATTGTGGGGGATCGCTACCGTGTTTCGCGGAGCCAACGCCGTCAGTCTCGATGCCAAGGGCCGTCTCGCCATGCCGAGCCGGTATCGTGACGAGCTCGATTCGCGGTGCAATGGTCAGCTGATCGTAACCATCGACGCAGTCGACCCCTGCTTATGTGTTTATCCCCTCGATGAGTGGGAGCAGATAGAAGCCAAGTTGCGCGCCTTACCATCGTTACGTGAGGAAAACCGCCGCCTGCAGCGCTTGCTGATCGGCAATGCGGTTGATCTGGAGCTCGATGGCAGTGGCCGCTTTCTGGTGCCGCCCCGCCTGCGTGAGTACGCCAAGCTGGACAAGAAGGCGATGCTGGTAGGGCAACTGAACAAATTCCAGCTGTGGGATGAGGATGCCTGGAACGCGGTTTCGGCAGCCGATCTTGCAGCTATCCAACAACCGGGCGCCATGCCCGACGATTTGCGTGACCTGATCCTGTGACCATAGATAGCGGCTTCAACCACATCACCGTCCTGCTCGATGAAGCTGTCGAGGCATTGGCCCTGCGCGCCGACGGTTGCTATCTCGACGGCACCTTCGGGCGCGGCGGTCATAGCCGCCTGATCCTCAGTAAGCTTGGGCCGCAAGGGCGGCTGCTGGGCTTCGACAAAGATCCTCAAGCGATTGCCACTGGGCAAGCGCTGGCGGCCGAAGACGGCCGCTTTGTCATTGTGCAGCGCAGTTTTGCAGAGCTGGGCGCGGAAGTGGCCGAGCGCGGCCTCGCGGGCAAAGTCAGTGGCATCCTGCTGGACCTGGGCGTTTCATCGCCTCAGTTGGATGACCCCGAGCGCGGCTTCAGCTTCCTCAATGATGGCCCGTTGGACATGCGCATGAACCCTGGCCAAGGCATCAGTGCTGCTGAGTTCATTGCCACTGCGCCTGCCGAAGAAATCGCCCGTGTGTTCAAAGAATACGGCGAAGAGCGCTTTGCCGGGCGCATGGCGCGCGCTGTGGTCGAGCGTCGCGAGAAGCAGCCTTTCACTCGCACCGCTGACTTGGCTGAAGTGCTAAAGGTCGCCAATCCTGCCTGGGAAAAGGGCAAGAACCCGGCAACCCGTGCCTTCCAAGGGCTGCGCATCCACGTCAACAACGAATTGGGTGATCTGGAAGCTGGCCTGGACGCTGCGCTCGATGCGTTGGAAGTGGGCGGCCGCCTGGCGGTCATCAGCTTCCACTCTCTGGAAGACCGCATCGTCAAACTGTTCATGCGCAAGCTGGTCAAGGGCGAAGCTGATAATTTGCCGCGCAACCTGCCCGTACAGCACAAGGTATTCGAGCCGAAGATCAAGCTGATCGGCAAGGCTCAATTTGCCAGCGAAGCCGAACTCAAGGCCAACCCGCGGTCGCGTAGCGCCGTGATGCGAGTGGCGGAGAAACTTCGGTGAGCCGGCTCCATGACAAGCCTTTGCCAGGCGGAAGCTTCCTGATGCTTCTGTTGTTTGTCGGCGTTTTGGTTTCGGCGATTGCCGTGTCCTACAGCGCCCACTGGAATCGTCAGTTGCTCAACACTTTGTACGGCGAGTTGAACGAGCGGGACAAAGCCCAGGCTGAGTGGGGCCGGTTGATCCTCGAGCAAAGCACCTGGACCGCTTCCAGCCGTATCGAGAACCTGGCGTCCGACCAGTTGAAGATGCGCGTGCCTGCCGCTGACGAAGTGCGGATGGTATCGCCATGATGAAGCTCGAAGGCGCTCTCTACCCTTGGCGCTTCCGGGTAGTGGTGGGTTTGCTGGCACTGATGGTTGGCGCGATCTGCTGGCGCATCATCGACTTGCAGGTAGTGGACCGTGACTTCCTCAAGGGGCAGGGCGATGCGCGCAGCCTGCGACACATCCCTATCCCTGCGCATCGTGGCCTGATCACCGACCGCAACGGCGAGCCGCTGGCTGTCAGTACCCCGGTGACAACCCTATGGGCCAACCCCAAGGAGATGCAGGCATCCAAGGACCGCTGGCCGCAGCTGGCTGCAGCGCTGGGGCAGAGCGCCAAGCAACTGGACGAGCGCCTGACCCAGCAGGCCAACAAGGAATTCATCTACCTGGTCCGGGGCCTGACCCCTGAGCAGGGCCAGCACGTGCTCGACCTTAAAGTGCCGGGTGTCTACGGGCTGGAAGAGTTCCGCCGCTTCTATCCTGCCGGTGACGTGACCGCGCACATGGTCGGCTTCACCGACCTCGACGACCACGGCCGCGAAGGCGTGGAACTGGCCTATGACGAATGGCTGGCCGGCGTACCTGGCAAGCGGCAGGTGATCAAGGACCGTCGCGGCCGTTTGATCAAGGATATCCAGGTCACCAAGAACGCCAAGGCCGGTAAGACCCTGGCATTGTCGATCGACCTGCGCCTGCAGTATCTGGCCACCCGCGAACTGCGCAATGCCATCGCCGAACAGGACGCCAAGGCCGGCAGCCTGGTGATCATGGACGTCAAGACCGGCGAAGTGCTGGCCATGGTCAACCAGCCCACCTACAACCCCAACAACCGTCGTAGCATGTTCCCGGCAGCCATGCGCAATCGCGCGATCATCGACGTGTTCGAGCCGGGCTCTACGGTCAAACCGATCTCGATGAGTGCTGCGCTTGAAAGCGGCCGCTGGAAGCCGACCGACAAGGTCGAGGTCTATCCGGGCAGCTTGCAGATTGGCCGTTACACCATCAAGGACGTTTCCAGAAGCGAGGGCCCGATCCTCGACCTGACTGGCATTCTGATCAACTCCTCCAACGTCGGCATGAGCAAGATCGCATTCGATATCGGCGGTGAAGCCATTTATCGAGTGATGTCCCAGGTCGGTCTGGGCCAATACACCGGCCTCGGCTTCCCAGGCGAGCGTGTGGGTAACCTGCCTAACCACCGTGAGTGGCGCAAGGCCGAGACCGCGACTCTGTCCTATGGCTATGGTGTCTCGGTCACTGCCTTGCAGCTGGTGCACGCTTACGCGGCGCTGGCCAACGACGGCAAGATGGTGCCGCTGTCGATTCTCAAGGTGGACAAAACGCCAGAGGCGGTGCAAGCCATACCCAAGGACACCGCCAAAACCATTCAGGGCATGCTGCAGCAGGTGATCGAAGCGCCGCGCGGCGTGTTCCGCGCTCAAGTGCCGTTCTATCACGTGGCTGGCAAGTCTGGTACGGCCCGTAAAGCGACCGTTGGCTCCAAGGGTTATACCGAGAACGCCTACCGCTCGCTGTTCGCAGGCTTCGGCCCGATGAGCGACCCGCGTTATGCCATCGTCGTGGTCATCGACGAGCCTGGCAAGGGCGGCTACTTCGGCGGTCTGGTATCGGCTCCGGTCTTCAGCAAGGTCATGTCGGGCACCCTGCGCCTGATGAACGTGCCGCCAGATAACCTGCCGCCGCCAAGCGACCCGCAGCAGGCCAGTGCAGTACCCGCCAAGGGAGGGCGTGGATGATGACGATGCCATTGAGCAAACTGTTCGCCCACGCCAGCCGTGACCCGCTCATCCGTGAGCTGACCCTGGACAGCCGTCAGGTGCGCCAGGGTGATCTGTTCCTGGCTGTGCCAGGGGCCAAGGTCGATGGCCGTGAGCACATTGCCGACGCGCTGTCGCGTGGGGCCGCGGCTGTCGCTTATGAGGAGCAGGGCGCCAACGTGCTGCCGCTCACCGATGTACCGTTGATTCCGGTCAAGGGCCTGATCGGCCAGCTATCGCAGATTGCCGGGCGCTTTTACGGCGAACCGAGCCGCCAGCTGAACCTGGTAGGCGTGACCGGCACCAACGGCAAGACCAGTGTCACGCAACTGGTGGCTCAGGCGCTCGATGCCCTGGGCCAGCGCTGCGGCCTGATCGGTACGCTGGGAACCGGTTTTTATGGCGAGCTGCAAAGCGGCAGGCTGACCACGCCTGACCCGATCGCCGTACAGTCGACGCTGTACGACCTCAAGAAGGGCGGGGCCAAGGCCGTGGCCATGGAGGTTTCTTCCCATGCCCTGGAGCAAGGCCGGGTCGCTGCGTTGGAGTTCGACATCGCGGTCATGACCAACCTGTCCCGCGACCACCTGGACTACCACGGCAGCATGCAGGCTTACGAGGCCGCCAAAGCCAAGCTGTTCGCCTGGCCAAGCCTGCGTTGCCAGGTCGTGAATCTGGATGACGATTTTGGCCGCCGCCTGGCTGAAGACTTTGCCCGCCGCCCGAGTGTGGAACATATCGAAACCCGGCTGCTCAGCTACAGCCTTGAGAATCCAGACGCTTCGCTGTTCTGCCGCCAGGCGCAGTTCGATGATGATGGCGTGCGCGCGGTCCTCGTCACTGCACAGGGGGAACGGGTGCTGCGTAGCCAGTTACTGGGTCGCTTCAACCTCAGCAACATGCTTGCGGCGGTGGCCACGCTGATGGCGTTGGATTTCTCGCTGGACGAGATTCTCAAGGTCACGCCACAACTGCAGGGCCCTGTTGGTCGAATGCAGCGACTGGGAGGCGGCGACAAGCCGCTGGTGGTGGTCGATTACGCGCACACCCCGGACGCCCTGGAAAAGGTCCTCGAAGCCTTGCGCCCACATGCTCACGGCAAACTGCTGTGCCTGTTTGGCTGCGGTGGTGACCGTGACCGCGGCAAGCGCCCATTGATGGCCGAGGTGGCCGAGCGCCTGGCTGACCGCGTCGTGGTCACCGACGACAACCCGCGTACCGAAGACCCGCTGCGCATCTTCGACGATATTCGCCCCGGTTTCACCACCCCAACTAGCGTCGAGTTCGTTGCGGGTCGGGGCGATGCCATCGCTCACTTGATTGCCACTGCGGCGGCCGATGACGTGATCGTCCTGGCCGGCAAAGGGCATGAGGATTACCAGGAGATCCATGGCCAGCGCCACGAGTTCTCCGACCTGATCGAAGCCGACAAGGCACTGGCAGCCTGGGAGGCTCCGCATGCTTAAGCCTATGACCCTCAGCCAGTTGACCGGTGCGTTGAATGCACGCTTGATAGGCGCCGACGCGACCTTTACAGGTGTCAGCATCGACAGCCGCAGCGTTGCTCCTGGCGAGCTCTTCGTCGCCCTGACCGGGCCACGTTTCGATGGCCATGACTACCTGGCGGACGTAACGGCCAAAGGCGCCGTGGCGGCTTTGGTCGAGCGCGAAATCGTCGATGTCGCGCTGCCTCAGCTGCTGGTCGCCGACTGCCGCGTTGCACTTGGCCAGCTTGCAGCCCTGAACCGCGCGGCATTCGACAAGCCGGTCGTTGCTATCACGGGCTCCAGCGGCAAGACCACGGTCAAGGAAATGCTCGCCAGCATTCTGCGCACTCGCGGGTTGGTGCACGCCACCCGGGGCAACCTTAACAACGACCTAGGCGCCCCTTTGACGCTGTTGGAAATCGCGCCTGAACACAGCGCTGCGGTGATCGAACTGGGCGCTTCGCGCATCGGCGAAATCCGCTACACCGTGGGCCTGACCCAGCCGCATGTGGTGATCATCAATAATGCTGGCACTGCCCACGTGGGCGAATTCGGTGGCCCTGAAAAGATCGTCGAAGCCAAAGGCGAGATTCTAGAAGGCCTGGGCGAGGGCGGCACCGCCATCCTCAATCTGGCCGACAAGGCGTTCGAAATCTGGCGCAAGCGTGCAGGCGATCACCGTATTTTCACCTTCGCACTGGATAACCCACAGGCCGACTTCCACGCCAGCGACATCGGCTGCGACGCCCGTGGTTGCCCGTCTTTCACCCTGCATGGCCCAGAAGGCAGCGTGCCGGTGCAACTCAACCTGCTGGGCACTCACAACGTCAGCAATGCGCTGGCCGCCGCCGCCGCTGCCCACGCCGTTGGTCTGAGCCTGAGCGGTATCGCTGCAGGGCTCAATGCCGTGCAACCGGTCAAGGGCCGCACCGTGGTGCAGGTCGCGCCCAATGGGGTGCGGGTCATCGATGACAGCTACAACGCAAATCCCACCTCGATGTGCGCGGCCATTGATATACTCGCCAGCTTTTCCGGGCGCACCGTTCTGGTGCTCGGGGATATCGGCGAATTGGGTCAGTGGGCGGAGGAAGGCCACCGGCAGGTGGGCGACTATGCACGCGGTAAGGTGGATGCCGTTTATGCAACGGGCTCCAACATGGCTCATGCGGTCAAGGCGTTCGGCGCCGATGGCCGTCATTTCGCTACTCAAGCTGAACTGATCGATGCCGTTCGCGCAGAGACTGCCAGCGACACCACAATCTTGATCAAGGGCTCGCGCAGCGCTGCGATGGAAAACGTCGTGGCGGCATTGTGCGGTGCCAGCGGGGAGAAACATTAATGCTGCTGCTGTTGGCCGAGTATCTGCAACAGTTCTATAAGGGCTTCGCAGTCTTTCAGTACCTGTCCCTGCGCGGGATTCTTGGCGTGCTGACTGCGTTGTCGCTGGCGCTGTGGCTAGGGCCGTGGATGATTCGTACCCTGCAGATTCGTCAGATCGGGCAGGCCGTTCGTAACGACGGCCCGCAATCGCACCTGTCCAAATCCGGCACCCCGACCATGGGTGGCGCTTTGATTCTGTCTGCCATCGGCGTCAGCACCCTGTTGTGGGCCGACCTGTCCAATCGCTACGTGTGGACCGTGCTGATCGTCACCCTGCTGTTCGGTGCCATTGGCTGGGTGGACGACTACCGTAAGGTGATCGAAAAGAACTCCCGTGGCTTGCCGAGCCGCTGGAAGTATTTCTGGCAATCGGTGTTCGGTCTTGGCGCGGCGCTGTTCCTGTACATGACTGCGCCTACCAGCGTAGAAACCACGCTGATCGTACCGTTTCTCAAAGACGTCACCATCCCATTGGGTGTCGGCTTCGTGGTACTCACCTATTTCGTCATCGTTGGCTCCAGCAACGCGGTCAACCTGACCGATGGCCTGGACGGCCTGGCGATCATGCCGACCGTGATGGTCGGTGGTGCCTTGGGCATCTTCTGCTACCTCTCGGGTAACGTGAAGTTCGCCGAATACCTGCTGATCCCTTACGTACCAGGTTCGGGCGAGCTGATCGTGTTCTGCGGTGCGCTGATCGGTGCTGGCCTTGGCTTTTTGTGGTTCAACACCTACCCGGCCCAGGTGTTCATGGGCGACGTCGGCGCACTGGCCCTGGGCGCAGCGTTGGGCACCATCGCGGTGATCGTGCGTCAGGAAATCGTGTTGTTCATCATGGGCGGCATCTTCGTGATGGAAACCTTGTCGGTGGTGATCCAGGTTGCCTCGTTCAAGCTCACCGGCAAGCGTGTGTTCCGCATGGCGCCGATTCACCATCACTTTGAACTCAAGGGCTGGCCTGAGCCACGCGTGATCGTCCGTTTCTGGATCATCACCGTGATTCTGGTTCTGATCGGCCTCGCCACCCTGAAACTGAGGTAGAAAAGCGTGTCATTGATCGCTTCCGACCAATTCCGCATCGTTGTCGGCCTCGGCAAGAGCGGCATGTCCCTGGTTCGCTTCCTGGCGAGCCGGGGCATCGCCTTTGCGGTCGCCGACACCCGCGAACAACCGCCGGAACTGGAAACCCTGCGCCGTGATTACCCGCAGGTGGAAGTACGTTGTGGTGAACTGGACGTGGACTTCCTGTGCCGCGCCAATGAGCTGTACGTGAGCCCTGGCCTGGCCTTGGCCACCCCAGCCCTGCAGCAGGCTGCCGCACGTGGCGTGCAGCTGTCGGGTGACATCGAGCTATTCGCACGCCACGCCAAGGCGCCGATCGTGGCGATCAGCGGTTCCAATGCCAAAAGCACCGTGACCACCCTGGTTGGCGACATGGCCGCCAAAGCCGGAAAGCGGGTGGCCGTAGGCGGCAACCTGGGTACCCCGGCATTGGATCTGCTCAGCGATGACGTGGAGCTTTACGTGCTGGAACTGTCGAGCTTCCAACTGGAAACCACCGACCAGCTCAACGCCGAAGTTGCCACCGTGCTGAACATCAGCGAAGACCACATGGACCGCTACAGTGGGCTGCCTGCCTATCACCTGGCCAAGCACAGGATCTTCCGCGGCGCCCGGCAGGTCGTGGTAAACCGCCAGGATGCTCTGAGCCGGCCGCTGCCGGTTGAGGGCCGTCCCTGCTTCACCTTCGGCCTTAATCAACCCGACTTCAAAGCGTTCGGCCTGCGTGAAGTCGACGGCGAGAAGTACCTGGCCTATGAATTCCAAGCGCTGCTGCCTGTACGCGAATTGAAGATCCGCGGCGCTCACAACCAGAGCAACGCTCTGGCGGCTTTGGCGCTGGGGCATGCTGCTGGCCTGCCGTTCGCACCGATGCTTGAGGCGCTGCGTGAGTTCAAGGGGCTGGCCCATCGCTGCCAGTGGGTCCGTGAGCGCAATGGCGTGAACTGGTACGACGACTCCAAAGCTACCAACGTCGGTGCTGCATTGGCGGCGATCGAGGGCCTGGGCGCGGATATCGATGGCAAGCTGGTGCTGATTGCAGGTGGCGACGGCAAGGGGGCAGACTTTGCCGCCCTGCGCGAGCCTGTCGAGCGTTACTGCCGTGCCGTGGTGCTGCTGGGCCGCGATGCCGAGCGCCTGGCCCAGGCACTGGGTGAAGGCATACCGCTGGTGCGTGTTCAGACCCTGGGCGAGGCCGTTGAGCAATGCGCCCAACTGGCACAGGCGGGTGATGCCGTGCTGCTGTCGCCTGCGTGCGCCAGCCTCGACATGTTCAAGAATTTCGAAGAGCGTGGGCGCCTGTTCGCCCAGGCGGCGGGGGAGCTGGCATGATTTTCGGCATCCTCAAACCTTACCCGTCGCCGCTGATCAGCGGCCGTGGCATCGACCTGGACTTCCCGCTGCTGGCCGGTTGCCTGGCGCTGCTTGGCCTGGGCTTGGTAATGATCACCTCGGCGTCGTCCGAGGTGGCCGCCGTGCAGTCGGGGAACCCGCTCTACCATATGTTCCGTCACTTGGTGTACGTGTTCCTCGGGCTTGTAGCCTGCGGCGCGACCATGATGGTGCCGATCGCCACCTGGCAGCGCATGGGCTTCACGATGCTGCTGGGTGCCTTCGGCTTGCTGGTGCTGGTGCTGGTGCCTGGGATTGGCCGTGAGGTCAACGGCTCGATGCGCTGGATCGGTTTCAGCTTCTTCAACGTACAGCCATCGGAAATCGCCAAGGTCTTCGTGGTCATCTACCTGGCCGGGTACCTGGTGCGCCGGCAGACCGAAGTGCGCGAAACCTGGATGGGCTTCTTCAAACCTTTCATCGTGCTGTTGCCAATGGCCGCGCTGCTGCTGATGGAGCCAGACTTCGGTGCCACCGTAGTCATGATGGGCGCCGCTGCTGCCATGTTGTTCCTAGGGGGGGTGGGGCTATTCCGCTTCAGCCTGATGGTGGTACTGGCGGTGCTCGCGGTGTTCGTGCTGGTCCAGGCGCAGCCCTACCGGATGGCACGCTTGATTACCTTCACCGACCCTTGGTCCGACCAGTTCGGGTCCGGCTACCAGCTGACCCAGGCGCTGATCGCCTTCGGCCGCGGCGAGTGGTTGGGCGTTGGCCTGGGTAATAGCGTGCAGAAGCAGTTCTACCTGCCTGAAGCGCACACCGACTTCGTGTTCTCGGTGCTGGCTGAAGAGCTGGGAGTGGTCGGCTCGCTGGTCACCATCGCGCTGTTCGTCTTCGTGACGGTGCGTGCGCTGTACATTGGCCTCTGGGCCGAGAAGGCCAAGCAGTTCTTCGCCGCGTACATGGCGTTCGGCCTGGCGTTTCTGTGGATCGGTCAGTTCCTGATCAACATTGGCGTAAACGTCGGCCTGCTGCCGACCAAGGGCCTGACCTTACCATTCCTCAGTTATGGGGGCTCCTCGCTGGTGATTTGCTGTGCCTGCGTGGGCTTGCTGTTGCGTATCGAATGGGAGAGCCGCACGCACCTGGGCAGCGAGGAACACGAGTTTAAAGAAAGCGATTTTGCCGAGGAGACCAGTCATGGCCGCTGACGGCAAGCATGTGCTGATCATGGCTGGCGGTACTGGGGGCCATGTGTTCCCAGCCTTGGCCTGCGCCCGCGAGTTCCAAACGCGTGGCTACACCGTGCATTGGCTGGGCACCCCACGGGGTATCGAGAACGAACTGGTCCCGCAAGCAGGCCTGCCTTTACATCTGATCCAGGTCAGTGGCCTGCGTGGCAAAGGCAAGCTGTCGCTGCTCAAGGCGCCGTTCACCTTGGTCAAGGCCGTGCTGCAGGCAATGCGCATCGTGCGCCAGCTCAAGCCTGTCTGCGTGGTCGGCTTCGGCGGCTATGTGACCGGGCCGGGCGGTGTGGCCGCGCGGCTGTGCGGGGTGCCACTGGTGATCCACGAGCAGAACGCCCGTGCCGGCACCACCAACCGCCTGCTGCTGCCGCTGGCTGCGCGGGTGTGCGAAGCCTTCCCAGCGACCTTCGGCGCCAGCGAGAAACTGCGCACCACCGGCAATCCGGTGCGCCCAGAGCTCTTCATGGATGCCCAGCGCGCGCCGCTGGCCGAGCGCCGTGCACGCCTGCTGGTCATGGGTGGCAGCCTGGGGGCCGAACCTTTGAACAAACTGTTGCCCAAGGCCCTGTCCGAAGTTCCCGCTAGCCTGCGCCCGGAAGTATTCCACCAGGCCGGCAAGCACCATGCGCCCGCCACAGCCGAGCGCTACCGCGAAGCGGGTGTTCAGGCTCAGGTCGAACCGTTCATCAAAGACATGGCCCATGCCTACGGCTGGGCCGATATCGTGGTCTGCCGGGCCGGTGCCCTGACCGTGAGCGAACTGGCAGCCGCGGGCCTGCCTTCGATGCTGGTGCCATTGCCCCACGCCATCGACGATCACCAGACCCACAATGCTCAATATCTGGCTCGGGAGGGCGCTGCCTTCCTCATGCCACAAGCGACAACTGGCGCAGCGCAACTCGCTGAACGCCTGAACGAGGTGCTGATGCAACCCGAGAAACTCAACACCATGGCTGGCACCGCACGGCGCCTGGCCAAACCTGCTGCAACCAGCACCGTAGTCGATGTCTGCCTGGAGGTGGCCCATGGTTGAAAGCCAGAAGGCCATGCCCCAGCCGAAAATGGGCCGTATCAATCGCATCCACTTCGTCGGTATCGGTGGGGTGGGCATGTGCGGCATCGCTGAAGTGCTGCTGAACCTGGGCTATCAGGTGTCCGGCTCTGACCTCAAGGCATCTCCGGTGACCGAGCGTCTGGAGTCGTTCGGCGCCCAGATATTTGTAGGCCACCGTGCCGAAAACGCCGCCACCGCCGATGTGCTGGTGGTGTCGAGTGCGATCAACCCGGCCAACCCGGAAGTCGCCACAGCCCTTGAACGACGCATCCCGGTGGTGCCGCGTGCCGAGATGCTGGCCGAACTGATGCGCTACCGCCACGGCGTGGCCGTGGCCGGTACCCATGGCAAGACCACCACTACCAGCCTGCTGGCCTCGGTGTTTGCCGCTGGCGGGCTGGACCCAACGTTCGTCATCGGTGGCCGCTTGACCGCTGCCGGCACCAACGCCCAGCTTGGCACCAGCCGTTATCTGATCGCCGAAGCTGACGAAAGCGATGCCAGTTTCCTGCATCTGCAGCCGATGGTTGCGGTGGTCACCAACATCGATGCCGACCACATGGCGACCTATGAAGGCGACTTCAACAAGTTGAAGAAGACCTTCGTCGAGTTCCTGCACAACCTGCCGTTCTATGGCTTGGCCGTGATGTGCCTGGATGACCCGGTGGTTCGCGAGATCCTGCCGCAGGTCAAGCGCCCGACCGTGACCTATGGCTTCAGCGAAGAGGCTGACATCCGCGCCATCAACGTGCGCCAGCAGGGCATGCAAACTCACTTCACCGTGCTGCGTCGCGACCGCGAGCCGCTGGAGGTGTCGGTGAACATGCCCGGTAATCACAACGTGCTCAATGCCTTGGCCACCATCGCCATCGCCACTGACGAAGGGATCAACGATGAAGCCATCGTTCAGGGCCTGTCTGGCTTCCAGGGCGTAGGGCGACGCTTCCAGGTATACGGCGAGCTGCCTGTAGAAGGCGGCAGCGTGATGCTGGTCGACGACTATGGCCACCACCCGACCGAAGTCGCTGCAGTGATCAAAGCCGTGCGCGGAGGCTGGCCAAGCCGTCGCTTGGTGATCGTCTACCAGCCGCACCGTTACAGCCGTACGCGCGACCTGTACGACGATTTCGTCCAGGTGCTGGGTGACGCCAATGTGCTTTTGCTGATGGAGGTCTACCCGGCCGGCGAGGAGCCGATCCCCGGTGCCGACAGCCGCCAGCTGTGCCACAGCATCCGCCAGCGCGGCAAGCTGGACCCAATCTACATCGAACGTGGCGCGGAACTGGCGCCGCTGGTCAAACCGCTGCTGCGCGCCGGTGACATCCTGCTTTGCCAGGGTGCCGGTGATGTCGGTGGCCTGGCCCCGCAACTGATGAAAAGCCCGCTGTTTGCTGGCGCCAAGCAGGAGAAGTCGAAATGACCAGCGCTTACCAACAACTGCACAGCACCCTGGACGTGAAAGCGTTCGGGCGCGTGGCCGTGCTGTACGGTGGCAAAAGCGCCGAGCGTGAAGTGTCGCTGAAGTCCGGCGCCGCTGTTATAGACGCCCTGAGCACTGCTGGTGTCGACGTGGTCGGCATCGATGTGGGCGACGATCTGCTGGCGCGCCTGCAGAACGAGAAGATCGACCGCGCCTTCATCATCCTTCACGGCCGTGGCGGTGAAGACGGCAGCATGCAGGGGCTGCTCGAGTGTCTGGGCATCCCCTATACCGGCAGCGGCATCCTCGCTTCGGCACTGGCAATGGACAAACTTCGTACCAAGCAGGTATGGCAGAGCCTGGGTATTCCTACCCCTCGCCATGCAGTACTTGGCAGCGAAAATGATTGTATTGCTGCTGGCACGGAACTGGGCTTCCCGTTGATCGTCAAACCCGCCCATGAAGGTTCGAGCATCGGCATGGCCAAGGTGAACAGCGAGCAAGAGCTGGTCGCCGCCTGGAAGGACGCTGCCCGCTACGATTCACAGGTCCTGGTCGAGCAATGGATTCACGGCCCGGAGTTCACCATCGCTGTTCTGCGTGGCCAGGTGCTGCCGCCGATCGCACTGGGTACGCCGCACGTGTTCTACGACTACGACGCCAAGTACATCGCCAATGACACCCAGTACCGCATCCCGTGCGGCCTGGACAGTGCCAAAGAGCAGGAACTGATCGACCTGACCGCGCGCGCCTGCGATGCCATCGGCATCGAAGGCTGGGGCCGGCTGGACGTGATGCAGGACGAGCAAGGCCGCTTCTGGCTGCTCGAAGTCAACACCGCACCAGGCATGACTGATCATAGCCTGGTGCCCATGGCGGCCCGCGCGGCCGGCCTGGATTTCCAGCAACTGGTGCTGGCAATCCTGGCTGAAAGCGTGGCGACGCGAGGTTAAGCATCATGCAAGGCGCAATGATACGTCAGCAGCAACCCGTTACCGGCCGCAGCAAGCCGGTGCCACGTGGTGCCAGCCGACTGGTGGCCGACGAGCCCGTATCGGCGCGCCTGCCACGGCCGAGCCTGGGTGGTCTGAAGCGTTTGTTATGGCCGATCGTGCTGGTGGCGGCTGGGTTCGGCGCCTACGAGGGTGCCATTCGCCTGATGCCCTATGCCGATCGGCCGATCACCAAGATCGATGTGCAGGGTGACCTGACCTACATCAGCCAGCAGTCGGTGCAGCAACGCATTGCACCTTACGTGGCGGCGAGCTTCTTCAGTGTCGACCTCCCGGCGATGCGCGCCGAGCTCGAGCAGATGCCCTGGATCGCCCATGCCGAAGTGCGTCGGGTGTGGCCGGACGAAGTGGTGATCCGCCTTGAAGAACAACTGCCAGTGGCGCGCTGGGGTGACGAAGCGCTGCTGAACAACCAGGGCCAAGCCTTCACTCCGCGTGAACTGGCCAATTACGAGCACTTGCCGCAGCTGGCCGGGCCGCAGCGCGCTCAACAACAAGTCATGCAGCAGTATCAGGTATTGAGCCAGATGCTGCGTCCCTTGGGCTTTTCCATCGCACGTCTGGAATTGCGCGAGCGTGGCAGCTGGTTCCTGACCACCGGTGCAAGCAGCGCCGGGCCAGGCATCGAACTGCTGCTGGGGCGCGATCATCTGGTGGAGAAGATGCGCCGTTTCATTGCCATTTACGACAAGACACTCAAAGAGCAGATCACCAATATCGCCCGCATTGATCTGCGTTACGCCAACGGGCTTGCCGTTGGCTGGCGGGAACCGAACGCACCGACGACGGCCCAACCCGCCGTTGCGAAGAATTAGAGAGAGGCAGGACCATGGCAAACGCGCATAGCGGCAAAATGATCGTCGGGCTGGACATCGGCACATCCAAAGTGGTGGCGCTGGTGGGTGAAGTGGGCGAAGACGGGACCTTGGAAATCGTGGGCATCGGCACCCACCCGTCCCGCGGCCTGAAGAAAGGCGTGGTGGTGAACATCGAGTCGACCGTGCAGTCGATCCAGCGCGCAGTGGAAGAGGCCCAGCTGATGGCTGGCTGCCGTATCCACTCGGCCTTCGTTGGCGTGGCGGGCAACCATATCCGTAGCCTGAACTCCCACGGCATCGTCGCCATCCGCGACCGCGAGGTCAGCGTGGCCGACCTCGAGCGCGTGCTCGACGCCGCCCAGGCCGTGGCGATTCCTGCCGACCAGCGCGTGCTGCACACCCTGCCGCAGGACTACGTGATCGACAACCAGGAAGGGGTCCGCGAACCACTGGGTATGTCTGGCGTTCGTCTGGAGGCCAAGGTTCATGTGGTCACCTGCGCAGTCAACGCCGCTCAGAACATCGAAAAGTGCGTGCGCCGTTGCGGCCTTGAAATCGACGACATCATTCTCGAGCAGCTGGCTTCGGCCTACTCGGTGCTGACCGATGACGAGAAAGAGTTGGGCGTGTGCTTGGTGGACATCGGCGGCGGCACCACCGATATCGCGATCTTCACCGAGGGTGCTATCCGCCATA